>JADFMS010000047.1 GCA_022563775.1 Fidelibacterota bacterium | reverse complement strand
GTTACCTGTACCGATATCGTGGTGTTGTCGTCAACCGCTCCGGCAGGTATCTCTACCGTGTTACCAAATGTCTTCGTACCGCCAACCGAACCACCGGCGCTAACCGTGATCGTCTTCGCTGCTACATTTGATTTGTTAAGCGTTGAAAACTTCGCCATTGTCTTAGGGCTCCACTTCAGAAAGTTTACACCTTCTAATGACGTAGCCGTTCCTGCTAACGTAGCAGATGTCTTAGCCGATTCCGGCGCCGTAGTCGCTGCGTAATCGCAAGCAACAGAAAGCAACATCGCTACAACTGTTAACGGTAAAAGCAGGTTTCTGAAATGCAATCTGCTGTGTCTCATTGTTCGTACCTCCGCGTCCTTATTATTTTTTAGTTTTTTATTCATTAAAATTGATTTGATTGTGCTGCTTGATTCGTTAAAAATTGATTTTGTTTGATTATTCACTCCCATTACGCTTCTAATATACGAAATAGGTAAATGTTGTCCGTGATGGCTGTCACTATTGTGCAATAAAATATATTTTCCTTACTACTTTGTTAATTAAAGACTTACAGTGGGTATTTCTTCTCTTCAGGTCTGCCGTAAGCTTTAATTTCCGTTCAAGCCGAGTAAAACCTTTACTTCTTCCTTTAATTCTGAAAGTTTAAAAGGTTTTTTTAAATATTTTGATACCCCGATGTTTATAAGTTTCTTCTCCGTTTCCTCATTCAGAGTGGAAGAAACCACCATAATTTCTGCAGATTTGTAGTCCTCAGTATTTTTCACCCTCTTAATCACCTCATATCCATCGATTTTGGGCATGTTCAGATCTAAAATTAGCAGATTGGGAACCGCATTTCCTATCTTCATAAGACCATCATAGCCATCGGTGGCTGTATCTACCTTGAGATCATAGTTGAGACTTTCAAGAGTCATGACAATAGTTTTTATCATTCCGGGATCATCATCTATTACGAGTACCTTTAATTCCGTGCTGCCTAAAATAGACTCGTCAACAGGCATTTGATTTTCCTTCAGGAAATTAATGAAATCGCTTTTTACAACCTTAAAGTGGCCCATCGGTGTCTGAAAACCTTTGAGATGACCTTCGCGTATCCACCGTTTCACGGTAGTTACGTTTACTTCGCAATAACTTGCTATATCACCCGTCGATAAGTATTTTTTGTCTATCATATAAGCTTAGAACGCTCGGTTTGCCCCTTTATTCCTATTTGTACGATTTCCTTACTTTTCTCAAATTGCTACATAGACTTCACAGTGTAGCATTTACCTTTATCAATTCCAAACTATTTTTTTAAAATATGAAGCAATTTCAATAGTTATACGAAATTGATGTAATACCATAAATTTCATATTTAGTCAGAATTTCTTGCTTGACATGGAGCATATCCGGTGATATTTTGCATTTTCAAGTAGTTATTCGTTTTTAAAGACAGATTGGCGGTACATATTTTAATTGTAACTGATTTTATAAATGCTATCCCTACCTAAATTTGCCCGAATCAGTTTTTTCTCAATAGTAGTCTTTATTTCATTTTATCTTGCTGTTAACAATTTAGTTCGAATGTTTAATTGGCCACAAATTCATTATGTGTTTTCATTCGAAAATGACCGGGCAATTATCCAAGAAGTCAAAGAAAAAAAGACATTTCTGAGAAATGGAGACATCTTACGAACTATTGACGGAACCGAGATTCATACTAAATTAGATTTACTGAGAGAGTTATGGGCTAAACCGCTCCCTTCTGAAAGGACAATCGTCATAGAGCGAAACGGAGAAACGCTTAGAAAGGGCCTAACGCTCGATCATCGTTTTTCATATACGCAGAATATCCTGAGAATAATGTTGGCAGGAGTTCTGTTTGTATTGGGTATCTTCATATTTTACAAACGAATGTTGATACACTCGGTACGGAATCTATCCTACATTTTTGTTTTGCTCGCATATGCCGTAAGTGTTCCCATCAGCGAACGTTCAGGTACCGACTTGTGGAGCATTCTTATCCCTTTTTGGTGGGCGATACTTTTCACTATGCTACCACCCTTATATTTGAATTTCGCTCTAAGGTTTCCTTATAAAAAGAAAATATTAAAAAAGCGGCCTTATATTGCCCCTCTTGCTTATCTGCCGACGGCGCTCTTCCTTCCCACCATTTTATATACGCTTTGGAAAGGAGGAATTTACAGGCAACTTGAAAGTTTTCCTCTGCATGATGCAGTATATAAACTGTTCACAGGTTACATGCTCGTTTATGTGGTAATCACTTTTTATATATTGTTCAATGTTCTCCGAAATCCGATGGAAAGGAAACAGAAGATGCAGGTTCTCTGGTTCATTTACGGTTCGGCTGTTGGTCTCTTTCCATATTTATTCCTGCGAATTTTACCGAAATTATTAGGATTCGAAACACTAATTTCATGGGACGCGATCCTTGTAATCCTGTTTGCAGTGCCGATTTCGTGGGCTATTTCCGTCTTTGCCTACCAGCTCTTCGATGTCGAGGTAGTTATAAACAGAAGTTTAGTCTATTTCACTGTATTATCCTCCCTCGTAATAGTCTATATACTTATAATCTATCTGTCATCTTCATATTTAGGCAGTTTTTACGATATAAATAACAGAATGTTCATGACTCTTACTATCGTAAGTGCGGCGCTATTGTTTGAACCTGCACGAAGAAGAATTCAATATCTTATCGATAGGTTCTTTTACCGCGATTGGTACAGCTACCGTAACACCCTTCTTCAACTCGGCAGACAACTCTCGTCCATCTCCGACACACACACTCTATACAAAGAATTGGTCAAACAGCTTGTTGAGATACTCTACCTCCAAAATGCTTATATTGTCGAACTTTTTGAGGAAAAGCCGAATAATATTTCCACTTTCCGTCTTTCTGTGGCTCATGGTCTGACGGAAGAAGAAATTTTGAACAGTAGAAGTCTAACTAAAGGTTTTGATTTAGACTTGTCTTTGCCGGTAATAGCAAGATTCATCAAGAATTTTGACCCCATACATACTGATCAGATTTGGATATTTCCCGATATACCGGAAGATTTTAAAGCTCTTCGCGAAGATATAGACAAAATTCACACACAGATGATCGTCCCTATCGTGCTAAACGGTAAGCTAATAGGAAGTTTATGTTTAGGGCGAAAACGCTCGGGCGCTAACTTCACCTTTAAGGATATTCAGCTGCTGAAATCGCTGCAACACGAAGTAGGCTTAGCTTTAAAGAATTCAGACCTCATTCAAGGTCTTATAGAAGCTGAACGACTTGCATCGCTCGGTGAAATGTCCGCAAAGATAGCGCATGAGATAAATAACCCGCTCACAGTTATATTAATGAACGCTCAATTACAGCTTGAAAAGGAACACAATTCAGAGATAATCGATACCCTGAAACTTATCGTCAAACATTCCGAAAATATAAAGGAATTGACAAGAGGCTATATGAATCTCGGTAAAAGCGATAAATTTGAGAAGAAAAACTTGCTGGTAAGCGAAGTACTTCGCTCTACGGTTAATTCCTTAAAGCCACTCGGACAACTCAAACATGTAAATATGGAAGAATCCTATGCCAGTAGTGAATCGGAGGTATCTGCTGACTTTTCAAGCCTCGAGCAAGTATTCAGGAATCTTTTGCTGAATGCAGTTCACGCTACAGCCGATAATCCTAAGAGGAAAATAATCGTCGGAGTGAAACCCCCTGACGATGGTGACATTGTAGAGGCTTTTGTTTCGGATAACGGCAGCGGGATAAATCCGGATATAATCGATAAGATTTTTGACCAATATTTTTCCACCAAAAAAGAAGAGATGGGAACCGGACTCGGACTCTCTGTCGTCAAAGAGATAATCGAGGTAGTTCACGGAGGCAAAGTATTGGTTGAATCCGAGATTGACAAAGGAACCGTATTTAAAATCCTGCTTCCGACGGTAGGTTCAACTTAATTATTTACTTTATATCTATTCTATAACCACCCTATATACCTGCACTTCAAACTTCACATTTTTTAAATTTTGCGCACCCATACTTTCAGCTTTTATGTTTGCCTGATTGTGTACGTGATTATACACATCCTGTGATATACAGATCTCTCCCGGAGCAGCTAGCGGCTCAAGACGGGAGGCAACATTTACTCCATCTCCATAAATTTCATTTCCTTCCACTGCCACATCCCCTACGTGTATTCCGATTCGAATTTTAAGCAAGTTCTGTTCTCTAAGGAGTTTCTGCACTTCCACGGCGGCAGTTACGGACATAATGGCGCTGCTAAAGGTACACAGCGTTTCATCGGCTACATATCGAAGGATTTTTCCACCGAAATCCTCTATGATCGGCTTCATACTTGCTCGCATGGTTTTAATAAGCTTCCTCGCTTCACTCTCACTCTCTTGCATTAAGGCGGTGTATCCCACCATATCAGCGAAAAAGATAGCCAATAAACCTCTCGAATCATATATTACCTCTTCATCCTTTTTCCCTACCTTGCCTGAAATGCTCATACCTTGAGTTTTACTTGAAAAAGATTCCGGTAAGTCGCTGACCCTCAATATCTTGGAACGACTCCGAATTACCGATTCACCGATTATATTCTTTAATTCCCGTACGTTTCCGGGAAAATTGTACTCACTGAGCTGTTCAATTAATTGATTTGATATTCCATGCATCTTTTTTCCTAATCGCCCGGAAGACCTTAGCATCTCCTGTACGGCAAGCAACGGAATGTCTTCCTTTCTCTCACTTAACGGAGGGACATTTATTTCATGTTCGTTTAATAGGTAGTGAAGCTCGTCTTTTGCACGGCTTGAAGAGTTAATGTCCGTGTCCGTTTTGGTCGTTACCGAAGATATGATTCGTCCGTGAAATTCAATGACATCAGGAGAGCTATCAATTCTATATTCTCCATTAGTAATAACCGAGAGCAGCTTTGAGCGAATTCGATCCGACATCCTGAAACTTTCCCGAATATACAAGGTACCGCTGCCGACCGCCTGTAATTCCCCCATATCTGAAGTTGAACCGAACATCAACGCATATAGCTCTTCATCCGAGAAAGCGCCGCAATTCAACGATATAAATGGTGATTTGGCGCTATCGTTGCATTTTGAATGAATTGTATTAGCAATCAACTCTTTACCTGTTCCGATCTCTCCCGTTATGAGTATAGGAGAGGAGAGCGGCGTTCTGATAAGTTCTCCTATCCTTCTGAACACGCCCTTAATGGCATCACTCTTTCCGATGATATCATCATGAACGGCATTTCCAAGAATACTAAGTGTGATAATATCGTCATCTTCCTTAATTTCACCTGCCTCCAGGGCTCTTTGCGCAATCTCCTTAATAACGCTCATTTCTAATGGTTTCTCGACATACTCAAACGCGCTAAACTGAGCTGCATCGATTGCAGTGTGCATACCACCCGTTCCCGTGATAACTATTACCGGAATATCAGGATTTTCTTTCTTTATCTGTTCGAGAAAATTCAACCCGGAGATGCCGGGAAGTTCTATATCTGTAAAAATCAAGTCTGGAGAATTCAGTTCAAAAGATTTCAGTCCTCCCTCAGCGCTCCCCTCCGTGAAGACCTTATATCCTTCGCTGACTAATATTTTTTCTAAGAGTTTAAGTATTTCACTGTCATCGTCTATTACCAAGACCTTCTTCAAATGATAATCTCCATTCCCTCTTAATTCAGCAGCAGAATTGTTACCGGTAATATATCAAGCTAATAATTCAAATGAAACTATCATTTGAATTCGCAACGCTAAATCTTAGAAAGAATGCTCAAAGTTTCCGGACGAATATTAATCCTCTAATACTCATAATCTAAAGCGCTTTGCAATGCCGCTTTGCATCCATCAGCCGTCGGGTCAGCATGCCCGGGGCACATCGCAGTCGCAGAAAGCTCAAGGAGTTTTTTAACCTCTTCTCTTGCTTCTTCTAAGGGAGGTAGCCATTCCTCCATCGGAAAACGATATGGTCCTCCCTCGCTCTGGACTATTAAATCTCCGCAAAAAAGAACCGTTGTGTCGTCAGTGTGAGTGTATAGAAGATGAAATGTATTCTTAAACCAGGTACCCGCTACCGCTTTTAATCCGGCAGGAAGATCGTCTCTCTCTCCGTACCAATGATCCGGCTCTTCATCAAGTCCGTCAGAACCGATAGGGGCGTAAACCTACTGCGCCGAACTCTCTCCTGTAACGCCATGATGAGCGTTGGTGACCACCGGCGCTGAGTATGACGTATTTGGTTTCCGCTACTTCATTAGCGATAGCATCATCAAGCCTTATGGGATCGATAGCTACCAATCCGTCACTGCTCTTAATAGCATAAGCGTCACCTCTAAAATCGCCTATCCGTTCATCGTTGATAGTGAAATGTAGTAACCATGGAAACACCCTGTTTACCTCATTTGCCCGTGCTTTTGGCTCTGACATTGAATTCTCCTTTCTATCCTGATTTAGTATTCTTCATCCTGGTAATTCGGTCTTCTCCCCCATCCCATCATACGCCTAATCAGCAGAAAGAGCAACAACAACGCCGTTCCCTGATATAAAAGCGAATATCTGCTGTCGAAAATTCCTTTAGATTCATTTTCCGCTATCGTAAGATTCGCCGAGAAGAACGGCAAAACGCTCTTCGTGATACGATTATGTATCCGGTTAAGATGATCACCGTCGTATACCTCGAATTGATGGTCGATATTCCGCTCCTTGAGCTTAACGGAGAAACGTTTGTTAGAATTAACATACCTGTCCGCCGAACCGAGACCGAATTTCAATGCTTTCGGATGACCGTTAATTTTGTTTATATCGTTCGTATATTTTATAAGCAAATCGTCATTTGTTAGTGAAAAAGTGAGCCATTTCTCCCACACCGCTTCTTTCAAAACTTCTTCGCCGTTCTCGTAGGCATAAGGCAGATCGCCCATGAAAGGCAGATTCTGAGCGTTTGGAGAAAATGCAGCCGCTTTCGAGATCATAATTCGCGTCTGAAAATCAAGCGTGTCGAAAGAGGAGAGTCCGGTCGATTTCGAGGCATTCAGCATCGATTCCTTATGACTTTCGAGAAAATCCCTACTCAAATCAGGTTCGGCTGTGCTCATTCCGTAAATGGCGCCGAACTTATCCGGATTGTTCAATCCAATCCAAAGCGCGCCGAATCCGCCCATCGAATGACCCGCTACTCCCCTTCCCAGCGGACTTTTAACCGTTCGATAATTTTTATCTATCTCCGAGATGAGGTCTTGAGCGATAAAATCCTCCCAGCCGCCTGCCACTCCGGAATTGACGTACCAACTCCCGCCGTATCTGTTCTTAGCGCTCGGCATAACTATCAGCATCGGCTGGATTGTGCCATCCTCAATAAGATAATCCGCTACATTCGCTATACTCCACCCTTTGCCAAGCCAGAATTCACCTGAAGTCCACAGTCGGTAATCGGCATCATATCCATGCAGCAGATAGATAACGGGATACTTTTTCCCCCTGTTTTCCTCATCATGATATCCGGGAGGAAGATAAACGATAACTTTTCTGTCCGGCGAGTCACCAAGCAGGTTCCTCTCTAACGAAGGACTATGCACAGTGACGGACAGGAGCCTGTCCGATTGCTCACTCTGCGAAAAGACGGAAGACCAGAAAGAAAGAGAGATTATGACTATTTTTATCAGAGACTTATAGGTCATTCGGTAATTTAACGGTTTTTCATCTTGACGGCAAGAGAATCATGCGAATCAGAAGTTAGACATTTCAATTTTGAGCAAATAAATGTACATTATCGCTCTAAATCAAATAGAATTCAGAATGGAGGTAATACTTTGAAAAAGACATTCACAATTTATTTATCCCTGCTTACACTCTTAGCCTTATCATGTTCTGCACAGGTCACCAGGGAAGATAGCATGCGGGAGAACCCTGCTGTCGCCGAGCTGCATCAACTCTTCGATGACGATTGGGAACTCACACTAAAAGAAAATCCTGTCTTCGCAACTATGCTCGGAGACAGGCGTTACAGTGATAAGTTAGCTATTGTTTCTGTCGCTCACAGCGAAGAACTCAATCAGAAGAACAAAGAATTTCTGACTCGCTTAGAGGTTATCGACCGTTCCGCGCTCCCGAAAAATGAAAAATTGAACTACGACATCTACAAGCGGCTTACCGAAGACGCCGTTGAGAGCGCTGAATTCAAATCGTACCTCCGACCGATAACGAATAGAGGCGGATTTCACATCTCATTTCCGCAGTTATCCGACCGGGTACCTCTAAACAATGTAGAGGATTACGAAAATTATATCGCTCGTCTGAATGCGTTCAAGAATTATGCCGAATCACATATCGAAGTCATGCGTGTCGGAATCGAAGACGGTTACGTCCTTCCGAAGATAGTTCTCGAGGGCGCCGGGGACACCATCGAACCGCATATCGTAGCTGATGCTACGGAGAGTCTGCTATATAAACCGTTCGAGGAATTTCCCAAAGGCATTGACGAATCCGAGCAGGCGCGCTTGACCGAAGCGGGTGTGGACGCCATTATGAACTCGGTCGTTCCCGGTTACGAACTGTTTCTCGATTTCATGGTGAACGAATATCTGCCCGCATCAAGCGATGAGATCGCCGCTTCCTCCCTGCCGAACGGAAAAGCGTATTACGAATACCGCGTCCGCTCCTATACCACTCTTAACGTAACGCCGCAGGAGGTTCACGACAGAGGTCTGTCGGAGGTCGCGCGGATCCGCAAGGAGATGGACGAGGTGATCAAAGAATCCGGTTTCGAGGGAGATTTCAAAGCGTTCGTTGAATTCCTGCGCACCGACGACCAATTCTACGTCGACACGCCCGAACAACTTATGAAGGAAGTAGCCGTCGTTCTTAAAAAAATGGACGGGCAGCTGCCGTCTCTTTTCGGGAAACTGCCGCGAATGCCTTACGGAATTAAAAAGGTACCCGATTTCATCGCGCCGAAAACAACAACGGCATATTATAATCGTCCCTCAGGCGACGGAACGAAAGCGGGCTTCTATTACGTGAATACGTACGATCTGCGCAGCAGACCGACTTACGAGATTCAGGCGCTCTCCCTGCACGAAGCGGTACCGGGACATCATCTGCAAATCGCCCTCCAACAGGAACTTGAGAACCTGCCGACCTTCCGGCTCTACAGCGGTTTCACGGCGTTCACCGAAGGTTGGGGACTCTACGCCGAACGGCTCGGTCTCGAAGCCGGCTTCTATGATGACCCGTACTCCGATTTCGGTCGCTTGACCTACGAGATGTGGCGAGCGCTCCGGCTCGTCGTCGATACGGGGATGCACTATTTCGGTTGGTCACGACAGCAGGCAATAGACTACATGGCGGAGAACTCCGCACTCACTCTCCACAACATCACGACCGAAGTCGACAGGTACATCTCCTGGCCCGGACAGGCACTCGCATACAAAACAGGTGAACTGAAGATACGAGAACTGCGCGCCCGCGCCGAAGAAAAACTCGGCAAATCATTCGACATTCGCGCCTTCCACGATGTCGTCCTCGGAAGCGGCGCCGTCCCGCTCAATGTCCTTGAAGCCAATGTAGATGAGTGGATCGCGACTGAGATCGGAATGTAGGGAAGGATTTTATGCCTCGAATTGTTCATGATATAACTAATAGAGTTCGTACTAAGGATGGATTAATATATGATATACAATGCGAACTGGAAAGTGATCACGGTAATATTTACGCTCGTATCATCCATGATTCTCACATTGATGGAGAGCGGGTTTTTGTGCCGATATTATTTTCACGTTGGTGGATCAAGATTAATTCCATCGAAGATTATGACCTAATTGCCGGGTGGGCTTGCCAATTGTACAGAAATTTGCCTACAGACCATTCTTATCGCAGTAAAGTGGTTTATGATCCTGATGAAGAAACTCTAAAACGTCTCCTTACACCTAGTAGAAAGGATACAGCAGTAGACCACGATATACTTCAACTCTTACATGATTTTTATGTTTCGGACCCTAATCATGGAATTAGCGTATTATCAATGTTCATGTCATTAGAAATTGCACAGGACCAACTGCTAGAGAGATTAAAATACTTCCAAGCGAGAGAATGGATTGAATTGACTGATTTTAATCCCAATAAATGGCTCTGGGGGTATACTATTTCTTCCAAAGCAATTGATAAAATAGAAGAGCAGCTTCAATTAAATGCACAATTTGAGAGCAGATATTTTAAAGAAGTTGACATAGAACATAAAGGAGATTTTATTTTCGTTATTATGCCTTTCAAGGAAGAAGAATTTGATCAAACTACATACTATGATTTTATTAATCCTATTGTAAAAAAGGAATTATCTATTGAATGCCCGAGAGTAGATGATGATTTAATTCCGGAAAGAATAGATAACAAGATTTTTACATATATCAAAAAAGCAAAATTCTTAATTGCCGAGCTGACTACCAATAATGCAAACGTAATCTATGAACTTGCCATGGCTCATATGTTGAATAAGAGAGTCATTATATTAACGCAGAACGATCCACCTAAACTTCCATTTGACTTTGACAAGTTTCCCGCAACTATTTATGCTAATAAAGAAGAACTGAAGGCTATTCTGCCGAAAATCCTTAAATCTACTTTCGAGCATTCTTAAGACTAAATGGATAAAAATAAGGGTTTGTCTTTTTGTAACCGGCTGTACCACCACCGAGGACAGGACTATCGTAAATCCTAACCCTGACACTATTGCCTATCCCTCTCTCGGCTCTCGCCTTCTGAGCATGAGGTAGAGATAGAAGACGGAGAGTGC
>JADFMS010000046.1 GCA_022563775.1 Fidelibacterota bacterium | reverse complement strand
GTTATTTAATAAATTATCTCTTTCTGCGTACAAACCAGAGTTCACCGGCTGAATATCCCAATACTATCGATACGCTGTTCTCCTTTAAATCACTTGCCGCTCCGCTCTTTCTGAGAACAAAAGAGACTCCAATATCGATAAATTCCTTACCACCATGCATCGGTATCCCAAAACCTGTGGAACCTGAAGTCTCAACTATCCTACTGCCGCTCAAGCTCCTGACATAGAGCTGACGATATCCAAGCCCCGCCCTTAAAGCGATTCGTTTCAGAAATGATTCCGCTGCAGGGCTTGATTTGCGTTCAATTCCACCGAATATATCATACGCTCTCCCAAAATTACCATCAAAATCATTCTCTAATGATTTCCAATCGCTAAACTGATAATCAATTCCCGCAACGTAATTTTCACCAGGATCATAGCTAACGCCGAACCTCCACTCAGCGGGAAAGTCGATATTCTTTGCAGGGTCTTTCGAATTTGCAGAGTGAGCTGATTCGATCTCCTTCTTAATATCAAATTCGAATGGGATTGACGCTGAGGCAGCAAAATTAAATTTCCCACGGGAGTTAAAAATTCCAAAAGTCCATAGAGTACCGTCAAAAGAAGTCAACCTCGTGAATTCGGTGTCATTGAATAATCCATTATCAAATATTGTTTTCCATTCTTCTGTTTTGTTACCGAATACCCAATCGTTTTTAAGCCCTATCGAAAAGTCATCATTGAACTTATATCCAAAACCAAGGCCGAAGCCGTTTATACCGCCTCTTCCTTTAATGGTCAACTTCCATGATTCATCATTGACTATTCCATCTCGAAATAATTCATAATTCGAGTTTGAAATGGGATATACACCTCCCCCTACACTAATTTTTGATCCCATCGGCAGTACCATACCGAATCCGGAAAAATCGGTAAAAGTGCCTGAGTTCCCGCCGTCCACACACAGCATTATAATTTGTCGTACTCAGCAAATTTATCCTGACCGGTGAAACGAATGCCCAAAGAGCAGGATTCCACCTGCTCATGGTGTATCGGTCTTTTATTGAGAGATTTATTCCACCCATACCGATGGAACGGGCTGAACTGATGTACTGTCTCTCCCCGACCCCAAATTTGCCGTATAAGCTTCCAGCCTCGACGTTCGAGTCTGCAAGAAGTACTACGAACAATAACTGCAGGGACAGTTTAATTTTCAATCAGAATCCTCCGGAGAGTTCACATAATAAATATCAATATTAGGTTTCGCGCTGTCGCTCACACTGCTGTTCTGACCATAAAAAGAAATTCTGAACAGCTGGCTGGTCTCATTTCTACTCCAGAGTGCGATGCCAAGATTTTCTCTGTTTCCAGCCACCCACTGCTGTATTATACCGGTCAGGTCAAGTATCATTTCATCTCCGTCGGTGGGCAGAGCAACCGAGGTTGAGTCAGTTTTATCGATGACGAACGGGGAATCCGTTCCTCCCGTCGACTCAACAAAATTAAACAATAACCTGATGCCGATTCCATTAACCGCACTGTTTGAAAAAGGCAGCAGTGAACTTTGGCGGTCAATAGTCAAAGTTAAATTCGCATCTGCTATTGCAGCATTAACCGGAATTGAATTTATCATGCTTGAATCGATCAGCACCATACTTCTATACGCGGCGCCTCCCCCTATCAATATCTTATCAGGCTCTGAATCAGGTAAATCCGATAGTAAGTTCAGCAGGTAACCGTCCGCCGATGCAATAATTCGGGTGGTTGTGCTGGAGGTATCTCCTTCTTCCATGTGGGTTACCTGTAGTGCGGGCAATAAAGCAATTTTACTGCTGTACCTCGAGTGAAATGAAGCAATAAATCCGGATGGGGAGGCAGTTAGAATGACTCCGTTGGTGGCAGAGCTATCCATCCAACTTTCAGCGAGTTCAATCGGGATATCAAATGTGATCTTATTAGAAACTGAATCGGACGATCCCCATGCAACGGTCGCGCTGTCAATTAAGTCAACCGATGAAGGAATGAAATCATTAAACGATTTTGATTTCAGATTATCTTCCTTCCAATCTACGTTGTTTTCATATAAAAACAGGTCGATAGTTCCGGTGGACGAATCTCCAATCGTGTTCGATAGAGTAAACTCCAATATGATGTCCGATATATTGTCTCTGACCGTATCCGGTAAATCACTGAAGTCGTTGAATTTAAGCACCGACATTGTTTCATAATTATCAAAAGTGCCGGCTAATAATCTTCTCGAAATTCCCCATTCGGATTGAACGGTTACGGCAGTGTCCGATATTGATGTGTGTAATATCTTTTGGTATATCGCTTGATCTACGGGAGATATGACACTTCCGAGATCGTTAACGTAATCTGTGGTGTCACACGATATAAAGATAAGGGTAAATAGCATAAAAGTTACGAATGCTTTTACGTTGTACGACCGCGTGTTCCGGTTTGACAAAATGGATTTCAATGAGATTTCAGTGTGAATAAACGTATATTTTCAGACAAGGCTATTGTAAACATCAAGGATAGATGCGGTGACTTTTTCGTATGCTTCGACAGAATCAGACCGCATCGCAATAGTCTTATACTTATCTTTTTTATCTTTGATAGCTTTAGCGAAGATAGGGATGGATTTGAGCTCCTTGGCAGGATCAGAATTCGCGGAGGATAGAGTAATCACAAAATCAGAGTAGCTCAACCCGGCAAGTATTGGACTGAAATTCCTCTTTTTATCAAATAATAACAAATTATCATCTTCAGTTCCGGTTTCAATTTTTGCAAGATTAAGAGAGTTTTCAGAGAATAAGGAAATTTCCTTCGATGAAAATAAGTTAAAAACCACTTTAATATCCTTGTAAAAGGGGTCGTCTTTGAAAAGGGTTTTCAGCATTATAGGAACGAAAGCGGTTGACCATCCGCAGCAGTGAATTACATCAGGCTGCCAGTGCAGATATTTCAGACTTTCAAGCGATGCCTTACAGAAGAACGCAAACCGGATGTCAGTATCTTCTAAAGCTTTCCGTGATCCTTTCGCTTTATAAATCCTTTCGTCCACAGAAACGAAGAAGTTCTCCTCACCAAGGAAATATACCTGTACCTTAGAATCAGGAACGAAACCCGATTTAATATTCGCGATTCTGGAATCTGAATTCCATTCGACAGGGATTTCTCTCAGACGGATAACCTCTCTTAGTGTGTACTTTCTGTCGCTGATGAAAGGATATTTAGGCATTATCAATCTTATGTCATGCTTTTCTTCCTGAAGTTGAACGGGATAATTCCTCGAGAATTGCCCGGTGATACCGGTCTCGGCGAACGGTGTTATTTCAGGAGAAATTAAAAATACTTTCAATATGATCTACTGATAAAGCCTTATAACCTACTAAGAAGTTTATTGGCAATCGGAAGATATTCGCTTCCCGGATATAAATTCACCAGCCGCGAAAACTCTTCCTCCGCCCTTTTTTTATCGTTTAATCTGAGATAGCAGATTCCCAATTTCAGCTGCGCTGCCTCCATTTTGTTGTTGTTAGGGAACGTGAAGACTTTTTCAAATTCGAGTATCGCTCTCTCATATTCCTTATTTCCGTAATAACATTCGCCTATCCAATACTGGGAGTTATCGGCAAGCTCGCTGTGCGGATTCGATCCAAGAAGTTTCTCGAAGATATCCAATGCCTCGCTGTAATTGGCGTGGTTAAAGAATTCCATTGCTTTCTGGTACTCGTTCAAATAATCTACCGGGTTCAAAGGTACTTTCGGGTTTACGCTGTTCTTCATATTCCCCACAGCCAGCATAGATTCCATCCTGAGAAGTCTTAAGTCAAATTCCTCAATTTTGTTTCCTATGTCCGTTACAGCAGTATTCAGGTTTTTGATCTTCCTGGCTTCGCTCGTAAGAGTAGAATCTATCGAATGAATTGCCTGCTTCAGTGACTTTATCCCACTGTCGTTGTTTTGTCCGCTCGATTGACCGGTTAAGTCGGGTGTCTTTGCAGCTTGCCCTCCTCCGCAGGCGCTGAATATCGTCAAACAAACGGCTATAGGTATCAAGTATATTTTCATTCTAGCTCTTCGGATATCTATCATGAAGTTATAATTTAGAAAATCGGCACAACTTATGCAACTTCTATGTTCAGATAGATTTTCCGTCGAGATAGAGTGAATGGAGAAAAAAATACTGATTTTCTCACGTCTCAAAATTTCCTATCTGGACCATTCCCATCAATAACATCAGAGCGATCAACGAAGAACCACCGTAGCTGATAAAGGGCAAAGGCAATCCTGTCACCGGTACTATCCCCGTCGTCATCCCAATATTTATAAATACCTGAAACAGCAACATCGCCACCCCCCCCAAAAGGATGAGACTTTCAAAAAGATTTTTTGTATTGGATGCAATATTTATCATTCTGAACAATAACAACATGAAAAGGACGAGTATCACTGAAACCCCAATAAATCCAAGCTCCTCACCGATAAGTGAGATGATGAAATCAGTATGCTGTTCCGGTAAAAATTTCAGTTGAGTTTGAGTGCCGTCTCCGAGACCCTTCCCGTAAATCCCTCCGGAACCGATAGCGACTTTTGACTGAAGTACCTGATACCCTGATCCCCTCGGGTCGAGCTGTCTGTTTACGTAGGTCAAAATTCTCTGCTGTTGGTAAGGTTTTAAATTATTCCACGTTATCGGAGTAACTAAACCGACCGAAACATTTAAAACGAACATGATAACAATGAACCTGAGAGATTTTCTCGAAAACCAGAGCAGTAAAAGTAAAGCACCTATCCAGAGAACAAATGAAATCAGGTTGAAGGCGCTTAAAAGGCTTATTAGGGGAGCAATGACTATGAACAATGTCATAGTGGGAACCCCTGCCCAGTACAACATCGGAAAAAGGATAGCCGGAAACACCATTGCCGTTCCGAGATCGGGCTGACGGAGAACGATCAGGGTAACAAACGCGGTAATAAAAAACGGTAATATCAAACCCTTTGCCTTTTTTAAATTTTTAATGTTATCGGTTAATAGCCGAGCCAGACCGATAATTAAGAATATTTTCATGAACTCCGATGGCTGAACGGTTAATCCTCCTAACCAAATCCATCTTCTGGAGCTCCCGGATATGGCAGGTACGTACGTCAACAGCAGGAATAATACACCTCCGAGGAGAAGTAAGTATGCTACAGCATATATCCACCTGAAATTCAGCATGCTCACCGAAAACAACAGGAACATTCCTATGATACTCCAGATTATCTGTCGCTGGAAGTTATTTTGAAACGACTCTGTAGTAGTTTCTACCGTCGCGCTGTTTATGGCAAGTATGCCCAGAAATATTAGAATAACAATCACGCTTAATATCAACCAATCGAGAGAAATGAGTTTTGAGATTATGTATTGACCGACAGTCATAATTATTCTTCCGTATGCGATTCGAGTGCGAAATTAGACGCGAATGAATCATAATATTTTTTTATCAATTTCTTCCCTATGGGCGCTGCTATCGCGCCTCCGGATCCGCCGTTTTCAACGATAATCGCAAATGCCAAGGGATTTCGATCATCTTCAACAAAGCCCACGAACCAGGCGTGATCATCGCCGTGAGGATTTTGAGCAGTACCGGTCTTTGCATATATGTCCAACTCAGGCAGATTGGAGAACCTGCCCGTACCTCTCTCCCCTTGCATTACATAGTTCATTCCTTCCTTCAATATCTTCCAGGTTTCACTTGAAATATCCGCGCTTATCACTTTTTCATGATATTCAATATCAAAAAAGGAACGAATTTCCTGATTGGGATTATAATATTTTTTCGCAAAATGAGGATTATAGTATTTCCCCTCGTTCCTTATAATGGACATCAGGTTTACCATCTGTATAGGAGTCACCAGAAGGTCGCCCTGCCCAAGAACAAGGTTTAGCAAGTGACCCTCCTGCCATTTACCTTCCCCGTATTTATTGTCAAGGAGTGATTTGTCGGGAATCATACTACTATTCTCTTCGGTGATGTCAATATGGGTTTTACTGTCGAATTGAAATATCTTACTCTGTTCATTCCATTTTTCCAGACCAATTTCAAACATCAGATTGTAAAAAAAGACGTTACATGATTGTCCAATGGCCTCGACCACGCTGATTTTTCCATGACCGGAGAACTTATTGCACTTAAAGATTCTTCTGCCGAGTTTATAGTATCCGGGACAATTAACTGTCCAGTTTCTATCTATAATGCCGTTATCAATCCCCGCGGCTGCCGCAATCAACTTGAATGTCGATCCGGGCGGATATTTGCTCATAGTTGCGCGGTTAAACAAAGGATCAGATTCATCATTTTGTAAAGAATTCCAGACTTCGGGTGTTATGGCTCCCGCAAACGTGGCAAGAGAATAAAACGGTGCGCTGACAAAACTGATTATTTCTCCGTTCGAGGGATCGAGGAATATAATTGCTCCCCTCTTATCCCGCATAATGTTCTCCGCTTCGAGTTGCATGCCTAAATCTATCGTGAGATGTAGATCGTTGCCCGGAATCGGAGATTTGGATTCAGCCGTTTCTATTTTGCTGATCCTGCGGCCAAGTGCGTCTACCTGGATATATTCATAACCTTTCTCACCTCTTAGAATTTCCTCATACGATCTTTCCAAGCCAATTGAGCCGATAAGGTCCCCTTTTTTATAACCCATGGGTTTAAACCTTTCCAGATCAGCATCACTGATTTCACGTATATATCCGAGCATGTGACTCATTCTCGCCTTCGTGGGATAAAACCGCTCGGGGAGGAGTCCATATACGACCCCGGGCAGTTCGATAGAGTGCTCTTCGAGGATTGACAGTGTGATAAGGTTGATCGAACGTTTGACTTTTGCAGGTTGAAATTGTCCGATTGAATTTTTCTTCACCCTCGACAACAGGTATTCCTTATCGTATCCGAGATATCCCGACAACAATTCGTAAACTCGCGGAGACCTGTTTGCTTCCCAGGGAATTACCGATACCGCATATGACGGACGGTTTTCCACGAGTAAGATACCATTGCGGTCATAAATTAATCCCCTCGGGGGTTCTACCGTTACCTGCCGAACCCTGTTACGTTCCGACCTCGCCAAATAAGATTCATAGCTTTTGACTTGTAAATCATAAAAGCTCCACAGCAATATTCCTATTGCGATAACGATCGTCAGGTACGCAACATTCTTACGGGAATCGGACAATGGAGTTTGTACTCTGTACATCTAATTCAGGTCCTCCCGCGGTCTCAATATTATAAAGATAATAAACGCTAATATAAACGTATAAATAGCCGATGGAAATCCTTTGGTAGCAATAAAAGATAAAATCCCTTCAGAAGAACCTGCAGAACGAAAAATATTTTCAAAAACTGTGCTTACCAATATACCGATTCCAACAGGAACTAAAATTCCCGGAAATTTACGCGACCTTCTTGAATCGGTGAAATATCCGATAAGGAATCCCGACAAACTTTTTGTAAACGCCGACAATCCCAGAAAACCTACCGATATAATCAGATCCTGTATCAATCCGATACTGAAACCGGAGGTGGTACCTTTGATTTTCCCCTCATGAAGGGAAATGTATATTACCAATATGATGAACAGGTCGGGGGTATGGCTGCCGATTGCATAAAACCTCGAGAAATTTGATTCTATTATAATAGCAAGAAGGAACGATCCGCCATATTTAAGCCAAACCATTCCTTCCCTTAAAGGCTGTCTCCCGCCTTTCCGACGGAATTAAGCAATAAAAAGACCTCATTCAATTTTGACATAGAGGCGGCGGGCTCCACCTTGATTTCCTTAAAAAAATACCCCGGTTTTTCAATAACCGATTTTATGGTTCCTACCATTAAACCCGAAGGGAAGATATCGCTGTATCCCGAAGTCACGACGGTATCCCCTAATGTAACCAACAACCCTTTGGGAACTTCTCTTAAATCCAATAACCCCCTATCCCCGTGTATAATTCCGTTTGCGTTCCCGGGGTTAATAGTAACCGATATTCTGAAATTATCGTCATTGAGAAGCTGTGCGATGGAAGAGTTCATTCCTGTTTCTACGACCTTTCCCACGACTCCCTCCGAATTGACCACAGGAGTATTTTTTACGATACCATTTTCTTCTCCGGTATCTAAGATTATCGAACTCGAATACGATCCTCTGTGAATTCCTATGACCTCAGATGTTACATATTCATATTCGCTTGACCGGTTCTTAAAATTGAGAAGCTCTCTTAATCTTTCATTCTCCAATTTGGATTCGCTAAGCCGGCTTACTCTAATAGAAAGGTCAATGTTCTTTTGCCTGATCCTTTTATTCTCTTCTCTTACGTCGATAAAATCAGTCAGCACATAAATGGGTTTTTGTACGATCCGATAAATATCAAGAACTCCGCCTCTCATCGCCCTTACCTGCTGATTGTTATTACTCGATATGAGGATAAGAGAGACGAGTAGTGCGGCAATCAGAACAAAGTATTCTTTTGAATTGTAAACAAAGGAAATAAAGGAAATAAAGGACTGCATCTTATAAAATCACGCAAATTTCGGCTAAGTCAATACGCTTAGGTAATTTTCTATGTTTTCAAGAACCTTTCCCGTGCCGTATGCAACAGTGAGCAATGGGTCTTCCGCTACGTTCACGGGCAGTTCAGTCTCATCTCTGATCCTCTGATCAAGACCTTTGAGCAAAGCGCCCCCTCCCGTAAGTATTATACCGCGGTCGAGTATATCGCTTGATAGTTCGGGAGGTGTTCTCTCCAACGATTCGGTAACGCTTTGAAGAATTTGATCTACAGTATCTCTCAAAGCTTCCCGGATTTCCGATGATGTCACTTCAATTGTTTTAGGAATTCCAGCAATAAGGTTTCGACCCTTAACCGCCATCGTACGCTCTTCTACGGCAGTCGCCGATCCGATTTCGCACTTTATATTTTCGGCCGTACGTTCGCCTACAAGCAGATTATGCTCACGCTTGAAATATTGAATTATCGCCTCGTCCATTTCGTCGCCGCCGATTCGTACGGATTCGTGCGTAACAATACCGTTGAGCGCAATTACGGCAATTTCTGTCGTACCGCCGCCGATGTCCACGACCATGTTACCTATCGGTTTACTTATTTCAAGTCCTATGCCTATAGCTGCGGCAACCGGCTCTCCGATTAGGAAAACTTCCCTTGCATTTGCTCTTTCGGCTGAGTCTTTGACCGCTCTCTTCTCAACTTCGGTAATACCCGTTGGAACGCCGATAACCATCCTTGGCCTGGCGACCCTGCTTATCTTCACTTTCTTGATAAATCCCTGAAGCATCCCTTCCGTTACTTCGAAGTTGGCAATCACTCCGTCTTTTAAAGGGCGGATAACCTCGATATCCTGGTGGGTCTTACCGAGCATTTCTTTTGCGTCATTCCCAACAGCAATTATTTTACCGTTATGTCTGTTGCGGGCAACTATAGAAGGCTCGTTTATGACAATATCCTGTCCCTTAAGATAGATAAGCGTGTTCGCCGTGCCGAGATCTATCGCCATGTCACCGGATAAATAATTCCAAAATGAAATTCCCATTATTCTTCTGTTTCTCCCTAATGCCTGAAGTGTCTAAAACCTGTGAAGAGCATCGCTATGTTATGCTCGTTAGCTGCATCAATAACTTCGTTATCCCTGATTGAACCACCCGGCTGCACGATCGCAGTTACGCCTTTTTCGGCGATTACGTCCAGTCCGTCACGAAACGGAAAGAAGGCGTCGGATGCCGCAACCGAGCCTTTCAAGGAGAGCTTTGCATCATTCGCCTTCATTGCGGCTATCTTGGACGAATCGACACGGGACATCTGACCGGCTCCGATGCCAAGCGTTCCTTCTTCATCGCAATAAACTATAGCATTTGATTTAACGTGCTTAGCTATTCGCCAAGCGAGAGAAAGGGCTTTAAGTTCCTTTTCGGTCGGTTTCCTATCTGTCACGTTGTCGGCTTTAGACAGTTTCAACCCCTTTTTATCTCTCTCCTGTTTTAATATTCCGAGCCTCAGTGATCGAATCTCAAAATCGGGTTCATCCAAATTCTCGTAGAGCAGAATCCTGAGGTTCTTCTTTTTTTTCAATATTTCCAGCGCATCCGGTTTAATTGCAGCAGCTACGACACATTCAATGAATATTTCGTTTACTGCCTTTGCGGTCTCCGCGTCTACTTCCCCCTTCAAGCCGACAACACCTCCAAACGAGCTCACGGGATCAGTTTTCAATGCGCGCTTGAAAGAATCTTGAAGAGTGGTCATCTCCGCACAGCCGCAGGGATTCCCGTGTTTTAGTATCACAACTCCCCGATCTTCCAGGTCGGTTAAAACTCCGAGGGCTGAGTCTATGTCAAGAAGGTTGTTATACGAAAGCGGTTTCCCGTGGAGCAGATGAATACTTATGCTGGACAATTGCGGTGAGCTATAAAACACCGCGTTCTGGTGCGGGTTTTCCCCGTACCTTAGATCCGACACCTTCGTCATGGTCAATGCGCTGGTCTCTTCAAACAGTTCTCCGTTCCGCTGAAAATAATTATTGATAGCCGCTTCATACCTTGAAGTGTAAACGAACGCTTCTTTTGCCAGTTTGATCCTGCTCTCCGGACTCACTCTTCCACCGGAGGAATCTATCTCTTTGCTCAACCATCTGAATTGTCCAGGGTCACATACCGGGACCACGGAGGCGTAATTCTTTGCCGATGCCCTCAGCATCGAGGGTCCTCCAATATCTATCATTTCGATCGCATCAGAGAAGTCTCTATTCGCTTCGGATATATAGTTTTCGAACGGGTAGAAATT
>JADFMS010000045.1 GCA_022563775.1 Fidelibacterota bacterium | reverse complement strand
AATGACGATAATGGATGTAAATCAGGTTCGGCTTATGTGTTCAAGCGCACCGGCACAACTTGGGCGCAGGAAGCTAAATTACTTCCTTCCGATGTAGCAGCAGAAGATTGGTTTGGATTTCCAGTCTCCATATCAGGTGATTACGTCGCCGTGGGAGCTTCGGGCGATGGTTCAGGTTCGGCTTATGTGTTCAAACGTACCGGCACGAGCTGGGTTCAGGAATTAAAATTACTCGCTTCCGATGGAGCAGCAGAGGATTTTTTCGGAATTTCAGTCTCCATCTCGGGCGACTACGCAGTCGTGGGAGCTCTGTATGATGATGATAATGGAAGTAGTTCAGGTTCGGCTTATCTGTATACTGGTTTCGCTCCGGCAGTAGGAGTCGAAAATGAGGAAGTGGGTGTGCCGGAAACATTTGCGCTGTCGCAAAACTACCCCAATCCTTTCAACCCGGAGACGGTGATAGAATATGAGCTTCCCATTCGTTCAGAGGTAAACCTGATTATTTATAACTTTCGCGGACAGGAGGTAGCACTCCTCATCAATGGCGCCATGCCCGCAGGGAATCACCAGGTCATTTGGGACGCATCCAACATGGCAAGCGGAATTTATTTTTACCGACTCCAAGCCGGTCCGCCAGCTGGCGGATTCGTACAGACGAGGAAGATGGTGTTGTTGAAGTAGAGGACGAAAATTAATGTTTTTTGCTACTATATAGCTACAGAGCAAAATATCGTTCTCTGACAGCATTGGTATTAAACATTTCTGTGAGACAGGATACTGGTTCGAATCCCACCCTCTCCGCTAATATTAATAAGGCAGGGGAATAAATATATTCAGGTAGGTATTATCTAACAGAATTGTATCCTCCGGGAACTCCGTTTTTGGAATATACTATCTGCCAGAGCTGAGTTTTCCCGGATCTAAACGAACCGGCAATGCTGAGAAAATAATAGGTCCACATACGATAGAATCTATCGTCAAAAGAATCTTTTATATTTTCCCAATTTCCAACAAAGTTCTTATACCATTGCATTAACGTTTTATCATAATCTTCTCTGAAGTTATGCCAATCTTCCATTACAAAAACAGATTCGGTCGCAGCACTAATTTGCTTCTGGGAAGGCACTACCGCATTTGGAAAAATGTATTTATCAATCCAGGGATCCGTAGAACGACTTGATTTTCTGCTCCCGATCGTATGCAATAAAAATAAACCATCCGAATTTAGATTTTTGGATACTATTTCCATAAGAGATCTATAATTATCAGGTCCGATGTTTTCAATCATTCCCATAACTATTACATGATCGAATTTTTCATCTATTTCTCTGTAATTTTGAAATCTTATCTCAACCGGTAAACCCTGACAAAGAGTTTGGGCAAATTCAATTTGTTTTTTTGACATACTTATACCTACGACGCTTACTCCATATTTTTCTGCGGCGTATTTTTCAAAGCCACCCCATCCACAACCGATATCAAGAACTTTTTGACCTGGTTTTAAGTTTAGTTTTCTGCAGATCAGGTCGAGCTTTGCCTCTTGAGCCTCATCAAGATTCTCGGCATCTTTCCAATAGGCGCAAGTGTACAGCAATCTTTTGTCAAGAGTATTTATAAATAATTCATTTCCGAGATCGTAGTGCTTATTCACCACTTCGGAGAATATTGAGCCGGTTAGGATATTAGAAACTGCAGATTTTATTATCAGACCGATATTCTTAAACCTCCGCGTTTTTTCGTATGGCGTTATTTTCAAAATTCTATTAAAAAATTCATCTAATTGCGGGCAATCCCACCAACCATCCATATATGCTTCTCCTAAGCCGAGGGAACCATTTAAGAGAATTCTATTATAGAATCTTTCATCTTTAACCTGGATATCGAACGGCCGATTTCCGTTTATTTTTATATCTGCGGCATTGAGGCGATTTTGCACATATTTTTTTGCAGTGCCCATGAAGTTAAATTCCAATTATTAAGCCGGCTTCATTAAAATACTGGATAATCAGGTATATATCAACTATTGCCGGATAAATTCATAAAACTCATTGAAAGTTGGTAAATTGGTTTATAGATTTCGCCCTGAAGTAAATCTATAAGGTAATAATTTTATTAGATGATTTGCTGCCTGAAATAAACTGAAAAGAAATAACAACCATTATGTTGAGAGCAAGAAAAAAGATCACAAAGAAAGAGCTCAAGCACGACGCAATGCTTGAAATGATTTATAAAGTGGAGACGTACGTTCGCAGTAATTCCAAGCTGATTATTTACGGTGGCAGCGCTCTGTTGGCGATAATACTGATTTCTGTAATGATGATCCGTTCTAAGCAGGAAGCGGAAATAAGCGCTACTTCTGCGGTGGGGATCGCACAGTATAAATTGCTTTTCGGTGATTTTCAGGACGTAGTTGTCCGGTTAGAGGATGCTCTCAGGAAATATCCCGGCACAAAAGCTGTCAAAGAAGGAAGATTTTACCTTGCGAGCGCAAATTTTCAATTAGGGAACAAAGAAGAAGCGGAAAGAAACTTCTCTGATTATATAAACAGCGGTTCTAACGACCGGATATTGGAGGCGTCCGCCTATGCCGGTATCGGTGCTGTAAGAGAAGACAAAAAGGATTTTGCAGCTGCTGCGGATAATTACAGGAAAGCGGCTTTAGCATCGGAGACACCTTATTTATCCAATAAATATTTATTATCATCTACAAGAAACTATTATTATGCGGGTAGTGATGAGGAAGCACTGGATATTATAAATAATATGATGAACCTGGATAATGCGGCGGAGAATACGGTGAATGAAGTCGAGTACTGGAAGGCAGTCATATCAAGCAGAAAGGAATGATTTTGGCAGAATTCTAAAGCATTTTTCTCTTGCCTGATACACTATGCGGTATTATATTCTTGGTTCGAGTGGGTTGACAGACCCACTCTTTTTATTGGGAAAGATGATAATATGAATATTCTAATAGAAAGAGATATAGAGCATATACGCAGTTTAGTTGATGTGATAGTTGAAGACACAAATGCGGAGATTGTTGACGTGCATTTGTTTGTCAAAAATAATTTAAGTAATATCACTGTGATAATTGATGCAGTCGGCGGGATAGATATCGGAACTTGCGCGGTGATCTCGAAAAAATTAGACATGAAATTGGAAGAAGAGCAGTATAGGGAAGGGAAATATAAAATCGAAGTATCTTCACCCGGAGTCGACAGACCTCTTACGGTCGAAGCGGATTTTAGAAGGAAAACAGGCAAAACCATTACACTCTGGCACAATGAGGAAGAGTATGATTCACCGGTTGAGGGTGTTATAAAAGCCATTGAAAATGGCATGCTTTTGATCGAAAACAAGAAAAAAGCCTTTAACATTGATTTAGATAAAATTGAGCGGGGCAAATTAAAAATATTATTATGATGAATTATCACAAGGAGAGAAACAGGTGATTAACCGGGAGATAATTGAAGCATTCTCTGCCGTAGCAATGGAAAAGAACATCGATAGACGGTCCCTTTCGGAGATAATCAAAGGGATATTCGAAACGATGATTATTAAGAAGTACGAGACGACGGACGGATTCGACGTAATTGTCAATCTTGACAAAGGGGAAATAGAGATATACCGTATGAAGACCATTGTAAAAAAAGTAGAAGAACCTGATTTGGAAATTTCTTACGAAGATGCGGTAGAGATTGAGCCGGAGCTTGAAATAGGTGATGAATTCATAGAGGTCGTCGATATTGAGAGCTTTGGACGACGGCTTGTCGCGTCAGCAAAACAAAATCTCGCTCAACGCATCAAAGATGCGGAAAAAGAAGTCGTTATGGATCAATATAAAGATCGTATCGGTGAGGTGATCATAGGAGACATTTATCAGGAGCGAAGAAGAGACGTTTATATAATGGTCGGTAGGACAGAAGTTATCCTTCCTGAAATGGAACAAATTCCTGGGGAACGTTATCGAAGAGGGAACAGCATGCGTGCGATAATAAAAGCGGTCGACTCGTCTATGCGGGGTCCTGAAATTATTGTTTCCAGATCGGCGCCTGAATTTTTAGTGAGGTTGTTTGAAATAGAGGTTCCGGAGATTTTTGACGGCATAGTCGAGATTAAAAAGGTAGCGCGGTATGCAGGGGACAGATCCAAGATAGCCGTGATATCCAACGATAAAAGAATTGACCCCGTAGGCGCGTGTGTCGGAATGAAGGGGATCAGAATTCAGTCGATCGTGCGGGAGCTTAACAACGAGAAGATCGATATAATACCCTGGAGCGATAATCCTACGATTTATATACAAAGGGCTTTATCACCTGCGAAACCGATAAAGACGGAGGTCGATGAGGAAAATAAGAAGGCGACGGTAATTATCCCGGATGAGGAATTCGCCCTTGCAATCGGTAAAAACGGACAAAATGTCGCATTATCTTCTGAACTTACAGGATATGAAATCGATGTGCTCAAACAATCCGATGAGGAACTCAGAACTGACCTGATGATAGATGAGGTAGAGGGATTATCCGCGTCCATAATTGCAAAACTCACCGAATCAGGATACGAGCGAGCCGAAGACGTTCTCGACGCAGGGATTAACGGCTTAAAAGAGGTCAAAGGTGTTGGCGGCAAAACAGCGGAAAAGATCTTATCCACAATCGGTGAGTACTTTGAAGAAGTTGAAGAGCAGGGTTGATTTGAAGTAAATGGCTGAAGAAAAAACCGATACAAACGTAAAATCCTCCGGTAAATCCGGCTCTAAGCACAGAATTTATCAAATTGCGAAAGAGCTGAATTTGTCTCACGAAGAGATAATCACGTTTTTAGAAAAAAACGAAATCGTAGTTAAAAGCCATATGTCACCCGTGGATGACGACGTTTACAATAAAATCCTGGCTGAGTTTGCCAAAGAGAAAGTTCTTGTTGAAAGAGAAAAAAGCGAATCGATACAGAGAGAGCAGGAAGTCCTCAGAAAGATGGAAAAGGACCTGGAGAAGAAGAAGGTAGACACGCATGTTCCCATGCCGCACGAAATTCCTCTGGTTTCAAAAATAAAGAATGAAGAAAAAGATGCCGTAGCTGTTCCGGAGACTACCGAGACAGAAGCTGTCCAAATTCCTGATAAACTGGAAACAGAGAAAAAATCTGTTCCATCCAAACTCAAGGACATAGAGCAACCAGATTCCAAAAAAATTGAGAAGAGTGATAAAGCCGGTCTGATTGATATTGAGGAGGGGGACGATATCAAGTCAGACCAGCCGGTTGACAAAATTGAGACTTCTTTGTTAGATCCCGAAGTAAAAAAGATTTCAAAGAAGAAAAAGTCAAAAAGCGAGAAATCATCGGTAACAGATGTACAGAGTCAACAAGATATTAAGCGCCGTAGAAAACGAATCAGAGTTAGAAAATCCTCTGATGTCGATATTGAATCCAAAATTGTCGAGACACCACACAGGAGAAGAAGAGGTCAGCCTGTAGATGCAAAAGAGGTAAAGGATTCAATTAAAAAAACGCTTGCCGGATTAGAAGCTGGTAAATCTAAGAAGAAAAGAAAGAAAGCAGCAATTTCCGAAGACACTGAAGTAGATGCGTATCTTATTAAAGTGCCCGAATTCACTTCGGTGGGAGATCTCGCAAGCCTGATGGATGTTCCAACTAACGAACTTATTGCTAAATGTATGTCGCTCGGTTATATGGTAACCATAAATCAGCGACTGGATTTCGATACTATTATTTTGTTAGCGGATGAATTTGATTACAGAGTTGAGAAAGAGGAAGAATTCGGGGCGGACGTCGTGGCAAGATCCGAAGCGGATGAAAAAGAAGAAGACATGATGCCCCGTGCGCCCATTGTTACGATTATGGGACATGTCGATCACGGTAAGACCTCGCTGCTCGATTACATCAGAGATACAAACGTTGCAGCCGGCGAGTCGGGTGGCATTACTCAGCACATCGGAGCATATAGGGTTCAGCCCAAAGATGATCGGGAGATAACATTTCTGGATACTCCCGGTCACGAAGCGTTTACCGCCATGCGTGCACGAGGCGCCCAGGTAACGGATATTGTGGTTCTGGTGATTGCCGCCGACGACGGCGTGAAGCCTCAAACTATAGAAGCCATAAGCCATGCAAGAGCTGCGGAAGTGCCGATAGTAGTTGCTATAAATAAAATTGATAAAGTCGGCTCCGATCCCGAAAACGTCAAACGAGAACTATCCGAACATAAAGTTATGGTGGAGAGCTGGGGAGGGAAAGTGCAGTCGATAGAAGTGTCAGCCAAAACTGGCGACGGCATAGACGACCTGCTCGAAGCGCTGCTGCTGGAAGCTGATCTTTTGGAACTTAAAGCAAATCCAAAAGTAAATGCGCGGGGTATCGTCGTTGAGGCAAATCTCGATAAAGGACTCGGACCTGTTGGAACGGTTCTTATTCAGAAAGGCACCCTCCGTGTCGGTGATCATTTTATTTGTGGAACTTCTTCAGGGAAGGTCAGGGGATTGCTGAATGAGAGAAATCAGCGGGTAGAAGAAACAAAGCCGTCGGTTCCTGTGCAGGTGTTGGGTTTCGAAAGTGTGCCCACGGCAAATGATTATTTTGCTGTTCTCGAGGAGGAACGTGACGTCAAAAAGATCAGCAGTGAGCGTAAGCGAATTAAGCGTGAACAGGATTTCAGGAAAATAAAGTTACGCACGCTTGATGAGATATCTCAACAAATCAAAGAAGGCAAGGTTCGGGAACTATCTATCATCATCAAAGGCGATGTGGATGGTTCAGTTGAGGCGCTTACGGATTCTCTCAACAAACTTTCTACCAAAGAAGTGGCGGTTAAAGTAATACATCAGGCAGTAGGTACTATCATTGAATCCGATATACTCCTTGCCACCGCCTCCGGTGCAGTCATCATCGGGTTTCATGTAAACGCATCCGCCGAAGCGAAAAAAATTGCTGAAAGGGATAACATCGACATCAGACTATATGACGTTATCTATGACGCTGTGAACGAAATTAAGACCGCATTGGAAGGATTACTTGAACCTGAACAGATTGTCGAAGTGGTAGGCAGAATTGAAATTCGGATGGTGTTCAAAAATTCGAAAATCGGGTCTATTGCCGGGTGTTACGTAGAATCAGGAAAAGTAAGCAGAGGGGATTCCATCAGGCTGCTTCGTGATGACGAGATAATCGACGAGGGTACGATCAATAGCCTTAAACGGTTTAAGGACGACGTAAAGGAAGTTGCGGAAGGATTTGAGTGCGGTATTACAATTGGCGGAGTTGAATCGATCCAAGAGGGCGACTTGATTCAAGTTATCCAGGTTACCAGCAGAAAACGTACTCTTGAAGAAGCGAGAAAATAAATGAGCAGTCGAAATTGGTAGTTATAGGCCTTCTTCAGCTGGACATCATCATCCCGGAGAGTCGGAGCTTAAAAGAGAAACGAAGGACTATTAAGAGTCTGAAGGACACTGTAAGAAAACGATTCAACGTTTCCATCTCGGAAACAGGGAAATTGGATAAATGGGCTCGTTCGGAGATCTCGATAACAAAAGTAAGCAACGAATCTTTGCACGTCAAAAAAGAATTTCAAAATATTCAAAAGGATATTGAAAGACGGTATCCGGTGGAAATAATCGATTCGCAGGAAGAGGTATGGTAAGACGACCGTACAGAAGAGCCGACAGAGTAGGGGATCTTGTCAAAAGGGAATTAGCGGAAATACTGATTAGAGGTGACCTGAATGCGGATTTTGGATTTGTAACTATTACCCGGGTAGATATGTCCAACGATCTGAAACACGCAAAGGTGTACCTATCGATACATGGAAACAGGGAAGTGAGGAAAACTCATTTCGCGAACCTTATGGAGTATAAGAAGAAAATGCGTTATCTATTGGCTCAGAGGTTGAATTTAAGACATACACCTGCACTGAAATTGTCTCTGGATGAGTCATTGGATAATGCCATTAAGGTTCAGAAACTCCTCAATAAAATCGACAGGGGATAGGAGTACTGATGGATATAGTCAGTGATATCTCCTCCTATAAAGCATCTGAACCGGCTGTGTTAACCGTCGGCACATTTGACGGAGTTCATTTAGGGCATCAGAAAATTATCAACGTTCTCCTCCGTACCGGGAAAGAGAGAAATCTGAAAACAACCGTAGTAACTTTTGATCCCCATCCCAAAGAAATTGTAAAGCTGCCGGAATCATATTCTCCGATAAAAATATTGACTACGCTTGATGAAAAAATCGATGCGCTGTCTAAATTCGACATCGACACTTTAATGGTGATACCATTTACAGAAGAATTTTCACGAACAGATCCGAAAATATTCGTCAGGGATACACTTTGTCAAAGATTTAGGGCGGAGGCGATTATAATGGGATATGATCACAATTTCGGCAGAGACAGGTCCGGTAATTCCGAAACCCTGCAATCCCTTGGAGGAGAATGCGGATTCACGACCGAAATTGTAGGTCCGGTAAACATAGGCGGTTCTCCGGTAAGCAGCACGAGAATAAGAAATCTCCTTACTATCGAAGGGGACGTCGTAACCATAAAAGAACTCCTGTCGAGAAACTATGCGTTGTCGGGTAAAGTCGTAAGAGGCGAGGGTATAGGAAAACAAATCGACTTCCCAACGGCTAATATTGAGATCGACAATAAGGTAAAAGCCCTGCCGAAAAACGGCGTGTACTGTGTAGAAGTTCATTACAAAGAAGAGAGCTATCGCGGAATGGCTAACATAGGTGTCAGACCAACGTTCAACGGCACTAATCAAACGGTAGAAGTACATATTCTTTTGGATGAACTAAAGGATATATACGGTGACCTGCTGCGCATCAGTTTTTTATCGCGAATTCGTGATGAAAAAAAGTTTGATTCTCCGGAGGATTTAATAGAGCAGTTGAACAAGGATAAGATCGCTTGCAGCATATAAGCATATAAACAATTTGAAGGGTGACATTTTAAAAGAGAGAGGGATGAAATTATATGGGCTTGACTAAGGAAGAGAAATCAAACATAGTCAGCGAATTTGGAGCAGGTGAAAAGAACACCGGTTCGACCGAAGTCCAAATCGCATTATTAACAAGAAGAATTGCAAACTTGACGGAGCACTTAAAACAACATAAACACGATCACCACACCAGAAGAGGATTGGTCATGATGGTCGGTAAAAGAAGAAGGCTTCTAAACTATCTGGAAATTAAACATCTTGAAAAGTATCGTGATTTGATAAAAACGTTGAACCTGAGAAGGTAACGGGTGCTTTTGAGAAAAATAATAAGGAGTTATAAGTGATAATAAAAGAAATTGAAATTGGAGGTAGAACACTAAAATTAGAAACCGGGCGCATCGCAAGACAAGCCGACGGGTCTATATTGGCTTCATATGGAGATACTATGGTAATTGCCACCGCCGTGGCGAGCGATGAGCCGAGAGAAGGAATTGATTTCTTCCCTCTTACCGTAGAATATCGTGAAAAACATTACGCTGCCGGTAAAATTCCCGGCGGTTTTTTCAAGCGGGAGGGCAGACCTACGGAAAAAGAGATACTATCCGCAAGAATGACCGACAGGTCGATAAGACCTCTCTTTCCGGACGGATTCAATAATGAGACACAGGTAATAATATTCGTGATCTCAAGCGATCAGGAGAATGATGCCGACACCCTCGGCATGATAGCGGGTTCGGCGGCTCTGGCAATTTCCGACATTCCGTTTAACGGACCTATCGCTGCTGTTCGGGTGGGCGAGCTGGATGGCGAACTGGTCATCAACCCATTGTTGAGTCAGGCGGACGAATGCGATATAGACATTATTGTATCCGGGAAAAAAGATTCACTCGTTATGGTTGAAGGGCAATTAAATGAAGTAGCGGAATCGAGGATGCTCGAGGCACTATCTTTCGGACAGGAAAACGTTAAAAAGATCGTAACTCTTATCGACGAACTCGTTGAAGAATGCGGGAGACCCAAAAGGGAATTCCCTGCTCCGGAAGTGAATCAGGAATTGGTCGATGACGTGACAAAATTGGTATCAGATAATGTCAAAAAGGCAAACGAGATGAAGGGGGCTATAAAAAACGAACGCTCCAACTTCATCAAACAGTTCACGAATGATGTCATAACAAGCTTAGAGGAAAAATACCCGGAAAGCGAAAGAGCTATTAAAGATGTCATCCATGATTTAGAAAAAACCGACCTCAGGAGTAAGATACTCGAAAAAGGATTGCGGCTGGACGGCAGAGGGCCAAAAGATATCCGTGAGATTTCTTGTGAAGTGGAATTTCTCCCGAGGGCTCACGGGTCGTCTCTGTTTACGAGGGGAGAGACACAGAGCCTGACAGCTGTTACTCTCGGAACAAAGATGGATGAACAAAAAATCGATGGTGTCGAAGGTGAACGATACAGTAAATATATGCTTCACTACAACTTTCCCCCATTCTCCGTTGGCGAGGCGAGATTTATACGGGGTGTGAGCCGTCGTGAAGTCGGGCATGGAAAGCTTGCCGAAAGGGCGATCAAGCCCGTACTGCCGGCGGCAGAAGATTTTCCATACACTCTCAGGATTGTATCCGATATCATGGAATCGAACGGCTCCTCGTCAATGGCGACCGTTTGTGCGAGTTCGTTAGCGCTCATGGACGCCGGAGTCCCGATTAGTAAACCTGTTGCCGGAATTGCAATGGGGCTCATAAAGGAGGGCGATAAAACAGAGATCATATCGGACATACTCGGGACAGAAGACCATATGGGCGATATGGACTTCAAACTCGCCGGTACTCGTGACGGAGTTACGGCGATTCAGATGGATCTGAAAATTGATGGAATAAGCGTCGAAATGCTTGAAAAGGCGATAAACCAGGCGAAGGAAGGTCGTGTTCATATTTTGGATATCATGGACAAGACTATGTCAAAACCGAATGACGATATATCTCAATACGCTCCACGGATACTCTTCCTTCAGGTGCCTGTTGATAGAA
>JADFMS010000044.1 GCA_022563775.1 Fidelibacterota bacterium | reverse complement strand
TCGCTGAAAACGATAAGCCCTCACCCGAAAAACTCGCCTCACAAAAATAACTTTTAGTATTTCATTTCTTCAAAACAATATTTCCTTTGTTATCTAACTCAACTTGAATGTCGTCTCCCTTTAACCAACCTTTAGCTCGGTTTTCTTTCTCGAAGCTGTGTTTATTCCCTCACTTCACAAAGACAGTTTTGATATTCACGAACTCCTTGATCCCGTAGTTTGACAATTCGCGACCATATCCGCTTTCCTTGACACCGCCGAATGGCAGACGCGGGTCTGACCTAACAGAGGCATTCACGAAACAGCATCCGGCTTCAAGCTCAGTTGCCGCAATCCTTTCTCCTCTTTCCACATCTTCGGTGAAGACCGCTGCCCCTAAGCCGAATACGGAATCGTTTGCGACTCTGATTGCTTCTTCCTCGTCTTTGACAGGAATAATTGCTGCAACCGGTCCAAACAACTCTTCTTCGTATGCAGGGATTCCCTTCTTGACCTCAGTGAGAACTGTTGGAGGGTAGTACGCTCCCTTGTTGTCGGGAACCTCGCCGCCTAGCAGACACTTTGCGCCTTTCTCTATACTCTCCTGAACCTGCCGGTGAAGCTCATCTCTCAGGTCATGTCGGGCTTGAGGGCCCACAGTGGTGTTCTCATCCATAGGGTCTCCCATCTTCTGAGAACGCATTTGCTCTACAAAGAGCTCCTCGAATTGCTTTCTCTGTGACTCCACGACCACGAACCGCTTTGCGGCGATACAGCTCTGTCCAGCATTGACCAGCCTGCTTGTGACACAGGTCGTGACTGTTGTTACTATGTCGGCATCTTCGAGGATCAGGTAAGGATCACTCCCTCCCAGTTCAAGGACGGTTTTCTTGATGACTTCACCAGCCTTCCTTGCCACAGCCTTGCCAGCGGCTATGCTGCCGGTAAGAGTGACGGCCCTGACCAGTGGATTCTCAATAATCGCTTCCACTTGGCTGCTGCCGACCAGCAATGTCCTGATGATATTCTCTGGTAAGCTTGCCTTTTGGAAGACCTGTTCGATCGCCAGAGCGCAACCCGGGACGTTCGAGGCATGCTTCAAAACGCCCGCATTGCCCGCCATGAGGGCAGGCGCAGCAAAGCGGAAGAACTGCCAGAAGGGAAAGTTCCAAGGCATCACCGCAAGGACAACACCAAGGGGTTGAAAGATGACAAAGCTTTTGCTGGCATCAGTCGAGATCTCTTCTGGTTTCAAAAACGTCTCGGCAAGGTCGGCGTAATAGTCACAAACCCAAGCACATTTTTCTACCTCCGACCGGCCGGCGGTAATAGGCTTTCCCATTTCCAGTGCCATCAAAGTGGCGTACTCTTCCTTATCATCACGGAGAACCTGTGCGGCACTCTTCATCAGCTTTGCCCTCTCAGCAAAGCTGGTGCTCCTCCATCTGAGGAAATCTTCGTGTGCTTGCTCTATGATGCCCTTGACCTCTTCTGACGTAAACTCCTCATACTGTCTGATAGTTTCTCCTGTTGCAGGATTAACAGCTTCAATTGACATTACTTTCCCTCCAATATTCATTGAGTTTTTCAACGAGAGCGTCGTTGACACTCGTATCCACCGAGATCTCAACTAAACACAATTCTTTTGAGGTAATGGCTGAATTCAGCTGCTCTCTGAGTTCGTTGAGATCGTTCGGCTGGTATGCCCTGATGCCAAAACTCTGTGCGTATATTTTGAAGTCTGGATTAGAAATCTTCGTGCTTACCGACCTCCCCCTGGACATACGCTGCTTCCAACTGATGAGGCCGTAATCGTTGTCGTTAAAGATGACCACAGTGAAGCCCACGCCCAGTCGTTTTGCCGTTTCCAGTTCCTGAGAGTTCATCAGGAAACCCCCATCGCCCATTACCGCTACGACCTGTCTTTCCGGAGCGATTAATGAGGCAGCGATGGCGCCGGGTAGGGAGATGCCCATGCTGGCTAATCCGTTGCTGATGATGCACCCGTTTGGACTGCAGACCGGGAAGTTCCGGGCGATCCACACCTTGTGAGTTCCGACATCACTAATGAGCAGGCCGTCGTCATCGAGTATCTCCCTGATGATGTTAATTGTACCGGGGATCGTGATGGCCCCGCCATCTTTGAGATCGTAGCTGGCGATGTCGTCAAGTATTCGAACCCTAATCGGTTTGTACCATTCGTAGTCAAACTTTATTTTCTCTTCTCCGATCTTCGCGTTTAGTTCCCAAAGGGCGCCAGAGATATCACCCACAATTTCAACTTCAGGGTCGTAGTAAGTGTGAACTTCGGCAGGGACAAAATCGATATGAACGATTTTCTTGTTGCTCGCTGGATTCCATTCTTCAGGGTCATATTCGGCGATATCATATCCGATCGCGAGGATTAGGTCTGCAGCTTCTACCGCCTCCATAACGTAATCTTTTAACCCAAGACCGATTGCAAAAAGAGATTGTTCCATTCTATCGGATATTGCCCCCTTGCCCATAAAGGTGCACACCACGGGGATGTTGTACTTCTCCGCAAATTGGGTCAGATGTTTGCTCGCAAGCTTTCTAATAGCACCGTTACCCGCTAAAAAAAGTGGCCGTTCAGCCTCTCTCAGGAGCTCAATGGTGCGGCTGATAGCCTTGTAATCAGGGCTCGAGCGCCTCACTCGTTGGGGACGAATAGGCGTTAGTTTCCTCTTCACCTCTTGCTTGGCAATATCTTCTGAGAGCTCGATATGGGTCGCCCCTGGCTTCTCGTACTCTGCAACTTTGAAAGCCTTCCGGACTATCTCAGTGACAGATTCCGCTGCGGATATAGACGTGTTCCACTTAGTGACCGGTTTGAACATGCTGACAATGTCGATATATTGATGACTCTCGTGATGTAACCTCGTGAGGCCTCCCTGGCCGGTGATGGCAACCAACGGTACTTTATCTAAATTTGCATCGGCGACTCCTGTAAGCAGGTTCGTTGCCCCGGGACCAAGGGTAGATAAACAGACACCGGCTTTCCCTGTCAATCTCCCCCAAACGTTCGCGATAAAAGCAGCGCCCTGCTCATGTCTGGTGGGCACAAATTGAATGGACGAACTCTCCAACGAAAATAAGAGGTCTTCGTTTTCCTCACCCGGCACTCCGAAGATGTACTGAACCCCTTCGTTCTCAAGGCTCTTGACAAATAAATCGGACACTTTCATTAATCGGCCTCCCTTATATAAAATGGCGTAAACTCTTAGCCTGCACCATGTACTTGGAACACATACTATGTTACCCATTCAGGGTTTAGTTTGCACTGATAATTTTGCTAAATTCTCATAGAACGTATGAGTTTTAAGACACTAAAAAAATGTTTCATAAACGTCCCAAAATCAAAGTCCCATGAATATTGCATTTAACGAGTTTTGGTGCTGCGAAATTGTGTGTCACGCAGATTATCGGGTGTGGCGCCTCGCGGAATCGAACCACGGACACATGGATTTTCAGTACTATGTTGTATACTATGTATCAGGCACTTACGGGAATCAGTGACCAAATAGAGACCATTTCCGTGTCCCAATTTGTCCCGGTTTGTCCCGTAATGCCGATTCAGTCAATAAATTTATCAGGCGGCGGTTTTCAAGATCGTGGTTGCCATTGATACTCAGGCAGATACAGGAATCGCTGCCATATAATTGCCATTCTGTAGACCACTCCAGACCAATTGAGACTAATTGTCAATCTAAATCATTGTTATTATTATTTGAATTTTTGCCAAATGCGCAACTTCGAATCTGCTACAACTTTGCGGGGCAAGGTCAAAATTAGAAACTAACTTAATGTCTTAGATTTATCTACAATTGGTATCTCCACACAAAAATGTGTTCGTTCCCCAGGAGAGGAATCGACTCTTATCTTACCTTTATGTTTTTCCTCAACGATTTCTTTTACAATTGCAAGACCAAGTCCGGTCCCCTTGCTTTTACCCTTTGTCGTGAAATAATGATGAAAAATTTTCTTTAAGTATTCTGATTTAATTCCAACTCCATTATCTGAAATAATAGCATTAACAAATAGCCCGTTCTTTGACATTCGAGTTTCCACGCTGATTTTACGGCTCGAGAATCCTGATGTAGCATGAACTGAGTTAATAAGTAGATTTCTGAAGACTTGACAAAGCAGATCGTAATCTCCTAATATTGAGGGTTCATTGTCCATATATGTTCTTAAGAATTTAATGTTATTTAAATATCCGAGAGATTTGATGGAATTTACTGAACGTTGAAGAACATCTCTGAGCTTAATTGAAGTCATTTTTATTTTGTGGGGTTTTGCAAGCATCAAATAATTTCTTGTAAAGTTTCCTATTTCTAAAGCACTCTGTATTATATTATATAAAGTTTTTTTTAAATTAGCGTTTGGATTTTCTGCCAATTGAATTTCTGCCTCGGCCGTGATAATACTTAAATGGTTATTTATTTCATGAGAAATATTTGCTGTCATCTTTCCCAATGCAGCGAATTTTTCAGCATCTATGAGCTGATTGCTCAACTGTAATTTCTTATTGTTAGCACTTCTAAGCGCATTATTTACTCGAATTAACTTATTTCGTTCTCTAATTAAATTGGCTTCTATTTTTCTTCGTTTGGTTATATCTCGTAGAAAAATGGAAAAAATCTTTTGCCCTTCGATTGTGATTTTAGATATTGACACCTCAGCTGGAAATTCAGTTCCGTCTTTTCTTAACCCTATTATTTCTGTGCGCTCATCCTTTAATCCGGCTTTGTCATGGGACCCGGAAAAATCTCTTACACACGCTGGATGAGTATTCCTGAATCGCTCTGGAAGTAAGATAAGTATTTCTTTACCTATTACATCTTCAGCATCAAGCTGAAAAGCCTTTTCTGCACCTCGATTAAAATATCGAATAAGTTGCTTCTCATCCATTGTTATGATTACATCATCCGCATTGTCCAGAATATTTGAAAATTGAAACATCGATTCTTTCAATTCTATAATGCTTTGGGAATCATTGTCCCTTTTCTTAGTATCTTCAAGTTCATCTACACCAAAAATATTTGTAGAGGAATTCGCGTTCATATCAATTATTTTACTTAATCCTATTTGAGATTCTAAATCAGTCTTGTTCTCTTTCTTGGGAATCATTTTCTACCTGACATTCATTTTTTAAATACACTTTTAATAACTACAATTCGGGATTCTAAGTTTGTCTTAGTGCACTAATCACGCCTCTCTCTACTGATTCTTCTGTTTCTCACTATTCTCCTATCTATATCGCCCCTGCGTTCAACCTGCTCCTGGTTGTCTATTTCTATAAAGGCAGATGTAATCTCATTCAATTGTAGAAGAGGAACCATATCCATCTTCCGTCTGTCGGTGTTCTGTCTGCGGTCTGATATTATTCGCCTCTCGGGACTATACCTTCTATCAAAAAGTGTTAAATAACATCCCTTAATTTTCTTTCCATTAAGTTCCTTAAACGCTCTCCCAAAATCGAATTGGTTTCCGACTTCAACATAACCTAATCCGGTTGGTTCATTTGAAGTTGCTGTGTTTACTACTTTCACATCTACAATCACACCAACCGTTTCGAAAATTTTCCTAAGATCAGTGACATCTACATCAGAACTTAGGTTCGTAATATAAATTTTTTTTGCAAGCTGATCATTTACAGATTTCTTGAGGGGTATGAAGAATTCGGAATTAATTTTGTGCATAAATATTTCTTCCTGTACCTGCTTAAAATCAGTCAAAATCTATTGGCAACTATTCCCACAAGCTCGGCAAATATACCGAATAATATAATATACCCTTACGAGTTTTGTCAATAGATATTTGTGATATTTTCGATAAATCGCTTAGTTAGTAGCTTTACTGAGAACATTACGAGTTATCGATTCTCTTTAATTAATAATTATAATAAGAAATTTTCTGAATATTTAGCTTTTAGTAGCCTATTATCGGGAGTATCACCGATTTTATGTTGCTATTATGTAAATAATTCGTATCTTATACCTGCTCGGGTGACTAAAAAGTTGCATATCAATCATGAAAGGAAGTATATTATGAAAGAACGAATTATAGCACTAATCGTCTTCTTGCTCGTCGGTTTCTTTGCTGCCGAGGGCAGTGAGGCAATGATCAAGAGTGGCGGTATTAAAAATGTAGTCTTTAATGCCGCGGAAGAAAAAATCGATGGAAATTATAATCAATATGGTAACAAGGGAACATTGTTCGTTGGGGATTCCGGAGAGAAGAAAATTGTATCTCTCACGGATCCTCCTGTTCCTCTGCCACCTATACCACCTATACCAGGTTAACGAAACTGTAATATAGAAAAGGTCACCCGGGCGATTTATGGGCAAGGAATTAAAATACTTGGTTTTCGTGTTAGCTGCTTATGGAGCGACCCTTTTATCGCTTGCCATCTTGAACAGCGTAGATATTCATCTTATCTACTGGATTAATTTAATACTTTCGGCAGGCGCAGCTTATCTCGCTTTCAGAATAGCCATTTTGAAGGGTCGTCCTATCATGAGCTTTTATTTATGCGGGTTTTATTTCCTTATTTACACTTCCTTCTCAATAACACTCTTCACGGACGATCCATATTTTAATTTGTACGCTTATCAGTATCTTTCCCTTGTTGCGGAGCTTCTATTCGGGATTACTATCCTTAGCCTGACAGTTTTCTATCTGTTCAACGACAGTAAACCGATATATCATATTATCGTTCCGGTTATAATTGTGCTGCCGGTCACTTCGTATTTTGCTCGTGAATTTATATTCAATTATCAGATTTTAATGCAGGTAAAAACTTATGAACCACTCTTCTTTTTCAAGCTGAAGACAATGACGTTTAACTTATTTCCCTTGCTGCTTTTTTGGGCATATTATGTAAAAACCGACAAAATCATAACTCAATACCTCAGCTCATTGATGTTCGGATTCACTATTTTGGTTGCGTTCAGCATTTTGCACAACTATACATTCGTATCTAATGTGGAAATCCATATTGCCGGACAATACTGGACATTCGGTATTTTGTTGTTTATCATTTGGTCACTAATTTTAAAATTGCATTCAATTACGGGAGACTTCGGGCGAATTTATGAACGAATCCTTATTTACGGCGCTGAATATTATACTCGTCGTCGTGGTCGTTTCGATCGTTTTATTTGTTGGTGTTTTTTTGGTAGGGAGGAGATTAATAAATCGGTATATCTTAAAGAAGAACGAAAAGGATAATCAAAATGTCAAATAAGAAGGATAAAAAATAATAAAGAGAAAACTGGTCGGTACTTCAGAAGCTGTGCTGAGGATAAATCGCACTCTCGATAGAATATGCGACTTTGACAATCCCGTTCTGATTTCGGGAGAAGCCGGCACTGGAAAAGCTCTCATTGCATCCATTTTGCACGAGAGAAGTAAAAAAAGTCAGTCTAACTTTATCAAGTTCGACTCGTCTGGTGTTCCAAAAAGTCATATCAAATCCAATCTCTTCGGGTCTTTGGACTCAACGGGGAAATATACAATGGGATTGCTTTCAGAAGCAAATAATGGAACTTTGCTTATTAAAAATGCTGAACTGCTGCCACAGGATGCACAATCAAATCTTATGAGCATCATATCAAATGGTGAATACTTTATCGATGGAATCTCAGAACCGAAATCGGTTGAGATTAGGATCATTTGCACTACCGAAAAGAAGATATCTCAGTTATCTGAAGAAGGCACTATATCGATGAATTTACTTAACGTGCTCTCCGAATATCATATTCATCTGCCGCCCTTGCGGGAGAGATTGGAAGATATACCGGAATTGGTCAATCAGTTTGTGAAAGAGTCCGCAGAAGAACTTTCTATACCTGTGCCTATAGTCAATGTTGAATTCTTGGAGATGATACTTCGTGAAAAACTACCTGGCAATGCTTCTCAACTCCGGAATATGATAAAAACCTCTCTTGCGATGTCTGAAAAAGGCGAACTTGAGATTGATAATTTGCCGAATTCTATAATCCGGGACAAACCCGATTATATCAAATCATTGATGTCGGAGATGAAAACAGCTACAGCGAGAAAATATAAGAAATTCCTCAGCAATATCGAGGAACAACTTCTTAAAGAAGCTCTCACGGATTTAAAATACAATCAGGTTAAAGTCGCCAAGCTATTCGGCGTTGACGAATCGACCCTGAGAAGGAAAATGGATAGATACGGCATCCCTAGAAAAAGAATGCTTAATAAAAGTTAATTCGTAGTTTATTTATTCGGTTCTTCATTTCCTCTTAGTGGAAAAATAAATATCTTTATTTCACCATTATAATCGTAGTTTAGATTGTCCTTGCGTTGAAAGCCTTAGCCAGCCCTCTCACGCCCCAAACACTCCAGGTACCAACCATTATAGTTTCCGCTCTTCTGATAAGGAGGGGATCATATTTATTCAAAGCGGAGGGCGAGGGATTTCCCGCCGATAGCGGGACTAACCCCGCTATAAGCGGGGCGAACCCCCATGAGCTTGTTCCATACGAACTCTCCAAAGGAGTCCTTCGTGACCTTCGGAGCGCTCAACGGTTTCCAAGAACGCCATTTATATTGATACTCAGGAACTTACGGAAATTGATGCCATATAATTGCCATTTTACAGACCAATTGAGACTGTTTGTCAGACTTAATCTAAGATGCTTCTCTAACTATTATTATTTCCACCCAACACATCTTGTATTGTCAATCCGATCTCATTCATCTTATACGGCTTCTGAATAAAACCATTTACACCAAGTTCCTCAGCAACCTTAACCCTGCCAGATTCACTATAACCACTAACTATGATAGTTTTCTGGTCTGGCTTTATTTTAATTATCTCTTTATACGTATCAAGGCCATCCATATCTTCTTCAAGTATCATATCAAGCAACAGTAGATCCACATCCGCTTTCTCCAGAAAATCGATCGCGTCCTGACCACTATCAACACTTTCTACATCATATCCTAACTTTGTTAAAATTCTTGTAGCTAAATCACGCTGATCCTCCCTATCATCGACTACAAGTATACTTCCACTTCCTTTATGTATTTGGCTGTCTTTCAGTATTGTTTCTTTCTTTTCAGTCGATTCAGGGAAGTAGATAGAGAACTTAGTACCTATACCCAGATTGCTCTCCACATCTATATGTGCACCATGGTCTTTAAGTACATTGTATACTACAGACAGGCCTAATCCCGTACCACTCTTACCTGTTTTTATCTTAGTAGTGAAGAATGGATCAAATATCTTGGAGATGTTCTCTTCTGGTATACCCTCTCCTTGATCTTCTATTGTAAGTAGATTATATCTTCCTTTTCGTATATGCTTATCACTCACCTCTCCATCTTCTACGCTAATCGATGAGGTAGTGACACTTAGTACTCCTCCTTCAGACATGGACTCATAGGCGTTATTTATAAGATTCATGATCACTTTGGGTAGATGGGCTTTAGAGCCTTTAAATAGTAAGGTACTTTCAGAAAGTTGGATATCAGATGCTACTTCTGGGTATAAACTCTTAGTCACTTTACATTCAGCTGAAGACAGATAATCTTTAACAAGATCATTCAGATCTATCGGTTCCATCTTATGGCTTCCGCGACGTGTTAAAGCCAACAGATCTGATATTACATCCGCTGCTCTCTGAGCTGATTCCCTTATGGCATCCAGGTCTTCTTCTACCGGTTTACCTTCAGATAAATTCATCTTTATCAAGGCGGGATAGGCCATAATAGGACCTATAATGTTGTTCAAGTCATGCGCTACTCCTCCCGCTAATAAACCCAATGATTCCAACCGTTCGGATTGTTTTAATTTCTCTTGAAGGATTAATTTATCCCGTCTATCCTGCATTTGCGTAGTTACATCCTTTAGTAATCCTTGTATAGCAGGCTTTCCCTCGTACTCAATAGCGGACGTATTGGCTTCAAGATCAATAATATTCCCGGTTTTGGTTATACATTTAAAAACATAATTAACATCAATTTTCTCGCCCTTCTCTCTTGATATAGAGCGCTCCAATATAAATTTTTTACTCTCAGGAGCGATCAGATCCATAAAATTAAAACTATCTAATGAAACTTCTTCTAATTTATAACCTAAAATCTTCTCAAATGTCTCATTTACATATACAAACTTATTATTCTGAAGTATATAAATTCCCACATTTAAATTCTCTACAAGACTGCGGTATTTTTTCTCACTTAACCGCAACGCCCCCTCCGTCTCCTTACGTCGAGTAATATCAAGCACTATGGCGCCAATACCAATTGGCTTACCTTGTTTATCAGGTATCGGAAACAGATAATCAATTAAATGAATAGGCCTATCAGGATCTTTTGGTAGAGTAATGCTAAATTCACGACCCAGAACAGCTTTGCCATCTTTCATTATCTTATGCATTACGGGTAAAAGATTTTTCTCTGCATCAGGTAATACTTCTTTAAGAGGTTTTCTAAGGTGATTTTCTACGGGAAGTCCATTAAGATCAGCGAGATTTTGATTTATATTAACATATCGCAAATCCGGACCTTCAAAAATAGCAATACCTGCCGGCGCGTGATTAAGAAGTGATTCTAATATTCGTGTCGAATCAAGCGACAGGTTTTCTGTCAGGGCTTTATTTTTTAGGTCTTCTGAGGAGATATTATGGATCGACAAACTCCCGAACCTTGGCAGGATTCGGAGTTTTATTTTTTTTGGCCACTGCAAAATTACCTTTCTACGAAATTACGACTTAACCACAGTGAAACATTGTCTCTGACTATTAGAGGAATTTCATTTTAGTCAGTCCCAAATCTTTAGCATCTTGCCTAAGTCCATCAATCTTGGGAAACGTATCGTGTCCTCAAGAGAGTGTTTCCTTGAGTATTTGTGTATCGAATCTTTTGTCGGCCATAAGATGTTTTAAACGTAGGTTCTCTTTCTCAAGATCAATAAGCCTCTTAGCTTGATCCACTCGCATTCTACCATAATCTTTACGCCAACGATAAAAAGTCCGTATACTGATACCGGCCTGTCGAGATGCATCGGGTGGGTTCACACCCTGACTGATCAGCACTTCTACTTCTTTTAACTTTTGAATGT
>JADFMS010000043.1 GCA_022563775.1 Fidelibacterota bacterium | reverse complement strand
TCTGTAAGCGATTTTCCGATCATGCCGGAGTTTTCGGTAACCGTAACTTCCGCAAGATATCTGTGCATACGGTAATTTTTCGTTAGGTCTCCGGTGCCTGCTCTATCCGGTAAAAGTCGGAATGCAAATGCTATTAGATACAATCCACCTACCGCGAATAACACTATCCCTACATTGGTAAACTCGAACATTTTGAATTCGGCGAGACCGTTATCCTTTGCGATAGAACTCACAAGAATATTGGTCGAAGAACCTATCAGCGTCATGCTCCCTCCCAGAATCGCTGCGTACGATAGCGGTATAAGGAATTTTGAGGGACTGATCCCCCTTTCTTTTGAGATCTTTATTATAACCGGCAGAAATACAGCTACGACAGCGGTGTTGTTAATAAAGGCGGAAGCGCCTCCTGCTATGACGAGAATAAAAAGCATAAGCCCGATATTCGTTTTACTGATTCTCTTTTCCGCTATTACGCCTAAATAGTCGACAACTCCCGTGCGAATCAACCCCGCACTCAAAATAAACATCGCGCCGATTGTTATTGTAGCGCTGTTTGAGAATCCGGACACTGCTTCTTCCGGTGTTATGAATTTAAAAAGCAGCAGCGCCGCAAGCATCAGCATGGCAACTAAATCAGCGGATATCCTGTCGGATACGAACAATATCAGCGCCCCCAGTAATATCGCCGGTAATATTATAAGGTCCATTATGACTCTTTTCTCTCCTAACTGACGCTACACAAATGAAACTGAATTTAGGAAAAGCCGTAAGTTAAACTGTCGGGAAAATCTAAATGAAATGCTCCGAAATGTCAATGACGAAGGTATTGGGGGAATTAACTGAATTTTCATTCTATTCATTCTTACATTTGAATAGAAATTTTAAAAGTACCGCCTTATTATTCAAAGATGATATGATGCGATAACTTATCAAACAATTAGTCAGACATACAGCGCTCTTTTTCATACATAGGGCGCTTTTCTATTTTTTATTGAATATTAGAAATTATTGTCGGTCAGTTTAACGATGAAATCATGATTCCAGATCGGACGTCTTCCAGTCTATCTGCGCCGGTAATAGATGTTCAGCGGCGTACGCTTCAGCCATACCCTCTTTCAGAAATATTTCAACAAGGTCTCCGTCGAGGTGATCATCTTTTACCATAAATCCAAGTATCTTTATTGCTTGCGAGAGTTTCATGGGATCCTTATACGGCCTGTCTTTGGCGGTTAACGCTTCGAATATGTCCGCAATAGCCATAATTCTCGCCTGAACTGAAATCTCTTCTCCTTTGAGCTTAAGCGGGTAGCCCGTTCCGTTGAGTTTTTCATGATGCGCTGCCGCATATTCAGGTACGTGTTTTAGTTTATTGCTGAACGGCAGTTGCTTGAGCATTTTCAAGGTCACCATGGCATGGTTCTCAATTATCTTTCTATCTTCCACATTAAGCGTTCCGCGTTTGATGCTAAGATTTTCCAACTCATCTTCTGAAATATAATTGTATGTTTTACCTTCGAATTCAAACGTTTTTTTCGATATTTTCTGAAGCCGCTCGATCAACTCGTCTTCCATAAACTCCCCCGGTGCGTTGCAATTAAGAGTAAATTCTGCGTCACTTTCCAATTCTTTGATTTTTGCAGAGAACTCTTCATCCAATTGCTTTACTTTTTTAGGATCGCTTCCGTCTGAAGAGAGCAGTTTCGATTTCCGCTCAGACCAATCATAATATGTTTGAAATTTTATCGCTTCAAACCTGAGCTTCAATAGTTCTACCCGGTCAAATATTTTTTCGAGCTTGGTACTCTTGTCTACCACATGCTCCGGAGTCGTTATTTTACCGACGTCATGCATCCATGCGGCAAGCCTCAACTCTTCAAGTTCATCTTCTGAGAACTTGAGACTTCCGTACTTGCCCCATTTGGTTTTATTTACCACCCGGGCGATTTCCATCGTGAGATTAGCAACGCGAGTGATATGTCCCGCGGTATACGGCGACTTTTCGTCAATTGCTGTGGCAATTGTTTGGATAAACGCATCAAACAGGTCTTTTAAATCCTGAATCAACCGGACGTTGGTAAGCGCCACTGCAGCCTGTGAGGCAACGGACGCTGTCAAATCTATATCTTCGTCCGGAAAAGGTATCGTCTCATTCGTTTCCGTGTCTCTCGCATTTATCAGCTGCAAGACGCCGATTATTTCGTTTTCGTGGTTCAACATAGGAATAACAAGCATCGATTGAGAACGGTAGCCTGTGCTCTCATCAAACTTTCGGGTTCCCTCAAAATTAAATCCCTCAACGTCGTACACATCGGGAATGTTCACAAGCTGCTTTGTTATAGCCACGTTTGCCGATACGTTCTCCTTGTTCGGCGAACCGTCTTCTTTGTACATCTGCACAGGAGGCCAATCAATTTCTTCTCCTGTTTTGCCACCCATCCTGATATCAAGGCTGTCTGTCTGGACAATTTCAAAATCGAGCGTTTTCTGATCGGAGCCGACGAGATACAACGTTCCCCCGTCCGCATTAGTAAAGCTGCGTGCGCTGTCAACGATAAGCTCCAAAAGAACAGCTATGTTCTTTTCCGCAGAAAGAGCAATACCGATATCTATTAACTTTTTGGATTGTTCCCGCTGTTTTTGTGCGAAATCTTGTAGTTCTTTCTCTCTTTTATTCATCTTCGCCGGATCTGATATATGAAGTACGTTATGTCAGCAATATATTTTCAGAAAATATCAGGAAAATAATTCCTTTCTAAAACTTGTTAATGGTACCATTATGCAAGGCGTTAAATATATTCTACCATATATTACATATCAAGTGTTTATGAATGATATCGTCAACAATTCTTTGACATTGATTTTAAAGCTGGATATATTTTTCACCGTTATTATGGGTGAGCAAACATTAAATAATTTGTTATGATCTTCTTATACTTAATTTCGGCGATTTTGCTACTCGCTGGGGGAATATTTTTTTCTCGTTGGTCAGGATGGAAGAACGACGTTAAAGCTCAGATCGACGTGTATAAGAAACTCAAAAAACAATTACCCGAAGCAAATGAAAACAATCTCGCAAGCAGACTCCTCAGACTGAAAATAAAAAACGATAAAAATGAATCTCTTAAGACTCATTACGAAGCCTTATCATTCCAGACAGGATTAACATTGAAAAACGCCATCTTTTTTATGATTGAATACGATTACATTCGCGACAGAGGCTTAAACCCGGCTGAGCCCGGACCTATGCTTTTCCTTCATAAAGTGAAAGACTATATAGAAGTGACTATATCGCAGGAATTTCCCGGCGGAACATAGACATGCACATTTTCTTGTATCTGATTTAAACCTGTGTAAATTCAGTAGCCGGAAAACTTTTGATAAAAGGAAATGACTTGAATATCAGTATCGAATATTGCAGCGTCTGAGGCTATCTGCCTCAAGCCACCAGTTTGGCGGCTGAAATCGAAACAAAATTTGATGTTAAGAGCGAACTCATAGCTTCCGACAAAGGAGTCTTTGAAGTTGTTGTTAACGGAGAAAATATCTTTTCGAAAAAGCAACTCGGGAGGTTCCCGGAGAATTCAGAAATTCTGGGTAGTTTAGACTCTCTGAACTGAAAAATTTGTACCCGTTCATCGGGGTGAAGATATTTACTTAATCTACACTCCGTCTTTTGCTAAACCTTGATACAAATATGCCATAGACAAAATTCCTTTCTGAAAGTTTTCAAGGTCTATCCATTCGTTTGGAGCGTGCGCATTCTCATCGGGAAGCCCGAAGCCGATCAATATGACAGGTGTATTCAAGATTTCTGCAAAATCGGTGACGATAGGGATAGAGCCGCCCTCCCTCATCAACACGGCGTCAGCCCCAAACCCCTTTTTCAGGGCTTCTCTGACCGAGTCGAATATCGGATTGTCCGTAGGGGAGATATAAGGCATTCCGTTGTGCAGAGATTCAACTGTGACTTTAACCGCATCCGGTGAAATTTCATCAATGTATGATTTGAATAACTCCTCAATTTTTAACGGGTCCTGATTCGGAACCAACCGGAGGCTGATTTTTGCGGACGCTTTTGCCGGGATGACGGTTTTGGCTCCTTCACCCGTATATCCTGCTATAATACCGTTAACGTCGAGGGTAGGTCTCGCCCATGTTCTTTCAAGCGTGGAATACCCTTTTTCTCCGAAAAGTGCCGGCGCCCCGAGAGCCTCTCGATATTTCTCATCATCAAATGGTAATTTTTCAAATGCTTCTCTTTCGGCATCGGTCAACTCCAAAACATCGTCATATATTCCGGGTATCTGAATCCTGCCGTCCTCATCCTTCAATTTTGATATGATCCCGGCAAGCGCATTGGCAGGGTTTATAACCGCCCCGCCGAACGTCCCTGAATGAAGATCGCTCTTTGTTCCCTCAACGGTCAATTCAAAATACACCAAGCCCCTCAATCCATAGCATATGGAAGGTATTCCTTTTGCAAACATGTGTGAATCCGAAATCAATACCAGATCAGCCCGGAGCTTTTCAACGTTATTTTTTATCAGGGGGACGAGATTAGGGCTTCCTATCTCCTCCTCTCCTTCGATGATAAATTTGATATTGATCGGGAGCGATCCTTCGCTTTGCATAAGCGCTTCAACCGCCTTCATGTGAAGCAATATCTGACCCTTATCATCCACTGTTCCCCGCCCGTATAGTCCGCCGTTTCTCACTGTGGGCTCAAATGGAGGAGAATCCCAGAGCTCCACCGGGTCTTCGGGCTGAACGTCATAATGACCATATATCAAAGCAGTCGGCTTCTTTTCATCTCTAACCCACTCTGCATATACAACCGGATGTCCATCTGTCTCCATGACTTCCGAATTATCCAACCCAATGCGTTCTAATTCATCCCTCACCCAGTTAGCGCAAGACAAAACCTCCTTTTTTCTATCGGGGTCCGCACTTACGCTCGGAATCCTTACGAATTCCTTGAGTTGTTCGAGATAGCGTAATTCGTTTTCGTTTATCAGATCGGTTACGTTATTTGCCAATTAGAATTCCTCCCGATTAGACTCGTCTATAAGTAAATTTTACAAATCAGTATACACGAAAATATACCTGTGAAATAAGAAAGAATAAAGATTAAATAAACTAACGCCTTATGTTCACTTTTTGCTTGACACAGAGAGATAACATTCCTACATTTAGGCGTACAAAAGGAGTAAGTATGGATATATATGAATCTATTATTGAAGAGTATTCAACAGAGCTGGAAGAACGCACAGAAATCAATCTGCCCGTTTGTCCCTTATGCGGTCAAGAAAAAGATGCTCTGGTAAACTGCGGGGCGCATGAAAACTCTTTTACCGACATCGGGAAGCTTCGAATTGCAAATAAAAAACTTTACTCTATTATCGGTTCAGGCGCTGAATATGCCTACGATATTGACGAGAACGATTGTTTCGTATGTCAGGATTGCCGCTCAAACTATTTGCAGTTCAATTCTTATTGTCCTCTCTATGTTCTGTACGAGGGTATATACAGCTTTTTTGATGAACAGAAAGCTATCTATGATAAGGATGAGAGTGAAGCTATGAAGATGCTTTGGAATGTTCAGTCGAACGGTAAGGCCGATCCTAATGCTCTGATTCATAGGTTTAAATTAATTTGCGCTCTCGATGATAATCTCTTATCCGGAAGCGCTGACAAAATCTAATTCTGCATCTCTAAACCCGACATTTAAGCCTATTCCCTTTTTCCCGACTCCGCTGATAATGAGAAATTTTGTCGGTCCAGCCGCTCATATTCTCCTACTAATTTACCCCGTAAGCTCTATATTATAGTCAGTGCAAAAATATTTGTGAGAAGATAAAACTAAGGGAGATTTTGTGGGGGAATTTTCTAACGCTTAATGAAAAAGAACAAAAAATCGTTACACGAACCGATGCTAAATTACTTATCAGAGGCAACCGATTCAGCGCTCAAAGGGAAAGATTGGGCATCGATTTTAAAATCAATTAATTCTTCCATAGCTTCAGGTCTTTCTTCTAATTACACTGCGATTTTTTGGAAGTACGATAGGTCACCTTCATTCGAAGTGCTTGTAGAAAACGGCTCTGCGGGAAGGGTTCGGAAGAGGTTTCTCGATAAAGATAAACTCCCTTCAAAATGGATTAAACAGAACAAATACGAAACATTACTTTCGCAATCCAATATTAAGTCCGGAAGAGAAACAAAAATACTTCAAGAGCTAAAAAGTGATAAATCTAATGCGCTGGTTGTGCCTATCAGCGCGGGGAAAAACCTAAAAGGATTTATATTCTCTCAGCAAAAGAGAGATGGAGGTTTTGATAAAACGGAAATTAGATTCGTCGAATCGATTGCCTCTATTCTTGCTTTAGCACATGAGAGGGAGAGACTGGGAAAAGCCAACCGTGATCTTGAGAAGATACCGAACATAAATCCCGATTTGATCATGAAATTCAATAAATCCGGGGATCTTTTGTATATCAATCCGGCGGTCGAAAAAGTACTTAAAGCATATAAGATCGGTAAAAAAAATATAAATAAAATTCTCCCTCCGAGTCACGCCAGGAGAATGGAGTTAGCTTTTAAAAACGAAGAAAATATCACTGCAGACGCGATCATCGGCAGTTCTCATTATGAGTTTACTTATAACCCGATTCTTGATGACGAAACCCTGATAATCTTAGGCAAAGACGTCAGTGACCGCCAGGAGGCGCTCAATAAATTGCTGCACAGCCAGTCGAGACTGATCGAATCTAATAACGCATTCAAAGAGCTGTATGATAGAGAGAAACAGATAAGGTCCCAGCTTGTTCACACCGAGCAGCTTGCGGCATTAGGACAGATGGGATCGAAAATTGCCCATGAACTTAATAATCCGCTCCAGGTGATATCAGCATGTGCAGAGGTCATTTCAGATCTGATTGAAGATGAATCGATTAATGAAATCGTGGAAGATATGAACACAGAGATACAGCATATTATCAGCCTTGCTTCCGGTTACATGAGACTCGGTAAGCCGACACTCTCGAAAAGAAAAAATATCAATGTGAACAATGTTATTAAGGAACTCGTGGAAACCCTCAAAACCATCGGACAAATGAAGACTGTTAAATTAACCTTAGATCTCGGCAAAAGACTGCCTAAGGTAAATGTTGATAAAGATAAATTAGACCAGGTCTTCAGAAATCTGATTCTCAACGCTCTTCAAGCGATGCAGGGAAGAAAAACCCAAAATCTGGTTATATCAACGCTTATGGATGATGAACGGAAATTCGTCGTTACCAAGATTTACGATACCGGCACAGGAATCCCGAAAAATGACTTGCCCAAAATATTCGATCCGTATTTTACTACCAAGCAGGAGGACGTAGGCACAGGAATAGGGCTCTTGATAGTAAAGGACATTATTGAAGTCGAGTACAAAGGGAAGATCGACGTTATTTCTACAAAAGGAAAGGGTTCCACATTCAGCGTCTCCCTCTCCGTCGCGAAGGGTGAACCTGTTTCGGCTAAGATTCTCATAGTTGACGATGAACCGATGCTCTGCCAGAGCTACAGGAGATTTTTGACAAAATCAGGTTATAATGTCGAAACTGCGATGGACGGTAAATCCGCACTAAAGGTGTTCGATCAGTTTTCTCCCGACGTAATAATCGCCGACATCCAAATGCCCGGGATGGATGGATTTCAATTTGCCGAACAAATTTGGAAAAAAACGCCGAACCAGAAAATTATATTTTCGTCAGGATTTGCTTACGTTGAAGACATTAAAAATAAGCTGGAACGCGACAACCTAATGTTCTTCAAGAAACCGGCGCGCCTTGTTGAAGACCTGCTGCACAGCGTTACAACCGCGTTAAAAAGTGATTGATCTCAGTTAGGGAAAATAGGCAGCCCCGATTTTGCTGCCTATCTTGATAGGTAATCCCTTCTAACCCGCCTTTACTTTATAAGTCCTTTTTGACGATACTTTTCAGTGTACTTCCGGTACAGCCTTTTGTGCTTGTTGTCCAGATCTATCTTTCTTCCCTGAATAAATACCAGCTCAACGGAGGTAGTTATTTCCAAGGGACTCCCGTCTGTCACTATTATAGTGGCATCCTTCCCGTTTTCGAGAGAACCGACCCTATCGTCTATTCCCATTATTTCAGCGGCGTAAAGAGTGATAGATTTTATTCCCTCTATCTCCGGAAGTCCGAATGCCACAGCCATTGCGGCATTATACCGTATATTGTGCTGCTCGCCGTGGCCTGTCGCGTACCCCATGCAGAATTGAACGCCTGCCTTATATAGTTTATTGGCGAGAGTAAATCTTGAATCGTAAGCTTCCCAATCTCTTGACGGCGTAAGCAAAACATCACTTATGACAACAGGAATATTCATATCTTTCAATTCACTCGCGAGTCTCCAGGAATCCTCACCTCCCAGAATAACAGGTTTGATTCCCTCTGATTCAGCCCAATCGATCGCCCCTTGTATTTGCCGTATCTCATCCGCGGTTATCCACATCGGCAGTTGTCCTTTCAGGACCGGAATCATAGCCTCTAATCGAAGGTCAACTTCATGGCTGGGTATGCCTTTTTTACCCGACGCCTCCTTCGCGATCATATATGCTCTCGCTTCATCCATGAACAGGCTGATCTTGTCTAACGTCTCCTTTTGTTCCTTTATCTGATCTTCTTTGCTCTTATCAAACCACCACGCACTTATTATGGTCATCCTGGGCCAATTCATAATCATACTGACCGGTGCCTTCAACGTCATGTCTTCCCAAGTCCATCCGTCAAGCATTATCGCTGCGGACTTTCCGGAGATGATCCCTCCCCGTGGAAACGAGTTTACTACGGTTATTCCATGCGCCCTCACTACAGAGAGCAGCTCGCTGTCCGGGTTCAATCCCGCTTCCGCCCTCACGTTCGGATTCATCGAGCCGAGTTCCCTGTCGTCACGCGATCCGGGAACGGAACCGACTTCAATCAGTCCGAGACGAGTATCGGCGTTTATTAAACCCGGATAAACATGCTTACCTGAAACATCAATGCTCTCGACACCGGAAGACAGGTTAACGTCATTCCCTATTTCTGTTATTATTCCGTTATCAAACAAGATGGTACCGTTCTCTATTGTCTCACCGGAAATCGTGTGGATAGTTCCGCCTACGAGTGCGATCGGATGATCCTGCTTTTTAGAGGGAACTTCGTCAGATGCCGGGGTCAATGAAGTCAATCTCATGAAAACCAGCGCGATAGTGAGTGTGGGGTATATTATTTTTGCCTTCATTTCCCTTCCCTCCTGCTATAACCGGATTCTTTATCCTTCTTATTTTTTTCGTCGTTGGTCTCTTTCTTTTTATCTCCCGAGGCTAATATTTTTTGGATCAGTTTTTCTCTTTCTTCGTCGACAGACTTTCTCAAGGCGGCATCTTCTTCTATATCGAACCACTTTGTTCCTTCTATCCAGGTCTGTTCCGCTATTGTCAATGTGCTTAACGGATGGCCGCTCCAGACAACAAAATCTCCGTCCTTACCTTTTTCAAGGGAACCGGTCCACTTATCGACCTTAAGTTGTATAGCCGCATTGATAGTTACAAACTTCAGAGCCTCTTCCTCGCTCACTCCGCCATATGCCACTGCTTTGGCAGCTTCGAGATTCATCCTTCTCGAAAGCTCATTGCTGTCCGAATTGAAAGAGGTTACCACTCCTACGTCGTGCATCAACGCTCCATTATATGGTATTGCATCGTATACTTCGAACTTATACATCCACCAATCCGAGAAGGTAGAGGCACCTGCGCCATGCTTTTTCATTTCATCTGCAACTTTATATCCTTCGAGTACATGGGTGAATACCGCTATCCTGAAGCCAAAATCCTCCGCCACCCTCATAAGCATCAGGATCTCATCCTGTCGGTATGAGTGGCAGTGAACGAACATCTTTCCTTCCATAATATCCACGATAGCATCGAGCTCGAGGTCTCTCCTTACCGGCAGACCACCCTTCTTCCTTCTTGCGGCTTTGTAGTCGAGCCCGGCTCTGAATTCGTCCCTGAAGATCTGTTCCACACCCAATCGTGTGCGGGGATATCTGAGGACAGGAGGATTCCAGTTACTCTGCTTCACATTTTCGCCGAGAGCGAATTTTATAGTCGGCTTTGCTTTGGTATATTTCAACTTTTCAGGCAGGGAACCGTATTTAATTTTAATGATCGCCGCCTGCCCTCCAATCGGATTTGCCGACCCGTGCAGTTCCTGAGACATGGTAAGCCCTCCGGCAAGCTCTCTGTACAAGCCGATATAATCGCCGGTTAATACGTCTCCTATCCTTACTTCGGAGGTAACCGCCTGACTTCCTTCATTCACGCCCCGGGTCATTGCCGTGTGCGAGTGTTCGTCTATGAGTCCGGGCGTAACATGCTTGCCCGTACCGTCTATCACTACGGAGTTCTTTGGAGCTTTCAAGTTTTTTCCAATTTTAGATATTTTTCCGTTCTTCACCAGGAGATCGGTATTTTTCATTATTCCGGCCCGCCCGCTCGTCCATATGGTTGCGTTCCTGACAAGAACCGATTTGCTTTGAACCGGAAGAGTTCTCCTTCCGAATCCTCCAAGAGGATAAGTAATAGTCGCGGTTGCGGGGGCTAATTCTTCGGAATCTTTATCTTCCTCATCCTCTTCTTCGGTCGCTGATTTTGTCAATTTCCAGGTTATTTTCTTATTTCCGGGCGCGCTTCCGACACCCACTATCCCTTTCTCGCTTAATTTCCCCGACATCATCACAATTCCCGATATATCGATGGAATCCGCGGGAAATGAAAACGCAATCCTGAAAGATGAAATTACCGGCGAGTTCAGCTTCATCTTTTTTCCGGCGATTGTGGCGCTGCCGGAAAGTTTCTCAACGCTTCCTTTCAGTTCAAGGGTCATCTCCTGCGAGTCCATGCCGTCGACACTGATCGTGCCGGTCCACTTGCCGATAGGATCGGCTTCCGGCTCTTTATCTACTTTGTATCTGACGCCGTCAATCCAGACGTCTTTGATAACAGTTTTTTTGCTGAATAAGTCGCCGTCGGTGATGAGTAGATTCGCCATTTTGCCTTTCTCG
>JADFMS010000042.1 GCA_022563775.1 Fidelibacterota bacterium | reverse complement strand
AATGTTATCCTGGCTGCAGTATTCTTTATGGGCTCTTTATCCTTTAAGATGATGTCGAGTTATTCCATGTTTCGGAGTAATATTTGCCAGGATTCTTTACAATATGAAGAGAAGAGGCGTATAGCGCGTATTGAATGGGTAGGTCCTATTCTTTACGCAACGGCTATTGGAAGCGCCTTTATCGATACAAGAATTTCTATTCTGCTGATGATCGTTACGCCTTTAGTTTACTTCATTCCAGCCAGAGAGAAGAAGCAAGTCAGGAGTGTTCGGTATGAAAAGGGAGTAATCAAGGAGTACGCCAGCGACAAGATCGAAGTAATATGGAAACCGGAATTGTGCGAACATGCCGGCAACTGCTTTAACGGACTTCCTAAAGTATTCAATCCCAAGGAACGCCCATGGATTAATATTGATGCAGCCACGAGTGAGGAAATTATCCATCAGGTTAATCATTGTCCCACCGACGCACTTTCATTCATAAAAATTAAATAAGAAGAGTTGAGTTAGTCGATCAGATACGAATTCTGTCGAGTTTAGTCAGTCCTCACAAAACATATATTAAAACTCATAATAGACTTAAATTGTAAATCATTTGTCTTGCGGGAATTCGTGTGTTCGAGTAACTTTCATAATTAATTCATTTTACTGAAGGAACTTAATTGACGCCTGAGGCATCTAAACGCAAACTCGCAGCAATCATGTTCACGGATATGGTTGGATATACCTCCTTGATGCAGAAAGATGAGCCGAGGGCTAGAGAGCTAATAGAAAGTCAACGGGAGATATTAACTCCGTTAGTTAAAAAACATGATGGAGAAGTGCTCCAATACGTTGGCGACGGAACTTTCTGTACTTTTAACAGCGCCATTGAGGCGGTAAACTGTGCAATCGAAATCCAATTGGCTTTATTGACCGAAGTAGCAATACGTCTAAGAATTGGCATACACGTAGGTGACGTGGTAGTTAAAGGGGATGAAGTTTACGGAGATGGCGTTAATGTAGCATCGCGGTTTGAGCCGCTTGCTGAACCGGGTGGTATTTGCATATCCGGTAAGGTTTATGATGATGTTAGAAATAAGCCGGATATCGAGGCTGTTTTTGTTGGAAATAAATCTTTAAAAAATGTTGATCATCTTATAGAAGTTTATGCAATTAGCGGAAGCGGTCTTCCTTATCCGGCTATTAAAAGAATATTTCTCCAAAAACTGAATATGAAGCATGCATTTTTATACGGTGGAATAGGTGGTCTTCTGATTGTCTTGATTGTAGCAGGATTTAATTTATTGGAGATTGGTGAACGATTGCAAAACAATGGGCGAACTGAAACTGCAATCCAGCGGCTGTTCAGATTCAAACAGGTCACATTCGACAAGGGTATCGAGGAATATCCGACGTTCTCTCCGGATGGCCTGCTACTGGCTTATAGCGGGGAAGTGAAAGGCTACAGACATATCTTCTTTAAGAATTTAGAAAGTGGGGAGAAAACAAAGCTTACAAGCGGTAGTGCAGATAACATTCAACCCGCCTGGTCTCCTGACGGCGCTAATATTCTTTTTGTTCGATCGAATCAGCCAAATGGTAAATTAGAGCCCGGCGACATTTTCGGAGTGCATATTGGTGGAGATATATGGATGGTTGACTTAGAGTCAGGCAAAGAGGTTAAGCTTTTGGATGATTCATTTAACCCTTCCTATTCTCCTGACGGACATCAGATCGCTTTTGATGCCTCTTGGGCTGGTCCACGCCGTATCTGGATAGCGGATAATCTTGGAAGAAATCCCCAACAGGTATCATTCGACAGTTCGGAGAGTGTCGATCAAATCATGCCACAGTGGTCGCCCGATGGTTCAAACATCGTCTTTCAGAACAAGGAAGGGACCAAATTTGATATTAAGGTGATAGACATCTTTTCAAAAAAGATGATATGGGTTACAAACGATCTTATACAAGAGCTTAATCCGGTATGGTCTCAGTCAGGAAAGGCGATATATTTCTCATCATATCGCAGCGGCGGGCTGAATATATGGCGTGTTCCAATTTCAGAGAATGGAATTCCTTCCGGCGAAGTGCAACAAATAACGACAGGCGCAGGTCAGGATGTTCAGCTGACCGTATCAACTGACGGGAGGCAAATAGCATACTCCATTCTGAGGCAGAACGCGGATATTTGGAAGCTGCCGGTATCCCTTGAAACCGGACGATCTACCGGGGATCCGGAGGAGGTTATTGTGACAACCAGGGAAGACAGTCGTGGAGCATGGTCACCTGATGGAAGGATGATTGCCTTCAATTCCGATCGTACGGGAGAGATGAACATCTGGCTTTATTCAATCGACGACGGTTCTGTGCATCAACTGACGAAAGGTCCGGGAGGCGATTTCCAGCCCAATTGGTCACCGGATGGGAAGCAACTTGCGTTTTTTTCTGTTCGTTCGGGAAATGCTGATATTTGGTTAGTCGAAGTTGAGACAGGAGAACTGAAACAGATTTCCAAGAATTCATCGCTTGATATCAATCCTTTCTTTTCATCTGACGGAATGTTTATTGCTTATCAGTCCGACCGGGGCGGTAGAAGGGAATTATGGGTGATGAATGCCGACGGGACTAACCAGAGACAGCTCACGAATACCGGAGTAGCCGGGCATTTTATGCGCTGGTCCATGGATAAGGACGCTATAATTTTTATATCACCTTACGACGATATATCCGGATTGGCGCAGGTATCTTTAACCGGTGGAGATCCTGAGTATTTTTCTGATATAAGGGGTGGTGCGCACATTTCGTTTTCACCGAATCACTCTATGATCATGGATGTGACTGGTCATAAATCTTTATGGGTATCTCCTGTTGAATCAGGTGATCCCGAAAAAGTATTTGAATTCGAGGATTCTGAAAATCGAATTGATTATCCCGTATGGTCGCCGGATGGGAATTGGATTTTATTTGACCGCGTAAAGCCACAGGGCGGGGATATCTGGGTAATTGAAAATCTATCAGGATAGTCAAGTTAATATGTTTTCTGCCTCATTTAATAGTATTTCTCTGATCATCAGTTATTTGTCTCATAAACCCCGCTTATAACACAAATTTTCATATTTATAAAACTCAAGAAATTGGGATTTTTTATATTTAGCTTTCGAGAAATGGGGTGAACTGTCTTATAAACGCTCGTTTTTAAGACTGTTCGAAAAAGCTCTTGACACCTATGAGCTTACCGGTTACTTTCATAAATGTTAATGAGACTCGTTCTCAAATAGCACAGATAATTGTAAACGGAGAAATATGTACAACACGAATTCAGAGAGTCAAATACTTAACCGATATCAATTCGGATTTCTAATAGCAATAATATCAATTTTCAGTGTGGCTAATCCCTTCAGTGATCTATTTGCTCAATCGACAGCTTCGATAAGCGGCAGTGTCATAGACTCGGACACAAAAAAGCCTCTTGTAGGCGCTAATGTTTTTATAGAAAAATCGGGTGTCGGAGCTTCAACGGATACGGAAGGCAGATTTCTGATTCCATCGGTAAGTGACGGAATCTATATTCTGACGTGCTCATATATCGGTTACGAAAAAGAAAGCATTACTCTGACAATTCGTAATGGTCAATCGCCCTTTGTGGAGTTTAGAATTGCCGCTAAAGTACTTGAATTTCCTCAGATATCTGTTATTGGCATCGGGAGAATGTCCTTACAGCGCATCCCCGGTTCAGGAACTCTTATTTCATCGGCAAGGCTTCTGAACACCAAACCGCTTAGCGGAAATGAGATTCTCAGGCAGGTTCCGGGAGTTCATGTTCAGGAGGAAGAGGGACTTGGATTGCGCGCAAATATCAGTATCAGGGGGCTTAATCCCGACAGAAGCCGAACAGTTCTTATGTTGGAAGACGGAGTTCCCGTAGCGCTTGCGCCTTACGGCGAGCCGGAAATGTATTACACGCCGCCGATAGATCGCATGAGTGGAATTGAAATTGTAAAAGGGAGCGGGTCAATCCTTTTCGGACCTCAGACTGTGGGTGGAGTCATCAATTATATAACGGTGAATCCTCGTCTTGCTCCGGAAGGGCGCTTAATTTTCCAGGGCGGTCAGAACGGTTTATTCATTGCGCAGGGTCAGTTCACAAAAAAATATGACGATTCGGCTATGCTCATAAACTTTCTTCGCAAGCAGGGCGATAGCGTCCGCAGCATCTTTTTTAAAGTCACTGACGTTCTAACAAAGATGACAGTTAATCTGGGTGCAAGGTCATCTCTGGGAATCAAGCTGAATGTGTATGATGAAATCTCGAACTCCACCTACGTCGGGCTTACCCAAAAACTCTACGACACGGATCCCAACTTTAATCCTGTGCCTGATGACAGATTGAAGATTCGCAGGTATTCCACCAGTACTACGCATCAATATAACCTTAATTCAAAATCAGTCCTTAAAACTACATTTTATGCGTATCAAACAACAAGAAATTGGCAGAGACAGGATTATGGCTATTCGGACGATGGGACCGAAATTATCGTTAAGAACAGCACGGGCAACCGGAACCGCACCTTTGAGGTTATCGGTCTTGAGCCGAGGCTAAAAATAGATTACAAGGTTGCAAACTTCAGGAATGAATTTGATGGGGGCATACGGGTTCACTTCGAACGGGCTCACGAACAACGGATAAACGGCGAGACCGGGAATTCTCATACGGGAGTTATTCGAGATGAAGAAATACGTTCGGGGAAAGCAGTTTCAGGATTCATCCAGAACCGCATATTCCTGAACGAGCGACTAAGGATAACTCCCGGCATAAGAGTAGAGCGGTTTTCGTATGAAAGGAATATTTTACGCACAAGAGTTACCAACGATGATGGTGACAGGGTCCCCACCGATGTTGATCTAAGGTCAGGAGATGATCTCTTAGAATTCATCCCCGGTTTCGGAGTCAGCTATGTGCCGAACAATTCATTTACATTGTTCGCGGGAGCCTACCGGGGATTCGCTCCTCCAAGAATTAAAGATGCAATAACTGTAACAGATGGAGGAACGCAGGCGATCTCTATCCTGTTGGACGCGGAGAGGAGTTTGAATCTTGAAGTCGGTACGCGGGTGGAGACAGAGGGCGGATTCTCATTTGAAACGACGATTTTTATGATGGATTTCGAAAACCAGATAATTCCTACGTCCGAATCGGGTGGAGCCGTCACCGATCTGCCAAAGGTCAATCAGGGGGAAACTGAACATAAAGGGATTGAGGGAAATATCGGTTATGACTTCGGCAGGCTGTTAGGCATGAAGTCGAGTATAACCGCTAATTTGAGTTTTACTCATACAGAAGCTCTGTTTTCCTCAGACAGGTTTATCAACGGTGTCAACGTAAAGGGATTCAGGCTTCCATATGCGCCCGAAGATATTCTGTCGCTGCGACTACGATATGTTCATCAGAACGGATTAAACATAGGACTAAACGGCTCTTATGTGAGTGAGCAGTTTGCTGACAATGCTAATACATCAGAGGGTTCTGCCAACGGACGTATCGGACTTATACCTTCATACCGAATATGGGATTTCTCCGGTCAGTATCAATTACGCGGGCTTCCGCTGCGTGTATCTTTTTCAGTGAAAAATATTTTTAACCGTAAGTATATAGCATCCCGAAGACCTGAAGGAATAAAACCGGGACTATTCCGACAGATGATTATAGGTTTTGATTATATCTTATAAAGGTTTAAGGTGATTCCCCGGTATCACGTCCCTTAAGCGCCCGGGTATAAATATTATTTAGACTACTCCTGTTCGCTTCTTCTCTTCTTCAACTCGCTTAACACCGCGCTGAGCGTAGTTCCTTTTTCATGCAGGAGAACAAGAAGGTGATATATTAAGTCGGCTGATTCCTCATGCAGTCGTTCAAGGTCCTGATTTAAAGCAGCTACTACTGTTTCGACGGCTTCTTCACCTAATTTCTGAGCGATAAGAGAGGTTCCCCCATTAAATAAGGAAGTCGTATATGATCCTTCAGGCAGATCTCGTGAACGTTCGGAGATAACACTTTCGAGCTCTGTCAGAATAGAAAGGTTATCGGGTTGAACGTCAAAACAGCTGTAAGAACCCGTGTGACAGGTGGGACCCTCGGGATTTGCTCTTAACAGAAGTGTATCAGAGTCACAGTCCTTGTGGACTGAAACAAGATGAAGGAAATTACCCGAAGTTTCGCCTTTTTGCCAGAGCCTTCTCTTTGACCTGCTCCAGAAAGTAACAATTTTATCTTTCATGGTTTTATCAAATGCCTCTTTATTCATATAACCGAGCATCAGAACACTTGATGTTTTATCATCCTGGATGATCGCGGGGATCAGTCCGTTTTCTTTCGAAAAATCTATTTCGTTCTTCATATTCTTACCTGCACATTATTTCTTAGTAGAAATTTTTTAAGTTCATTGATGGAGTAATTCTTATAATGGAAAACCGAGGCAGCGAGAGCGGCATCTGCTTTTCCAACGCTGAAAGCATCGAGAAAACTACTCATCTCCCCGGCGCCTCCTGAAGCGATTACCGGAATATTCACTTTCAAATCGATTTCTAATAACAAATCCAGATCGTAACCTTCTCCGGTGCCGTCCATATCCATAGAGGTTACAAGAATTTCTCCCGCTCCAAGATCCTCGACTTTTTTTATCCATTCCAACGCATCAATTCCGGTTTTTTCAGTTCCGCCCTTAATGTAAATTTCCCAACTGTTACCGTTTTTTTTCGCATCAACGGCGGCAACAATACTTTGGGAGCCGACTTCGAGGCTCGCCTGACGGATTAAATCAGGATTCAGAACCGCGGCTGTATTCAGGGAGACTTTTTCCGCACCTGCTTCGATAACTCTTAGAACCTGCTTAACGGAAGAGATACCACCGCCAACGGTAAAAGGAATATTGATTTCCTTCGCTACATTCCTCACGGTTTCCACGAAGGTCTCACGTCCTTCAATGCTGGCGCTGATGTCGAGAAGGACGAGCTCATCTGCGCCCGCAGATGAATAATAAGAAGCCAGTTCAACGGGATCTCCCGCATCGCGTAAATTCTCGAATTTTATCCCCTTGACGGTTCTGCCGTCTTTTACGTCTAAACAGGGCACTATGCGTTTAGTCAGCATTATTTATATTTTGACCAGTTCATCTAATTCAATGAGATTTTCGTAAATTGCTTTTCCAACTACAGCTCCGTATAATCCGGATCGTTTTAGTGATCGGATATCTTCAATAGAAGAAACGCCCCCCGAAGCGATGAGTTTGATAGAGGGCAGATTACTCAATATTGATTTGTAAAATTCGGTGTTCGGACCCTTGAGAACTCCATCCCTTTGAACGTCGGTGCTTAAAAAATATTCAATTCCGGAGTCATAGAGTGATTCCATAAAGCGCCGAGGTGAATAATCCGACTCTCTTTTCCAGCCGTCACCAACTATTGAACCGTTATTAAAATCTGCCGCGGCTATGATCTTATCGCTGCCGAACCCTTTCAGAAAACTTTTAGCTGTTCCGAGCGACTCAACTATGACAGTTCCAAGTATTACCCGTTTGACACCGATGGAAAGAAGTTTCTCAACATCGTCTTCGGTGCGAATTCCACCACCGGCATGGACTTTCAAATCAGTTTCTGATATTATCGAAGAAATAGCATCCCAATTGATTATCCGACCGTTTTCAGCCCCCTCCAAATCGATAACGTGAAGATGGGTAAACCCTTTATCGGAAAAGATCTTAGCCATCTGCGGGGGAGAAGTGTCGTAAATTTTTTTTGTTGAGAAATCCCCACGCGTCAAGCGAACGCATTGCCCTTCGTATAGATCGATAGCGGGTAATATCAGCATAGTTCTATGAAATTCTTAAGAAGTTTCTCACCTATTTCGCCGGATTTTTCGGCATGGAATTGGACACCGTAAAAGTTGTCTTTTTTAACGGCAGAAGAGAAATTGATTCCGTATTCTGTGGTTGCAACAGTCTCAGGCAGTTCCGAAGCATAATACGAGTTTACAAAATAAAAATAGGCGCCGTCTTCAATACCATGAAATAGGGGAGAACCTTCACTGAATGAAACACTGTTCCAGCCGATATGGGGGACTTTAAGATCTTTAGAATCGAATTTTTTTAATTTGCCCTTGATGACTCCCATACACTCGGTAGATCTTTCATCTGTGTAATCAAAGAGAATCTGCAACCCTATACAAATACCGAGAAAAGGGATATCCAACGATTTTAGGTAAGGTATCAACGCCCTTTCTTCAATGGCTTCCATCGCTGTTCTGGCTTCGCCTACACCGGGAAAGATGATTTTATCTACTTTGGCAAAATCGGAGGGCGTGGAGCCTTTAACGTATTTTACGTCCAACCTGTCAAGGGCGTTCGCCACGGAGGTGATGTTACCGCTTCCATAATCCACTAAACCGATCATAGCGTCCCCTTAGTTGAAGGAATCCGGTCAATCTCGTCGAAGTTGATAATAACAGCCTCTTTGAGTACCCGTCCAACTGCTTTGAAAATTGATTCGATCTTGTGGTGGTCATTTCTGCCGTCCACCTTGATGTGAAGGGTGCATTCAAGAGCATCGGAAAACGCTTTAAAGAATTCTTCAACAAGCTCGGTAGGCAGTTCGCCAACCATTTCCCTTTCAAAATCCCCGTCAAATTCCAACCTGCTCCTGCCGGATAGATCAAGCAAAACTTCAGATGAGGCTTCGTCCATTGGAAGGGCAAATCCATATCTTTCAATGCCTCTTTTATCACCAATTGCCTTTGATATCGCCTCCCCTAATGCCAAGCCTGTGTCTTCAACGGTGTGATGTTCATCTATGTCGGTGTCACCTTCGGCGTTGATTTTGACAGTGATCCCGGAGTGTTTTGACAGCTGTTCGAGCATATGGTCGAAAAAGCGGATGCCGGTCGAGATTCGGTTATTACTCTTTCCGTTCAAGATGACCTCAACTTCAATCGAAGTTTCATCGGTAACTCTCCTGACCTGTGAAGAACGCGAACTGTCCAGAATCCACCGGCAGATATCCGGAAAATATTCCGAACTGAAATCGGGATCAGACGATTCATCCAATCCTAAAAGCGCTGTCCTAAAGCCGAGCGCTTTCCCAAACGATATATCCGAAGCTCTGTCCCCGATAACAAAGGAACGCTCCGGGTCCGGTTTTATTTTGGTGATGTAGTCATCAACCAAACCGGTTTTCGGTTTCCGGCATTCGCAATTATCAGACGGTCTATGAGGACAAACAAACTCATCATCGAAAGTTATTCCTTCGCCCGCAAGAAGAGATATTATTTTGTCCTGTACTAATCGATAGGATTTATCGGGATAATCATCACTGCCAAGACCGTCCTGATTTGAGGCTATTATGAGAGAATATCCGGCGCTGCTTAATAATTTCAATCCTGAAATCAGACCGGGAACAAACTCGAGTTTTTCAAGGGAATCAATCTGTTCATCGGGTGGTTCTTTGATAATTGTCCCATCCCGGTCAAGAATTACGAGTTTCATGTTGACATTTCCCTGAGAGCATCAAGAAGAAGATCGTTTTGTTCTTTTGTGCCGATGGTGATTCTTAAGCAGTTATCGAGAAGAGGATCAGAAGAACGGTTCCGGACGATTATGCCCTTTTCGGCAAGAAATTTCTCTGTTTTGGAAGCGTCTTCAGACAAAACGAGAAGAAAATTCGCATCACTTGGAAATACTTTCTTAAAAATATCGAGTCTTTCAAACTCTTTTCCGAGTCTATCCCTTTCAGAAAGAATATCCGATACGGCGTTTTCCATAACGATTCTGTTACCAAGGGCGAGTAATGCGACTCTTTCGCTTAATACGTTTATGTTATATGGTAGTTTTATTCTCATCAAGTACGTGACTATCTGCTCATCAGCTACGCAATAGCCCAATCTTATTCCGGCGAGTCCCCAGGCTTTGGAAAGCGTTCTGAGAACAATCAGATTAGGAAAATCTTCGACTTTTGGAGTAATCGAGGGGAGAACGGAAAATTCGATGTACGCCTCATCAACGATTAAAATTAACCCATTATCCCGCGTGTACTCAAGCAGCTTATCGGTGGAGAGGATGTTACCTGTAGGATTGTTGGGTGAACAACAAAAAACGAGTTTTGTCTTTTCGTTTACGGCTTCATCAAGTTTTGAAATATCAATGTCAAAGTCATCACCGAGCAGGCAGGATCTTGTTATGATTCCATTCATTTCCGAAGATACTTTGTACATGCCGTAGGTTGGCTCGATGATTATTACTTCATCCCGGTTCGGAATGCAGAAAAGTCTTATTAGAAGATCAATAATTTCGTCTGAACCTGCACCGGCAAACATATTTTCAGCAGATATATTCAAATAATCAGACAGGGCGGATCTGAGAGTCGTCTGGTTCGGATCAGGATATCTATTAGCGTTTAAACCACTGATATCAATTGTATTGTCGAACGGGTTCTCGTTAGCGTCCAGCAGAACACCGCTGTTACCCGCAAGATGGCGAGCGCTGATATAAGGCTTGAAGTCGAGCAGTTCCGGACGGATAAGATTCTTCAGTTCAAGCATTGATAAGCCTGACCTGCACCGATTCATTATGCATCTGAAGTCCTTCAGCTTCCGACAATCCTTTTACAGCCGATGCTATATTTTCCAAACCGGTACGATCTGTTTTTTGAAACGTGATAAATTTTTGGAAATCGCTTAGCGATAATCCGCTCTGAGATTTCGCACTACCGTTTGTAGGAAGCGTGTGATTCGCGCCGGTGGCATAATCACCGGCGGCAGGCGGCGTATTGCCGCCGAGAAAAACCGTTCCGGCGTTTTTGATCTTTTCCTTAAATAAATCAGCCTTCTTTATTTGGAGGGAAAGGTGCTCGGGCGCGTACTCATTCGAAAAACGAACAGCTTCCTCAATATTTTCGACTTTCAGAATTATGGATTTATTTAAGCAATTATTCGTGATCTGCTTACGGTCATCAGGTATAGATAGATTCGAAACCGCATCGGAAACGGAATTTGCGAACGCTGTGCTGTCAGTCAATAACAGAACGTTGGAATTAGTTCCATGCTCGGCTTGAGCGGCGAGATCAAGCGCAACGAACAGAGGATCGGCTTGATCATCGGCGATAATCAAAAGTTCTGTGGGTCCGGCAGGCATATCTATTGCGGTGCCGCCTAAGTCGTTCGAGACAAACTTTTTAGCC
>JADFMS010000007.1 GCA_022563775.1 Fidelibacterota bacterium | reverse complement strand
AAATCAAACTCCCCCGCAACTTAAAAATCGCTTACCGATAGTTTAGCAGGAATACAAAGAGCATAAATGGGAAGGGATTTTCCTAACGCATCCATTTCACTCTCCTACACATTTCTAAGGATTGTGGTGCTTCAAAGGTGAACCGGAGGGTTAGCTTTTTCGCTTGATAATCTTAGAATGGCTTTTAACTCCCCTTCTATTTCAACAACAACATCTTCCTCGTCTGGACGAAATCGCCTGCTTGGAGTTTGTTAATTAATCGGATTGAATGGATTTAATAGAATCGAAAACTATATTCATATTATTAATCGCCGCCGAATTAATATATATTTCGTCGGGAGACCTGAGATAATAAGCCGCAATATCTTCTAACTCTCCAGACTCATCTGCTTGATGATCATAAAGGCTCCAAAAACTTGCTCTGCCCTCAGTATGCGTTCTTGACATTTCAACAATCTCAAGATATTCCAATATCTTAACGTTTTTAACTGCTCCTTCTAACATCTCTTGCAAGCTATCGTATTCCATCATTTTCTTAACGCCATCTTCAAGAGTTCCAAATATCCCTTCAAAGAGATTTTTGATATATACGCTAGTATCTTCTAATAATTTCCTGACTGATCGCATATGCTTAATAGGATCTTTTCCCTTTAGCAATTCATTCCTAAGAGTTCTTACTTCAGAAAGCACGTCTTTAATATCAGACTTCATTGGACTGCTTTTCATATTTAAAAAATCTCCAAACCAATTAGCCATCTGTTTTTTTAGTAGAGTTCCCATATCACTAGAATGAGAATAAATCATTATAGCATTATTTACACTTGACTGAGATACTTCGCGAATAAAATCAAACGTTTTTTCTGGGTTGTCCATATCTGGATAATCAAGATCCTCGGAATTTATTTCTGAAACTTTCTTATACGAATTTACCTCATCATCAACAAAACATATGATTGGCTTCCCTGAATCCCTCGCGGCTCTATACTCATTATGAGTTACGCTTAAATCATTACTAGTTATAAAACCATAATTCTTCGCAATTATCAAGATCATTAGCGAACACTCTTTCACAGTAGAGTATGCTGAGTCAATTACTGATCGGTCGATTAAATATCCAACATCCCCAAATTCACTCATTATTGGGGTATAACCCAAATCTTCAACTACGTCTCTTATATGGTCTCTTAAATGATGTAAATCTTTTATTGTAGAACTAATGAATATATTCGGTATCATATGGGAAAATTCCATGATTTATAATGAACAATTTATTATTTTCGGATAGAATTACGAAATAAAATATCTTTATTCTTCCCGCTATGATATTAAGAAATTCCATAATCTAAGGTCTCCATTATATTTCACTCTCGCTCCTTGAAACCCTTAATTATCCAATCAAGCATTTTAAATAATACCCAAGGAATACCATAAGCCAAGCTACTAAATACAAGATATACGAAACCAACTTCCATCCTATTTTCTTTGGTCATATCAATTACTGAATTCATTATAAGTAATATAAAGACTGATACTGTAGTCAACAAAGATATCAGATGAGTTAAACGCTTGAATCCTTCTCTTTTAGCCAATATCGCTCCAGATTAGATAGACATGAAAATATGGATAACTGTGGAAAAAATCAATTTCTTTTTCAACATATTATAAAATTTATATCGCCCTTCGCTACACATTCAAGGCTATAAACCCTAGTAAGAGTTGATATTAATGGGTTACAAATTTTGATGGAAGGTTCGAATCACACCCTCGGAATTTTGTCCTTATTTCAACAATACCATCTTCCTCGTCTGGACGAAATCGCCTGTAGTGTACAGACTGACAAATCGTATCACAGTTCAACAATGTATTCCAAACCACAAAATAATGCTACCGCATTCTCCGGTAGTAAATGTTAGCACTATTTTATTGAGATATCTTGGCATCATTTTATCTCAAATAAATTCGAGTAATCATGAAATGGAGTTGCAATGGAATCCGGATTTTCAATATCATAATAATCGATCCGAATTCTATATATTCCTGTTTCATTTTCATCTCTATTTTTCGCTAAATCGCTATATATTGAATAAACTTGTGAAGGCTTAACAGGCACGATTTTTGAACCTTCGATTAGAAATAAACATATATCGCTCTCTTTCCATAAATTATCTGATTCGTTGAATTTTTCAATATATCCCCACGAATTACAGGCAATAACTAATTCTTCTGGTTCGGACGGTCCAAATCCATCGCCTAATCTCGAATAGAATGTACTATCGGATTCATTAGTTATGGTTCCTCGAATAAAAATATAGTCTTTGGATTCACCTTGTTGCCAAGTATATGTAGTAGTATCAGTATTTATATATAATTTTTTATATCCCTCTTCCGAGACAAGCGTAGTAATGTAGAATTCTGTGGTATCAAAATTTAATGAATCATAATTATACCATGGCTTCATAATTCCATAGTAATAACCAGAACTCAAGTATCTATAGAAGAAAGAATTAAGCACAGTTGTCCAATGATCCTCTAATACATCACCTGGCATTAAACTATAGACAAAAACACAATCAATGTGAACCCAACCATCTAAATAAGTTCCGAGCGTATCAACCATTATCCAACTAAAAAATCGTCCTGTACCATGATCATCAAATGAAATAGTATCATCACTGAGATTTGCGAATGATGCATTCCAATGAATTGTATCGAGGAAAGAGTACGTTGTTTTATCAGTGTTTATTGAATACTGAAAAGTTTCTTCAATGAATGATTCATCAACATTTTCAATGTTATCATCTTTGTCACATGAAACAATGAATATCGTAAGGATGAATGAAAGTAAAACTTTTATAGAAAAGGTTCTCATCAGAATTTCTAACTACCCCTAATATCTTCATGATGTCTTACTTCGTTGAAGAACTTAAAGTTCCCCTCTTTTACACTTGCAGAGCTGTAGAAACAGTTTTCAGCCCATTTACCTCAACGGAAGAAACCCTAAACGCCCTATTTTAAACGGATATTATTCAATTCCAAAGCTGTCTGTCGAGCGTCCTGTATTGAATAGCTTCCGAGATGAATTCAGGTTTGATCTCCTCCGAGCCTTCTAAATCAGCGATAGTCCTTCCGACTTTAAGTATCCTGTCGTATGCGCGCGCTGAAAGTCCTAACTTATTGATTGCCGTCCGAAGGAGTTCATCGCCTTTTTCATCTATGACACAATAATTACGAATCTGTTTTGATTCCATCTGAGCGTTTGTATGTAAGCCTTTAACATCGCTGAAACGTTTAGTTTGAACGTCACGCGCTATTTCTATCCGCGCTCGAATATCGGCAGAAGACTCTCCCCTCTCTTTACTCGACAGTTCCGAGTAGTTAACAGACGGCACTTCGATATGAATATCGATCCGGTCAAGAAGAGGTCCGGATATACGTTTCATATAGTGATGAATTTCACGAGTTGTGCAAGTGCAATCGTTGTTCGGATCGGTGGCGTACCCGCACGGACAGGGATTCATGGCGGACGAAAGGAGTATATTAGAAGGATATGTGAGCGACATCGAAGCTCTTGAGATCGTGACCCAGCCGTCTTCAAGCGGTTGACGCAGAACCTCGAGTGTGCTCTTTCCGAATTCGGGCAGTTCATCGAGAAAAAGCACTCCGTTATGAGAAAGACTGACCTCTCCGGGTTTTGGAATACTGCCGCCTCCTACCAATCCCGCTTCGCTTACCGTATGATGCGGTGAACGGAACGGTCGGGTCGCTATCAAACCTTTGTTTTTGGGTAATAAACCCATCACGGAATGGATCATAGTCGTTTCTATAGCCTCTTCGAGACGCAGATCCGGCAGGATACTCGGAAGCCTTTTTGCGAGCATCGTTTTACCACTTCCTGGAGGTCCTATCATAATGATATTATGACCACCTGCGGCTGCCACTTCAAGTGCTCGTTTAACATGCGCCTGACCCTTTACATCGGCGAAATCCATCTCATATTCACGCGCAGTTTTCATTATTGAATCGATATTCACCGTGAATTGAGACAGATCCTTCTCTCCCTTAAGAAATTCGACTACATCCGCCAAACTTTCGGCGGGAAAAACGGGAACAGTTCCTGCAACCGCTGCTTCTTCCGCATTCTGTTTTGGAAGAATCATACCTGCCAAGTCCTTCTTTTTTCCTGCCATCACGGCGATATTGAGAGCGCCTCTAATGGGTCGGAGAGTGCCCTGAAGACTCAATTCGCCGAGAATGATATATTTATCAAGTTTATCATTTGGAACGACACCGCTTGCAGCAAGGATTCCAACAGCTATCGGGAGGTCAAATGCTGAACCTTCCTTACGAACGTCAGCCGGAGCGAGATTAATGGTTATCTTCTTCATCGGCAACTTATAACCGGAGTTCTTTATCGCCGCTGAAACCCGCTCCCTGCTCTCTTTGACGGCGGCATCCGGAAGTCCGACTGTAACGAACATGGGCAATTGAGCGTCAAGGTGCGATTCCACTTCTACTATGTACGCTTCCACTCCGAGAACCGCTGCGCTCAGGAGTTTTGATGCTTTATTGGTGTTTAGTTCAGTTGCCATTGGAATAACCTAAATTCTATGATCTTCATCATAATCTCAGTTCAGTACAAACAAATCAGAAAAATTTTAAAAGTTCATCACGAAAGGTCGGTTATAGATGGAAAAAATGAAAGCTTTTATTTTATTGATATTTTTAGACTTATGCTAATTCAAAAAGTAAAATCTCTTTTGATAGAGAGTAAACGACTGATTATTACATTTCTATATTTTGTTATATTTTGATTTCAATATTCAATCCACTCCTCCTTCACCTTTTCTAATGGCTATTCCACTTCAAAGGTGAGCCGGAGTGTTAGCTTTTCAGTTTGATAACCTTAGGAGGGCTATTAGATCTCCTTCTATTTCAAAAACACCATCTTCCTCGTCTGGACAAAATCGCCTGCTTGGACGCGATGGGTTTAAGATTTAATTGTAGAAAAAGGCATAGGAGACTCCGCCGATTATAAGGAGATTATGGCGCTGCGCATCGATCAGCGCTCGTTCAGGAAAACTTATCCCAACGTTGAAATAGAACCCATTCCACGTTTTCATGATTTTGAAGGCCTGACCGTATGTAAAAAAATCTGAGGCTTTTAAAGAGGCAAACCTTAACCCTAGGGTCCAATTACCGTGAATGGGAATGTCGAGAATTTCATTTATTATAAGTCCCTTCTCTATCCTGAAAAAGCCGTACGGATAGCCATAGAGTGAATAAAGTCCCGGCAAATCCCACCCCCCTCCAATCAAAAACTTATTGACCAAATTGGTATTCCAGCTATACAGGAGAAAGATATTCGTTCGAGTATGGAGGTAATTAAAAAATTTTCCGTAGCCAACAAAGCTTTCTAATTGTCCCCAAGATTCTAACCCTACAAATACTCGGTTAGTAGCCGTGGCTTTGAGTCCTTCCCATTGATTCGTGTAGAGATTTTCCGAAACCAAATCGCTAAAACTTATCTCCACATCAAACCCTAAATAGGGACTTTGCCAATAATCTTGAAGGTTTTGATCGAGCTCTTCTACTTTTTCGTACAGACCCATTACTGCTAAAGAGGCAGCCCAGTGGGCTGTGCGTTTATAAGATACTTTTGCAATGGTTTGAATAGATAAATTCTTATACATGCTATTTTCATCTAACCTCTTACTCCAAGAATTTTCCTCCAAAAGTATACGGTCAAGCTCTTCTCCATTTTTCCCTTCATAAATTCGATTGCTGCCGTTTGAATTGATTGGAGTAAAATTGAGCGTATATTCAACAGCAATTTTGGGATCCAATTGTTTCTCAAAAGAAGTAGCCAAAGTCCATCCTTGAACCGCGAACTTCCATCGTGTGTTCGGTGAAGGGGAAACAAATAAAAGGTTAACCGGAGCCACCAAACTAGGTGATTCATATTGTACAGATTGAAAAAACAACGGTGGAGGAATCTGTGCAAATGTAATTCCCATGAACATGAGAAGCGTAATGATTGTTTTTATCACGTTATGAGTCATCTTATAAACAGCTACAAATTGTACCGACTGAGTTCGTTGGCAATGCGCCTGCCTTGGTAACGAGCCAGTGTCATAATGGAGATCATGGGATTGGCACCACAGGAACTTGGAAATGCTGAAGAATCACAGACCAATAAGTTCTCTACAAAATGAGACTCACCACGTGAATTAATCATGGAGATGCGAGGGTCTTCACCCATTTTCACCGTAGATTGGCAATGAGCAGAGGTTATGCTGGTCTGGTGCGGGAGAAATTGCAGTTCCTCGCAATAGGCTGCATCCTTAGGATTTTTAAACCGCGGGTAGGAAAGAGGTCCAATGGGTTCTTCAGAGGGAAGGAAGACCTCATTTGCACCAGCCGCGAACATAATTTCCACTCCCTTCGCAGCAGCAAATCGGAGCCGCTTTTTATCACTTGAGGTCAGCTGATAAGAAATGCGTTTTTTCTGAGAAGCTGCTTCCCAATTGACTCTGTTCTCAAGATTCACCGAATCAATAAGCATAACGCCGAAACCTGCCAACTTTTGATACTTAAGCATTAGCTCAAAATGTTCAACCCCTATACCGGGAAGTAAGCCTGAACCGTAGACAGGATGGCCAAACAAACATTCAAAATAAAATCCGTGACTCTCATAAAAGTGATCGCTATATACGGAACCTGAAATTCCACGGTAATTGACAATTTTTTTATCCATAACGCCGATTATCGGAAGGCTCGGATGAAGCACTAATCCTTTCCCGAGAATGCGATGCGGATCTGGATGGCCTGATCGAATTAGAAGCAATGGGCTTTCGATTGCGCCAGCACAAACGAGGATCATATTTGAGTTTATTTCGACATTCCCCGGTGAATACATGTTTTTGGAAGAGCCTGGCTCAGTAGGTCTTACTCTACCTTTCACACCTATTGCTTTGTATTTAGAGCCTTTTCTCTTGTACTTAATCTGATTTATATCAAAATGGTGAATAAGTTGAACTCCTCTTTTTAAGGCATCTTCAACGTAGGTTATCATCGTTCCTTGTTTCCGGTCGTATGCACAACCCTGGCCACAATACCCACACCCAAGACAATCACGCATATTTAATTCAAAACGGCGGGTTGAAATACCAGACTTCTGACATCCCTTTTCAAATAAGCGGTTATTATCATTGATTTCATCCTCAGAAGGACGATGAACATTAAGTCTCTGACGAATGTCGTGTAGACAGCTGGGAATATTTAATCCCTTTACACCATAATCATCCATTTGCTCTGAAAAGGAAAATCGACGTAAGCCGTATTCACTCTTCCAGTTTTTCCAAACCGATTGCACAGGGTCAAAACATAAAGCGATGTTTACAGTGGTTCCACCTCCAACACATTCTCCACCACGGACTGGTATCGATCCGTCTTCGGTGGAGCGTGCGCCTTCATCAGAGAAAAGCACTCGCATATCCCATTCTCTTTGGTTAAAGAAGGACTTGGTGTAATATCCACCTTTTTCTGCCATAATAATCTTTAAATCAGTCAATTCGCTAAGAGTGGCAGCCAGAACTGCTCCGGCAGCACCAGAACCAATGATCAGGATATCGCAGTCAATTTTGTGCATCATCTCTCCATCAAAAGAGGTCCATCATAACCAATCGACTGCCATAATTCCTTCCGGGAATATGCAGAAATCATAATGAGAGTTTTTAGAGACCGATAAAAGCGTCTCTTAATTCCGAATGAACTCGTAGCCCAAAGCGTAAGATAATTCCTGCTTTCATCTAATTGCAGGTCTGTAAAATCGGCCGCTAAACTACTTAATGAATTGGAGAATTCTTTGTAACTCTTTTGATCTTCTTGAAGTTTACCCTCCATTAGCTCTTTTTGTTCTGCCTCCTGAACAAGGTCTGGATCGTCAAAAAGAAACTTTTCTTGGGCGATGAGGGGTGCAAGGGGATGAGCGTATAGAGATAGGTCGTTGAAAATTAGAAGACCTTGTGGAATAGCTTTAATCTTATCGTCACCTTCGAGTGGGAAGTAGGTTAAGAATTGATGTTCCAATTCTTCAACTGTGAGGGCTGGAAATTTTGGATGCTCAAATGGAAGTACTGCCTTAATAACCGCCCGAAGTATTGGAACATATCGGTTAGGCGATGGGTCAATCATAAAATAGGAAGTGTACCTTGTGTTTTTCAACAAGCTGGTACATCCGCTCAAACCGAGAGCAAGAGCCGAACAAGCTTTGATGAAACTTCGACGAGAAATAGTTAAGTCTTGTTGCCCTAATGAATAGTCAGTTTGATTCATTTAAGCTACTATGGTCCCTTTAATATCAGGATTTGGTTTTACTAACCTAAGATTAGAAAATACTTCTTCGGGTAATATCTCGCAAGATAAATGATTGCCATTTTAGTATTATTTAGAAGTTTGAGAGTGTGACTCCTGGTGTGCCACACTAAAGATAACAAAACGGAAATTGGGTAAATCCCTGATACGAGGGTGTTTGGAGAGCGTTATTGGTTCTATTATTGACTTTTACCTGCTTTTAAGTATAGATGGGAAGTCTGGGAATCGAACCCAGCGGAAGTGATTTAACTATTTTCAGCCTGATTACCTCAATGGTAGAAACTCTAAGCGCATAATTTCTAAAGGTTTTGGTGCTCTCATTGTTCCACCCCCCCGGAGAATGTTCGGGTCTCTTACCGTATGATGCGGCGAACAGAATGTTCGGGAGTTTTGATGCTTTATTGGTGTTTATCGTATTTTCCATCATAAAAGCCGAAGCCCCACAACTGATGCGATTACGAAGAGCGTAAATTGCGCCAATTTTTTATACCATTTTCTCTCTTCCCGTTTTTCAAAACGCCGAACATAAAATTCAATTTCCCTATCTAAAGTGGGAGCCAATATCAGTGTATCCGATGCGCCATTATATGTAAAATAGTATAATTCATTTTGTGTTATATCTTTTTTATCAGGCAGATAGAAATGAAGAGTCATCTGCTGATTAGGATAAATCTCATTATCAATATAATCATAATCGTATTTGGCAGCCTTAATATCAGAATCATATCTGACTATAAACAGATTGTCCGATTTCGGGTCGAATCTGATAAACCTGTCATCGTTGAAATTCATAAGTTGCAGATCTACTATTGAAAGTTCTACTACCTTACCGACTACAATTACGTCATCTTTTGAGCCGTAGAGATAGACTCTGTTCTTTGAATATGATGAATCTTCTATTGCCTGAGCAAATAAACTGCTTGATATGATAAGAAGACATAGAAATATCGGAAGGAGTAGCCGCATATTTTTCAATGATTGTTCGAGTATTCCTCTATTTCTTGTATAAGCCTTTCCACCGCCTGGTCTTCCGGTATCTTACCGATCGATTTACCGTCCCTGTACAGCAGCGCTTCATGTGTTCCACAGGCTATCCCGATATGCGCTTCTCTCGATTCTCCCGGTCCGTTCACGGCACATCCCATAATCGCGACTTTCATAGGCGTCTTTATGTGCTCCGTCCTGTCCTCTACTTCATTGGCGATCTTGAAGAGATCGACTTCAAGTCTTCCGCACGTCGGGCAGGCAATGACCGTGACGCCTCCGCTCGCCAATCCGAGAGATTTCAGAATCTCCTTTCCGACCTTTACTTCTTTAACAGAATCATCGGCTAGCGAAACACGTATCGTGTCCCCGATACCTTCAGCAAGGAGCGAGCCTATACCGACCGATGATTTGATACTTCCGGTACGAAATGTACCCGATTCTGTAACACCGAGATGCAACGGATAATCGTATTTTAGAGAAAATAGCCTATATGCAGCCATCATAAGAGGAACATCGGAAGATTTCAGCGAAACTATTATATCGGTGAAATCGTTTTCTTCACAAATTTTGATATGTTTCGCGGCAGATTCAAGCATCCCTTCAGCCGTAGGATAACCGTATTTTGCCACAATCTCTTTTTCAAGTGAGCCGGCATTTACTCCTATCCGTATAGGAACGCCCTGAGCTTTGCATCCGTCAAGAACCAATTTTACGTTTTCAGCCTTGCCTATATTCCCCGGATTGATACGTATCTTATCCACACCCGCTTCAAGCGCAAGCAGCGCCATTTTATAATTGAAATGTATATCGGCGACCAACGGAACCGACATTTCCGCCCTTATCTTTTTGAGCGCTGTCGCTGACGCTTCATCAGGAACTGTAACCCGAATTATCTGACATCCGGCTTTCTCGAGATCGTGTATCTCTTTTAAGGTATCTTTGACATTCCAAGTCTTTGTGGTGGTCATAGATTGTATACTTACGGGCGCATCTCCACCCACTGCTACATCGCCGACCATCACCCGGCGGGTTTTTCGCCTATTTATTTCCATTCGAGTCCTTTCTAAAGGATATATTTCAATTTACATGTTAAAATTAACCTATTAAATGTAATAATTGCAAGGAGATAAATACCATTCATGGTTTGTGAGCGGAGTCTTTTTATGGTAGTAATTATATCCTATACCGATCTTGTCAGAGTAAATATTAAGTCTCACTTAAAACCGTTTAAACGGTTTCTTGTAACGTCAGCTGTTATTAACCCCTGGATTAATCCAGGGGTTTTCGAGAGAAGTATAATATTTGAACCATTTTAATGGTTTTTATGGTAGTAATAAAAATTGACATTACTCTGACTTCAATCTTCCACAATATCAGAAGGCGGTAATTCAAACCCCTCGGTGATACTACCCTGCCCGTGAACGGTGCTCCAATTCTTGTCACTCATCTTATTTCCCCTTCTTTTCTTATAGGAGAAAAGAAAAATAAACCAGAGTAATGCCGGAATAATAGGCACTAATGCCAGTCTAAATCCTACTTCCCGAGCGGTCAGAGGAAGATTATCCAATGACCAACCCACTACAACAGTTGAGACCGAAAACATAAGCGTGAATATAGCAAGCTCAAGAGCAAAGAATCTGCCTCTGTATCTGTCTTCAACTTCTATATGAATCAGAGTCGTACTGAAAAACCAAATGCATGCGCCGCCGAACGTGCCCGTCATTACAAAGAGTGAACCTATCCATATGTTTGGAGCCTGACTGAACAGTATAAAAGATATTGAAATAATCAGGTAACCGAAACCGATGGTTCTTCTCATAGTTCTCGGACTTTCACCAAAGTAGTTCCGTACAAAAATAGGCCCGATAAATGCGCCGACTCCCCTCGAAGCATACAATAAACCGAGTCCGGCAGTTGTAGTCAACAGGGGTGTGATCATTATTTTCTCTGAAAATATTGGAAACAGAGTTAGAATACCTCCGCTTAATGCGAGACCCGGCTTTATGAAAAGAAGACCGATCTTGTATATGTCTTCTTTAATGTATCTTATTCCAGCCACAAGCTGGCTAAATCCTGCTCCGGTCTCTTTTTTCTCTTCATGGTCTTTTGCTTTCAATGAGGGTATCGTCCATATGAAATAAGCAGACAGCATGAATGTGCCTGCATCAATGACAAATGCCATATCGCGACCCAATAACGCTGTTACCACCCCACCTATTGCGGCGCCAATAGCGAGCATGGCTGACCATGTGCTCCCTGCAAGAGCATTTGCCGCCACGATCTCGCTTCGTTTTGTAATATTGGGAATAACCGCATTCCTCGCCGGTTCGAAAAAACTGGCGAGAACCATCTGAAGTATCATAAGGAGATACGCTATCCATAAATGTTCCGGTTTGCTCAAAAAGATAAATCCGAGAGCAAGAACGCCGCGCAACAGATCCGACCAGATCATTATCTTCTTTCGGTCGAACCTGTCGACTATCACACCGGCATATGGTCCGACAAAAAAGTTGGGAAGCATCTTCGCTATGAGAACGCCTGCGATTGCCTGTCCCGATCCTGAAAGTTCTATGATTATGCCGTAGATGGCAATGGTGCTGAACCAGTCACCCAAATTGCTGACAAGTTGACCGAGCCACAGTTTACGGAAACTATGATTATCCCGAATCAGCTCCCAGTATGTGATTTTTTTCGGCAAACTACATCCTAATTTAAGCTCGAGTCAGGATTTTCACAATCCCGCCATCGGCGGTGGTCCTGACTGCCAAATAATTGACAGTGTCTTTGCGATCCCTATTTATCGGGAGAAGCAATCTCATGTCCATCCACAACCGGAACTATTAGATTGCCGCGTCATCCGTCAGCGGACGGACTCCTCGCAATGACAGTGTTTAATTCTAAATTACTACAGTAAATCTGTTTTCCCTTTATCATAAACAATAAAAGTGCTGTCTTTCCGAATCCGTTAGTTAACGGATGAAGGAATCTCAAAACTATCCACACCCACAATTATGAGGTTGTCCGACTGATACCGGGCGGGCAAGCCCTGACCGCCACAAAACAAGCAGTGTCTTTGCGATCCCTATACATCGGGAGAAGCAGTCTCAGGTCTATCCACAACCGGAACTATGAGATTGCCGCGTCATCCGTCAGCGGACGGACTCCTCGCAATGACATAATCATATAATAAGTCCTGACTGCCACATAATATTATCTATTTATTCCTCACGTATCTTTCCATCTGCTCGAATATCCTCGTGTATTCATCTGTCCAGGCTTCAGGAGTTTTGAACGAATGAGCCTCCTTAGGATAGATCATGAGATCGAATTTCTTCCCGCCATCAATCAATTTCTGTACGAGTTGAGCAGCATCCTGAAACTGCACATTGTTATCAAGAACACCGTGCAGCAGCAAGAGTGGAGATTTCATGTTGTCGGTATGGTGTATCGGCGAAGAGCGAACGTAGGCTTCTTTATTATCCTCCGGAATTCCAAGCCTTTTGGCGGTGTAGAAAGGATTGCTGTAATAATAGTTCTCCCAATCGGTCACAGAGCGTAAGCCTGCGCCCGCGGCAAAGACATCGGGTTCCATAACCAAAGCCATTATAGCCATGAATCCTCCGTATGAACCACCGTAGATTCCTATACGTTCTTTGTCCATAAAGCCTTCTGAAACTCCCCACTTTACGCCTGAAATAATATCGTCAAGGTCTCTCCCTCCGAGATGCATATAAACATCTGTCCTCCAGTCACGACCATAACCCGCGCTGCCCCGGTAATCGACATCAATGACCACGTAGCCCGCTCGATTCAACAGCGTATTAAACATGAATTCACGCCAGTAATATGTCCAACTCTTCTTTACATTCTGCATATATCCGGCTCCGTGAACGAAGAATATCGTCGGATACTTTTTATCTTTTTCAAACGGTTCAGGCTTGTAAAGATTAGCGCGTATCGTCTTTCCGTCCATGTGACTCTTAAATTCAACTATCTCAGGGATAGTCCATCCATAGCCGTAATAATCATCGGGAATAGTGTTCGAGATTCTGACAGGTTCGGCGCCCTCCTCAATGCTCAAGGCATAAATTTCAGATGGTTGACCCTGATTATCATGCGTATACACAATCATAGAACCGTCAATTGAGAGATGTATCCCGCTGTTATAACCCTCTTTTGTGTTCAATTTCTTATGCTTTTTGCTCTTAACATCTAAAACGTAAAAATGTCTCTCTGAGGATTCTTTTTCATTTGAAGCAAAAAGTATCTTATCATCGGAAATCCAATGGAATTCCTGAACCTCCCACTTACCCTCAGTGAGGGTTTTACTTTTTTTCTTTTCGGTTTCGTTAAGATAAAGTTGGTTCCAGCCGCTCTTTTCGGACGCTACAAGGAGTTTATTTCCTGATGGTGACCAATTGACTCTCAGGCGAGGACCTCCTATCCATTTTTTATCCTCCTCATGCCAGACCTCTTTCCAACTCTCTTCCTCCACATTGTAAACAAACAGCTTCCGTGTGTGGAAATCCACCGAGACGAGCTGCACAACGACTTTCTTCGAATCAGGAGACCAGGCAAAGCTGAATATCCTGTATTTTTCTTCCCAATCGGGTTTAATCCATCTGACTTCCGCCTTCCCGTCCGTTTTGACCAATCCGATCAGACCCGAATCAACACCTCGCATCGAAGACTTTGGCTGAACGGTTTCGGGAACATAATCAGCCCAATGCATCTTCCAATGACCACTTTCATTCACCCGTTCAAATAGAAAATACTCTTTATCCGAAGATAACTTGCCACCGTTATCCGCTTCGTCTTCTCCGGGAGCAGAGTTTATTTGCACATGTGCGCCATCTCTGATATTCATAATGTGATAGGTTTTTTCGTATCGGTATAGTATTCCACTGCCGTCTTTTGTCCAGTTTAAAGATGATTCATGCCCCGGAGTTTTCGTCAGCTGCTTAGAACTATCCTCCGTAAAATCATAGATATAAATATCACCTTCCGATGAGTAAAGTAATTTTCGCTGGTTTGGATGCCACGATATATTTTCTGCGGAACTCTCGATAGCCTCAAATAATTCACTTTCGCCGGAACGCGCAGCTGCTAAATATAGTTCAGATTCCTTATCACCGTCAGAATCGTAACGATACAATAATTGACTGCCATCGGGTGACAATGCGATTATGCGCGCCCTTTGACCGGTGATAGATGGCTCTGCCATTATCTTTGCTACCGTCAGCGAATCGCTTCCCGCTGCGATTGAAAATCCCGATACCAAATATAAAACAGCTGTAAGTAGATAAATTTTGAGTTTCATAACATCTCCGTTTAACGTTTGACTGAACAATTGCAGACCAATATCAACTTTAGTTTCTAAATAAGCAAACTATTCACTCGGCAAATAAAAAAGCCCCGCCGTAAGAGGCGGGGCTTTCAGAATCATAAGGCGATTAATACATTCCGCCCATTCCACCCGGAGGCATTCCCGGCATTGCAGGAGCGCCACTATCCTTCTCAGGCTCTTCTACAATTACCGCTTCTGTCGTCAGCAGTAAACCGGCGATAGAAGCTGCGTTTTGGAGCGCTATTCTGGTAACCATTGTCGGATCGATAACTCCGGCTGCAATCAGGTTCTCGTAAACTTCGGTGCGCGCGTTAAAACCGAAGTCATCTTTTCCCTCTTTAACTTTCTGAGCCACGATAGAACCTTCCCAACCGGCGTTTTCCGCAATCTTCCTAAGCGGATATTCGAGCGCTTTTTTAACTATCGCCACACCGATTTTTTGGTCATCTTCTACTTTTATTTTATCAAGCGAATCCAACACTCTTATAAAAGCAACACCGCCGCCGGCAACAATTCCTTCCGCGACCGCAGCGCGAGTGGCATGTAGAGCATCTTCCACTCTTGCCTTCTTCTCTTTCATCTCTACCTCTGTAGCTGCTCCAACACTGAGCACGGCAACACCACCTGCTAATTTAGCAAGACGCTCCTGAAGCTTTTCCTTATCGTAATCAGAGGTGGAAGCCTCAACCTGAGCTTTTAGCTGTCCTATCCGTGCCTTGATGTCGCTTGATTTACCGGCACCTTCGACGATTATCGTGTTGTCTTTATCAATCGTTATTCTTTTTGCCTGTCCGAGGGATGCGGTCGTTGTATTTTCGAGTTTAAATCCTTGTTCCTCGGAAATTACGGCGCCACCTGTCAAAACAGCTATATCTTCAAGCATTGATTTCCTTCTGTCTCCGAAACCCGGGGCTTTCACTGCCGCTATCTTCAGAGTACCTCTGAGTTTGTTAACTACGAGAGTGGCAAGAGCTTCTCCATCGACATCCTCCGATACTATCAGAAAGGGCTTGCCCAATTGGGAAACTTTCTCAAGAATGGGAAGAAGATCTTTCATATTGCTTATCTTCTTATCATGAATGAGAATGTAAGGATCTTCAAGCACTGCTTCCATGCTCTCTGCGTTTGTAACGAAATAAGGTGAAAGGTAACCCCGATCGAACTGCATTCCTTCAACAACCTCAAGGGTGGTGTCTGTGGATTTTGCTTCTTCAACCGTAATTACGCCGTCTTTGCCTACTTTATCCATTGCATCTGCAATAAGATCACCTATCTCGGTGTCATTATTCGCTGATATACTTGCAACTTGGGCAATCTCCTCTTTTCCCGGCAGGGGTTTACTCATCTTTTCCAATCCCTCAACTACAGTTTGAACCGCTATATCAATACCCCGTTTCAAATCCATCGGATTGGAACCTGCCGCAACATTTCTCAACCCTTCGGCGAATATCATTTGCGCCAACACCGTAGCAGTGGTAGTTCCGTCACCTGCTACATCGGAAGTCTTTGAGGCAACTTCCTTAACCATCGAAGCGCCAATATTTTCTATTGGGTCTGAAAGTTCTATCTCTTTGGCAACTGTCACACCATCTTTGGTTATGGTGGGTGAACCAAATTTTTTATCTATAACAACATTTCTTCCTTTAGGTCCGAGAGTTACCGCAACTGCTCTGGAAAGTTTATCAACTCCAATTTTCAGTTTTGCGCGGGCTTCGAAATCAAATTCAATGTTCTTTGCCATTATTATCTATTCTCCTGTTTTAAAAATATCATTCGATGCTGCTTATACTACCGCAAGAATATCGCTCTCTCGCATAATGAGATATTCAACACCGCCGATGCTGATCTCGTTACCGGAATATTTTCCATAAAGTACCTTATCGCCGACCTTGACTTCCGGCTTTATCAGTTCGCCATTGTCCGAAATTCTTCCCGCTCCAAGAGCTACAATGGTTCCTTTTTGAGGCTTTTCTTGCACCGTATCCGGCAGTATTATTCCACCCTCACTCTTCTCTTCAGCTTCATCAGCCTGTACTACAACCCTATCTGCTAAAGGCTTGATTTTTAACGCCATTTTATGTTCTCCGTTGTTACTTTAAGTATCTGATTATTATTACTTTCTGTCTTTTAGCACTCACAAAGTGTGTTTGCTATTACAGCCTCTTAATATAATTACAATTTTTGTCCGGTTGCAAGGTTTTTTTACACTTTAAATAAGAAATATTTTTTCAGTGGCAGTCAGGACTTGTCCTGACGCTTTTAGATTTCAGTTTAGACGGTCAGGATGAATCCTGATTCTCATATTTTTATCATTGAGAAACCTGATTTATCAGGTTTCGGCAATCTCAGAATGAATTTTAAGTAGAACGAGATTGCCACGTCGTCCCGAAGCTTCGGGACTCCTCGCAAAGACTATAGCATTAAACTCTTGACACACCCCTTACGGACACTCCCCTCAATGGGAGAGAATCGGAGTGTGATTTTGACATTATTTATATTAACTTTTCGCTCGATAGTTTTGTACCTTTCAGATAAGGATAATAACCATCACCGATTCAATACTACACACCGAAGGATCTTATTTAAAATTATCGATATGTCTGTTGGTGGGAATCTTATTCTGGTTTTTCCCCGTTCCTGACGGCGTTCCAATAGAAGGTTGGCATTCCTTTTCTGTGTTCATAGCCGTAATACTGAGCTTTATTCTTCGTCCGTTTTCTATGGGAACCATGGTGATATTCGGTCTGATGACGCTCATGCTCACCAAGACGCTCACGGTTGAAAAGGCATTGAGCGGTTACGGAAATTCGACTGTCTGGTTGGTAGTGGCGGCATTTCTGATCGCAGGTTCGGTGATTAAAACCGGCTTCGGTCAGCGAATCGCCTTAATGCTCGTTAAACGATACGGTCGCTCTATTCTCGGATTGGGTTATGCCATGACTGCGGCAGAATTGATCTTAGGACCGATAGTGCCCTCAAACACCGCCCGCGGAGGAGGCATACTCGCTCCGATAAACCGTTCGTTGGCTGAAGCGCTTGATTCTTTCCCGGAGGATAAACCCGAGAGAGCCGGCGCTTATCTTACTACTCTCGGCGCTCACGCTAATCTGATCACCGCAGCAATGTTTCTCACGGGTATGGCTGCGAATCCCGTTCTTGCGGAATCGGCAAAAGTCGTTTTCGGTATTGAATTCACCTGGGGGATGTGGGCGTTAGGCGCTATCGTACCTGGATTATTAGGTCTCGCCCTTTTACCTCCCTTTATTAAACTACTTACAAAACCTGAACTGAATGACACAAGAGCCGCGCAGGATAGCGCTGAATCAGACCTCAAAAAGATGGGGAGCTGGAGCACAGGAGAGCTTATCATGGGAGCTATCTTTGTCATTCTGCTCGTTTTGTGGTCTACTAAATCGCTGCACGGCTTGGGAACTACGCTCGTAGCGTGGATAGGCGTAACACTGCTGCTGCTGACCAAAACACAGCGGTGGGATGAGATGGCACAAAACGCAAAGGCATGGGACACCCTTATCTGGCTTGGCGGTCTGCTCACTATGGCAAATACACTGAAGACTCACGGAATGGTCGACTGGTTCGCTAACCTCATGCAACTAATGCTCTCTGACATGCAGGGTCTGACGATAGTTATTTTGATGAGTCTTATTTATTTCTACAGTATGTACGCCTTTTCAATGCTTACGGCTCACATTTTCGCATTGGCGACCGCTTTTTTCATAGTAGCTTTAGCTGTTGGAGCTCCCGCCCTGCTGATTATAGCGCTCTTAGCATATTTCTCAAACCTGTGCGCTTGCACGACCAACTATTCTACCGGTCCAGTCATTATCTACTTCGGATTAGGATACGTGAAGCCTCCCCGCTGGTTTTCAATCGGATTTCTTGTTTCACTCTTTCATATCAGTATCTGGCTCACCGTCGGTCTTGCCTGGTGGAAAGTGTTGGGCTGGTGGTGAGATATAGTGAGTTATATATAATGCTCCAACGGAGTTCCTGCGGAACAAGCCCTAACCCGCACATGAAAATAATATCAGCGGAGAGGGAGAGATTCGAACCCGCGGTTCCTTGCGGTAAACACGATTTCGAATCGCGCGCATTCAGCCAGGCACTGCTGTCTCTCTTAACGAAAAATAAGATAATCAATTAACCGAATTCTATCAAACAAAAATTTCGGACTCTCCTTTATTTGAATTCTCTAATCGATACAGAAATTGCAAAACGGAAGAGTATGACTTCGTCATTGCGAGGAGTCCGTCAGTTGGCGGACGACGCGGCAATCTCATAATTATAAACTATATGTACAAACTACGAGATTGCCACGTTCGGCTAAAGTCGAACTCGCAAAGACTGCTTCATACATTATGAGCCATAGAACAATTAAATCTGGGAAATATATCTCCGAGTCGCGAGTTCAAATCTCGCTGCTCCAACAAATAAAGAATAAGCCCTCAGTACGAGTTGGGGATTGCCCCGACCGCATATGATTATAGGTGTCAGGACAAGTCCTGACTGCCACGATTAATCAGTGTACTATATCTCTTATTCAGGTTTCGGCTTGTTTTCTTTTCTAACGGAATTAAAAAACTTTGTCAGCAGCAGTTTGCTGTCGTACTCAAGAATACCCGGAAGAACGCTTATTTTGTGAATCGATTTTTTATTCTTTAAATCTCTCTTGCGTAAAGTTCAGCGAAGGCGATAGAACCTTCCCTTCTCTCAGGGGGGTATCTCGTTCCAGCTCCGACTTTAATGCGGGAAAACATTTTTCTCACACAGTTAAGAATCCAGAATTTACCTCATGGGTAATACTCCGGCTACATCAGGGACAGCTCCTGGCTCTGTAGTACTAAGTCATGTTAAATCTTCAGTAGGCGCGTCCGGAGCCACTTTTTTAACAGCTTCTATGCCGTTATCACGGGCCTGTTTCGTGGTGTACATTTCACTCGTACCGATTATCTCCCCATTCGCAGCGACGAGATTGAAGTAAAACTGTTCATCGTCGGAATCTTTCCGCCTATATCTTTCATCTTTTGGGGCATTCTCCTTTACGGAATCTATTCCATTTTCGCACCCGTCTTTTGCAACGTATCCTTCACTTGCGAGGATGATTTCACCGTTTTCCGCACGCAGGCGGAAATAATATTGGTTATCATTACCCTGAAAGATCTGGTATTTTGGGTTATTCATAAACAACTCCTTGTATCAAGGTTTATGGTTCTTTTTTCTATCTCATGAATTATGGATTAATCTTTCTATGTTTCTCCTATCCTCTACTTAAGATTTTCCGTTGGTATCTTTTCCCTTATTCCTGCATGATATTCAGGTAACCTGCTCCAATGCAGACTTGGTTTAATGTGGTGTGACACATGGTAACCTATATTGAATCCCGGCAATCTATTGAGAAAACGCAGGTCAGAATTCGATGAATCAAAATCATTGGTCATCTTGCAGCCAATATGGTGATTATAGTTATTGCTGCCCAAAGCAAACGCAACAATCCCCCATGGAATTATAAAAAAGAAAAGAAAACCTATCGGATTGATCGATATAAGTATTGCGCTTGAAACAACTATAGTTATTGATGAACGAATAAACCGCCAGAACATTTTTGAGCCCGGATTTCGTACTATCTCCAGCAGACAATGGCAAATTGCCATAAGCGGAAATGTCAAAACATAATAGGTTTTATTTATCGGTTTATCCGGATAATTAGTACCTCTAAACCCATATAAACTTGACCAATCCTGTACCTTTTCATTATATAATTGATTGAATTTATGGTGGTTTTTTACATGATGCATCTCATAAAACTCCAAAGGAACTCCATTGGAAAGGTAGCACATCCAACCTAAAAGTTCATTCAAATACGATTGATAGAATATTCGTTTATGCGAGAGATTGTGCTCTACGAGATTGACCAGCCTTATCAATGCCACTATAAGTAAGAAAGTGTACCATGGCCAACCCATTGTCAATGCTGTGGTCTGTAACGTTAATACTAACACAATAGCAAATACCGAAATGATATCGATTGGTTCTCTCAGTAATCGAAACTTCTTCATTTTTCCTCCTAATTTTTTATTTTCGACCCTAAAGGTTCATCGATATGAGTGAAATAATTATTCAAATGTTCCGCAAGAAGATCCGGGTGTGTCAGAGGGACGAAGTGAGTCGCATCCAGTTCCAGTAATCGACAATTGGGTATGGCCTCACTGCTCCTTAAAGATAAGGGATATGGAACTGCTGAATCGCCTGAAGAGTGTATAATCAATGTTCGGGCTTTAATGTTCTTTAAATTCGCAGCTAACGGCGCCAGTACCTTACTGCGCTTTCCCCATCTCACTTGGCGTGCAAGCTTTAACCCGCCTAAAGGACCTCTGAATGGATACGAAAATGATGATCGATAACGGTTTGTATATAATTTTCTATACGGTGGCATGAGACCTAAATGTCTGAATATCATTGGCTTTAGAAGAAAACTCATTATGTCGCCCCAGATCGGAGTTCGAAGTACGCGCATAGGCCAGGGAATGTTTATATCCGGCCAAATAGCTGCGGCCATCAATACAAGATCATCTACATTATCACCATGTGTTATCGCGTAATGCGCTGCGACCACAGCACCCGCATCATGCCCGATCAGTCTATTGAATTTAACCCCGATCTCCTTTCCTAATTCATCGATCATTGCTACCACTTCGGAAAGTAAATCCAGTCCTTTCTTATTTATTGGCGGTGATTTTCCCCATCCCGGCAGATCCGGACAAATAATCGTGAAATCTGATGAAAGTTTCTCCGCAATTTTATCCCATAATAATGATGAGGTAGGAATTCCATGAAGAAATAGCAGAGGCGGCCCTGATCCTTGGATCGAATAATGCAATTTTGGGTGATACCCGGTACTAATAACTTTGGTTTTTGGTACGTTTGCAGACATATTTATAAATTCCTGTACCTGAAGTTAAGTGTATGAAGGATCACTTTAACAGTTCCAAGAAGCAGATGCCTTATAACAATAATACACAATAATCCCGGATTAGATCGCATGTTGATTGTGGAACTAAGCCAGTTGATATGCCATTGTGGAAAAGTCAACATACGCGCAAATCGCGGGAGACCAATGAAATGCCAGAGTCTGTGAAATTTCCATAAATACTGCGTAAGTTCATTTACAAAGTCCGCCTGCAATGATATCCTATTATAGTATCTTTTCCGACTTGACACTCCAAGAGATCTTTCACCAAGCTTCAGTGCTTCATCAACTATCAAAGCTGCTGATTTACCCGCTCGCAGAGCTGCTGTTACTCCTCCGGAAGAGATAGGATCAATTAAAAAGGCTGACTCTCCGACGGCAATCCAATTATCTCCTGTCGCACGATCGGCTACGTAATTCCGAAATCCGCATGTATGTAATGTTCCAACCTCTCCGGCACTATCAACAAAATCAGCTAATGGTGATACTTGTCTTAGCAGTTTCCGGTAGATATCTTCGGTAGTTAGTTCCTTCAATTTGAATGTGGTATAATAAGAAGACGGAATGACTATACCAATGTCCGTAGTGTGTAGACCTACATGAATATTCCAAAACCAGATCACATGCTTCCCTTTATCCAAAAGATATAATCGGGTTCCCCTCCCGTCATAGTCATGCTCGTGCCGTCTATAAAGACTAATCATCTTCTCACCATAAAATTTGTACTTTACACCTGCAGCTCTTGTTATTAACCCTGCCCGTCCACTCGCATCAATATAATAGTGTGCATTAACGGAGTTACCGCCTGCGAGTTCGACCTTCTTGACTCGATTATTTTCCATATGCACTTTTTTAATTTTCTTGGATATATATCTGGTACCAAGCTGCTTGCATTTTTCCAAAAGCATCATGTCTAACTTATACCGATTTCCATGAAATGTGGCTTCAGGACGATTCATAAATTTCAAATAAGCTGCAGGTGGAAAGAGTTTTGCCACATTCATATTATGTCGACCGTTTGACCAAATTATAACACCCGGTTTTGAGGTTAAGATTTCTTGTTGTTTTAACTCTTCCAGATTAAAACCCAATTGTTCTAAGAATTGCGGCATTTCCCAATCAAAAGATTCACCGAGTCTACTCCAGGGTGGAGAATCTTTTTCTATCACAGTAACCCGCCAGCCATACTTTGACAGGAGAATTCCTGTAGCTAATCCACCTATACCTGCACCAAGAATGGCCACGTGGTCCTCGGGCTTATTATGATTATTTCCATTCATAGGAGATCTTCATAAATTTTATATACATAGGATATTTTTCGCGGCACAAGTAGAAATCACAATAATTTGAACGACAACCGCAAGGAATCCAATTGAACACCCAGTCTTGTTTTACTGAATCTATTGGACCCAACAGATTTCAACGATACAGTCACTCTCTTTTATCAATTCATAGCGTATTCAAGGTTTCAAATTGGAATGCTATAAAAATCGAAACGTCGAGCTATTGTATTTATAATGCTATTACCATATCAACATCAAGAGACATTAAGACATTTGAAATGTTGTTATGGAATGAATAATAGGGTGACCCGGCAAAACTAAGACCAATTGCCCGATTACTCCAATAGTCTCGTAACAGAGAACCTGAGTCGCCTCCAGCCAACATGTTTGTAGTCCATATCTGATTTCTAAACATTGCTGTACCAAATGGATACCCCCCCACAGCAATGGTGAGATCATTCGAATAGATATAGCCATAAGTAAATTGGGTCGTGCGTCCCACTTTTTTAGACCAGCCACTGGGATAAGCTTGTCCTGTCTCCGTGGGTATCCCCAGATTCATAGCGTTTGCCATCACATTTCTAATGTCTGTAGGCTTCGCCACCGCTGCATCAACAAGGTTCCAATTTTTTGTTAACGGAACTGTTTTTGAAAGCGTTGCAATTTGATTAAGAGGATAGCTTCCACCGTCATATGGACCAGGTTGAAGAATAGCATCACCTATGGAAGCAAGGTCACTCCTGCCCATAACATGATTATTACTCAATATCAAGATATCGTTAGTTTCTCTATCACGAACCAGAGCTCCGAAGGTACCTGCAGTGATCAGATGATGACCAATGCTAAATCCGGGGCGAGCTGGTCTCAGCAGCCATGTATAGGAAAGAGCCTCTATTTTGCCTGTTTCTACAACATCTGTTTTGATTCCATCAATCTCTTTCGGCACAATGGATTCCTTAGGCGGATTCGCAACTTTTTTCTCAACCAAAACGGTTAAACACAATTCTGGTGTTAATTTGTCACGCTTCATCCTGAGACTAGATGCAATTCCCGTTACTCCTTCTAATTGAAGCAAAGAATTTTCGTTCTTTTCCCTAACCTCAGAGATTTTTGAGTAGGTCTCTTCTCTTTCTTTCTTTACAGGCCACACAGGCTCTTTAAGTACTGATGGATCTTCCTTCCCGCGTGAAAATTTTTCAGCATTCTCAAGGAGTCTTAAAGCCGTTTTCTCTTGCTCTTTGGTACCTAAGCGTTTTTCTTTTTCCAGAAAATTATCATCCGAATTGGATATCGTCGATTCATTAGACATATTAACCTCCTTTTTTCCCTTCAAAATTAGAAACCAATTCTAACGAATTGGCAATTTATGATGGAAGAATTTCTACTTGTCCTACTTCTACCACATCTGTCTTGATGCTATCAATCTCTTTTGGGATCACATCTTCTTTATCAAGAGATTCTTCTGAAACCTTTTTAGCAACAAGAACCACTATACACCGTTCATTTGTATTCTTGCCATCTCTTATTCTAAACCCATTAGAAATACCTACGACATTAGAATACTTGAGAAGATCTGATTCGTGTTTATTCTGAATTCGAGAAACTTCATCCCAACGAGACTTATCCTCTTCATTTTCTCGCATTCGATTATCTACAGGGACCAAAGTCGTTTTTCCTTATAGTTTCTGATTTTTCCAAGATAATATCATTAGTTATTGTTAGCAAATTTTAGATTCGAGTCTGCATCCTGAGAATGATTCACCTTTCTTCAAAATTTAAATATTTATGTTCATCAAATCACGTAAAAGTTTTTTAAGTCAGCTCCGGCTTGGTTTAGGCTTCGAGGTCGACGACGTCATAGACTACGCTTGAATCCACTATCCGCCCTTACGAAACCGCGAATACGAAGATGCCGCGATCAAGATACGTACCGACATCGTGCCAGTTAAAGAGCATCAGGCAACTATTTCCAAGATAGTTCGTTTTCTCGACTGTGGTCGGTACCTTAAGGGCGAAGCTAAGTGTCGCCGAGGCATTAGGCGACAACATCAGTCCCGCGAAGGTTGGTTGAGTCAGGCGGGGAAAGCGCGTATCGACGTTCAGCAGAAACGTGCCGACAGTCGGATCGACGTTCCCAGAACCGACCCAAACGTGAGCGAACATCCAGATGGCCCGAGTCGCGTCCGGGTTGTAGATGCCGAGATTGTAGTTGATCGTTCCTCCCGGCTGCGTGCTGTTCCATCCTTGCGACACGATCATAGGGGACTGGACACGCTTGAGTTTTTTCTTAATTTCCTCTGGCGTGACCGACGTGAAATTCTCGCCTTTCTTTACAAGGCGCTCCTGCTGTTTAATCACACCTTGAATTCTCTTAATATGCTTTTTGATCTCAGTTGCAGTCCACTTCCTTTGCTTACTTTTGGCTGCCATAGTACACACTCCTATCGTATTTAACGGATTAACATAAAACCTAGCGTACGCAGAGACATGCTTTTATATGATTGCCGCGCAATCATATTCTATCACCTCCTGTCTGATACTTGGGTGAAGTCTAACAATGTTTATCTTGTTCCGAATAACATCCCGGATCCTTGGGTTTTGCAATATAAGACGTCAACTGATCATGGCAAAAGCGGCATGCAGGCAGCTGGTTTTCAGTGGATAACGTCATGGTCTTGCTTTTCACATTACACTCTCTTCGTACGACTTACGGAGATTTTGCCAGGTTAAGAATATTAATTAGGCAAAATATACGAATAAATTACGTCGGTGTCAAGCTTTATAGTAATATCATACGATATAATTATATTTGAACGATTTTTACAGTTATATAAATAATAGGACGAGTTTATTAGACGAAATACCTAACCAGAACTTTTTAGCGAAGAGGAACCATCGCATTCTGCGGGACTAATCCCGCCGTAGGCGGGGCGGAACCTTTTAGCAGGTTCTTAAATGCGTCTCCCCTCCTTTCAAAGGAGGGGAAAAAGGGGTGGTTCTATTGCGAATGCGGTCCGGGCTCCAAGAGAGTTCCTGCGGAACAAGCCCTAACTCGCACATGAAAATAATATCAGCGGAGAGGGAGAGATTCTTGCGATATTTCCGAGCCTATTTTTATTATTATCAGTGAATGACCCTATCACTCAATCACTGCAATACTTATACTCTCTTCCATTTACTCTCATTAGTTTCCACCAATAAGCAGAAATTTCCGACACATTTCGGACACATTGGCACATTTATGGCACATATTCTGATCGGATTTGCCGAAAGGAGAAGCCTATCCGCCTCGCATTCTTCTCTAAGATAACCTCCCTGTTAGGTCCGTTATGAGTGTACAAAGTCGGTAGCGACTATCGCTCGGCCATACCTCGGGACGAGACCACAACATTGGTCGAAAGTTCAACTGAATTGATAAAAGAGGCGGCAACGCTAACTCAGCATCACCGCCCGTATTAGTGACAGTAATTTCCTGTCAATCGGGATTTTCTGGAAGGGCCTTAAATTCCCCCGTCTCTTCCACCTCTACAGGGTAACCTTCGAGGATATTGAGAATTTTCTGCTCCAACTCTGGTGTAATTTCGATGACAAACACTTTAATGCAGGGATTGCCATCGCAAAGGCCTTCAGCCGTGCCCACCACTCCCGGTATGGACATCAATTCTTCGGTGTGTTCTTTGAGCACCTCTTCGATTGTCTTAGAGGGCATAGTATCTTCTCCTTGGCCATTCTCAACAGCTTTGTCTACGCAACTCCCAATCCCTATAGCAAAGAAAATCACACCAATGCTCATAAAAGTCATTTTGAATGTAGGGAGCACAAATAATCTCCTTCCTTCTCTACAACAGAAAAGTGGAGCACCAACACCGGCGCCCCACTTTTCACAACTAATCCTCATACCCTCATAGTTTCACAATGTAACCTAAACGTCCTTCACTTGATCGTTCTATTACGGTATGACCGTGAAGCCTTCCAGTAGGACGCCTGAGGAGCCGTCCGGGTTAGTGACTCGCACGTCCCAGACGCGGTTGCGTGACGGGCCGCCGCTCTTGGCAGTAACTGTGCCCGTGATCGTGTTGGCATCACCAACGGCAACGTCAGATGTGGTCGGAGCTGGACCGGTTCCGTTTTCGAATGTCACTTCTGCCCCAGCCGCAAAGCCTGAGCCATTGATAGTTACATCTATCGTGGTGCCAATTCCCATTGTGTTCGGGACAATATTCGTCACGTTAACACCCTCCGCGGGCGCCGCCGTGTTGTTGGTCACCGACTCGTCGACTAAATTCGCCGCGTCGTTTCCTGCGGTATCCTGGATCGGGTTATCCCCTGCGCTGTAGCTGACGGTCACCGCGTCACCCGACGCTACTCCAGGCGACAGGGTCAGCGTTACGTCCGTCCCGCTCACACCTGCGGCCGTGACCGACTGCGCATCACCACCATTCGTGCCTATGCTGAAATCGCCGCTAACCGGCACAGAGTTGGGGTCCAACTGTTCGTCATACACCAGGACCAGCGAGCTGTTGTCCACGGTCGCCGAGAACAGGGCTGGTGGCGTGGTATCCGCTGCCGGTTCGCTGTCGTCTATGGTCACACCGAATTTACCAAGCACTAAGTCGATCCGGTTGGCAATCGTGTGAGTAGAGCTACCCGCGAACAGCAGCCCAACCGGGTTTTTGCTCTCGTCGTTAGTCACGATCAGGGACCCGGAGTCGCCTCCCGAGCTGAAACCCCCGGGGGTTATGACGATCTGGTCCACAAACGTCGCAATGAAGTTTGGGTTGCAGAAAAATGGTCCTCGAGACTTGTAACAGACAACCACCGTGGCGTTAACTCCGACAACCTCCCCTGTTGTAAGTCCAGTCGTCCGCCCGTATTTTTGCACCGCTTGCTTTAACGCTGCCGAGACGATAGCCGAATTTGGCGTCCCATACCCTTCATGCGGGGTAGAGTTGCCGAGCAGATCCGTCGAGGAGATTGCGATTGCGGCGTCAATAAAGTTAATAATGTTATCACTGCCGTCGTCGAACAGGATCGGCTCAAAGGCGGATAGCTCGCCGATCTTGTCGGCCGGGTCCTCGCCGCCATCGAAAGGACCCGGCTGTAGCGCGCTGTCGCCGAGATTAGCCTCATTGATGTTGGCGTAGACGTGGTTGTTGCTCAGGGCGAACACGTCGGTGCCGTCCGTGACTCGCGCCCCGATGGTGCCGGCGGTAATATCCGGGTGACCGGTTGAAACGCCAATGGGTACAGGTCGGGGCTGCCGGGCCTTGGGGTCAGTGTCAGTCAGCGCGATGAACATGCCGGTCACTTCTACAATAACCGGAACATCTTCTATACTGGCAGGTATCCGCGCACCCTTTGCCAGAGCCTCTGTCTTGATAAATACCAGGATGGCTGGTTTGCCGTCTTCAGTCAGTCCAGTGGCTGTGCCCACAGCGCCGGAAATAGCCAAGAGGCGATCTGTATGGCGGTCTTGAATAGCCATTACAGCTTGGATTTGGCTCGCTAAGACTGATTCCAATAAGGTCTCTTCTTGAGGAACAGAGGTGACCTCCGTCTCTTGATCGCACCCAACCAAAAGCAGGCCAAAAACTGCGAGTCCTACTAAAGCAAGACGGCGTATATCCCATAAGAATTTGAAAGTATGTAATTTGCTCATTTTTCTGCTCCTTCTCGATTTCAGCAGAAGGAATTCGCTGAAACTAATCGATTTTGATCCATTTGCTCCTCTTAACGGCAATTTGTAGGAATATATATGAAGGCTACTACGGAAGTCAAGCTAAGAATTTGAGAAAGGGATTTAACTACTTCTCATGCCCTTAGCTATCTCGCCCCATACCGAAAACATCACTCCCTCACCATTGTATCCCGAGGGGCATTTATGAATACATGAATGAAGTCTTGTATGCCCTGCGCACGGCAGCCATAGGAAAACAAAAGGCGAGAACGCTAATTCAGCATCCCAGCTAAATCCGCAAGCGGAGAGGGAGGGATTCGAACCCCCGTTACCTTGCGGTAAACACGATTTCGAATCGCGCGCATTCAGCCAGGCTCTGCCACCTCTCCAGGTAAAAAATAAGATAAACAATTAACTGAATTCTATCAAACAATAAAAATCGGATTATCGTTTCAATATTATGTACGAGTCAGGATTTACTTAGTCCCGCCATCGGCGGTGGTCCTGACCGTAAAATCTCTTTTCAAAGCAACTGGCAAGTCCTTACTGCCGAAATAATTTCATAATATAGGATCATCTCTTATTCAGGTTCGGGTTTGTTCTCCTTTCTAACGGAATTAAAAAACTTTGTCAGCAGCAGTTTACTGTCGTACTCAAGAATACCCGGAAGAACGCTTATTTTATGAATCGAATTCTTATCTCCCGCAATATCGTGTACAGTGCCGCATGCGCCGACATCCGCGTCTCTCGCTCCGAACACTATTTGGTCGAGTTTGGAATTCACAGAAGCGCCTGCGCACATCGGGCAGGGTTCGAGAGTTACATATAGCGTGCATCCTTTGAGGCGCCAATTCTCAAGATGATTTGCAGCTGAGGTTATCGCCAGAATTTCGGCGTGGGCTGTCGGGTCATTGAGCGCTGCCCTCCTGTTATGTCCTCTAGCTATTATCGTGTCGTCTTTAACGATCACGGCGCCTACGGGCACCTCCCCTTCCTCTAAAGCTGATTCCGCCTCACGAATTGCGTGTGACATCCAACGTTGATGTTTTTCAATTATATTCAATCAGTTCCGATACAAATCTTAGGATTCAGACTTATTTTCGAATGATAGCGGAATAGAGTAATAGTACGCCCGGGAGGACTCGAACCTCCAACCTCGTGGTCCGTAGCCACGCACTCTATCCAATTGAGCCACGGGCGCGTGCCGATAATATAGAAACCGCTCATACTATTTCCAACAATTTATTCATCTGATACGTCCTTTATCCGTTCTGCAAGCCGGATGACGCCGGGATATTCTGAATCCAACGAATAGAGCTTTTTAAACGCTTCTATCGCCTCTTCGATCCTACACGTTTCTATATATGCGACTGTCAAGTTGTAAAGCACCTCTTTGTCGGAAGGCTCCATTTTATTCGCCTCTGCTAAATAGCCAATAGCATTACCCGGGAGTTCGTTCCCAAGGAGAATCGAACCCATCCATTTCAAGGCGAATTGTGAAGTGTTTATTTTAGTCGAGCGTTCTAAGAGCTCGTATGCTTCCTCAAGTAATCCTTTACGCAGAAGCAATTCCGCAAGTCGTAAATACGGCAGAACATCGCTTACATTCGCTACTACTAACGCTCTGTACTCCCCCTCGGCATCTTCGAACTCATTAAGATCGTATAATGAATCCGCATAAATTTTATGAGCTTCCGCCCAACTCAGTATTCCCTCCTTCACATCCAATGCGAGTTCCTCAACATGCTCACTCCTGAACGAGCTGAAAGAAGGCACAGTCCGTTCACTTTCCTTATAAGGCCAGCGCGAGCGGAGGTCGGTGATCCGTAGTTCCGCTATCGCATAATCTATCTGAGTCATTCCCGCTCGTTCTATCATCCGATCAATATCCGCTAATGAAGGTTTTGCTCGTCTGATTCCTCCAAAACGCACAATCAGCTCCGAAGTGAGTCTTTCCGCAAGCAGTGCAGCGCCCTTGAGAGTGAAATGCACCGCATCAACGAAATGCTCATCCCCTCTCGATTCGCTGACGGAAGTAGTGTCGTAGTGCAATCCCACACTTACGAACGGTTGAGCGTGACTGCGAAACACCGCCGCCATCTCTCTATTAAATTCTGTTGCCGCTCTGAACGGCATGCAATCGTTGTCCACAGCCTTTCGAAACTGCTCACGCGCTTTCGGACCCTCTCCTGCTCCTTGTAACGCCAGTCCGCTGTAGTAATAAAGTTCCGAATTCAGACCATATCGCTTACCCGCTTCCAAGAAATACAGAAGCGCGTCTTCGTAATGCTCTTCAAAGAGAAATGCCTTACCTTTCTCAATTTCTTCCCGCCAATTCAGTCTATCGGTTATATTTTCATAACATGATTTGAACGGCGCTTTACCCGAAAAATTGCTTACAGGTATACCGCCGACTAATATGACTGCTGCTGATTCGGCAATTTCAAGCATCTCATTCAGGTTACTTATGTAGTTCTCAAGGACTTTGTTGTACAGTTCCCCTTCCGGTTCCACTTCCATTTTTTTCGCAATCGTTTCGATCAGCGATTCTGTTTTGTCTTTCAGACCGGCAATGTCACGGGATGACCCGATAAACAACGGTTTTAATAGTTGAAAAAGTCTGTATTCTTGCAAGCTCAGATAGAGTTTAATTTGCTTGCGGTTCATTCCCACATAATCTACCGAAGCAGGACCGAGCGCGCCGTAAAACTCATTATGCCCGGGATAGATAACGACAGCATCAGGCTCATACTTTACGAGTCTGCTCATTAGATTCAGCATACCATGAGAGTTTATACCCGGAATTGAAAGGTCGATAACCTCAACATTGTTTTCCGAAAAAGTCTCTTGTAAAATCTGGCTCATCATAAGCGCGATCCTGCCGTTAGGCAGCCATGGGAAACCAGCCGCCGAATTTTCACCTAATACGAATACCCGTATTCCGTTCGCCGGTTTTTCCGCAAGAAACGTATCGTTGGACAGGTCAGGCTCAACCTCGCTAAAAGGGAAATATTTTTTGATGTAATCAACCTTGATACTATATCTGGTAGGATCCTTCTGACTCGGTATGAATAATCTGTCTTCATTACCATAACCGGTAAAACGGAGCATCAGTTCTATCAGCAGAAGCGTTGCAAAGGGAGCTGCCACGTAATAAAGCAGGCTCTTCCCTACCGTTTGGACCAGACGTCTGTTTTTGTTCTTCACTTTATCGCTCACCGGTTACGAAATAATTTTATATTTTTAATATAGAAAAGAGACGCAGGATTTAAAAGCCCAATTAAATGGACAATTCCCTTGCTTTTTTTCAGACGTGAATTTAGATTGATCTCAAGAATTCGGCGCGTTCGTCTAATGGTTTAGGACGCTGGCCTCTCACGCCGGTAATAGGGGTTCGACTCCCCTACGCGCTACAAATATATAGTTTTCTATGTTTTTTTATTAATCAGGAGTGTTAAATGGAAACTATCTCAATTGGATTGGAAGAATCTCTCTTATTAAAACTTCTTCCCTCCTTCCTTATTATACTTGGATTTGCAATCACAATCTGGAGAATTCGGTCTGAGGCTAATTCACAGAAAGTATTAATTGAAAAACAAAATAAATGGGAGCAAGATGAAAAACTAAAGAATCGACAAGAAAAGTATTTCGAGGATTTTATGCATTTTATGAAAAAAATAACCAAGGATAAAATTATTAATGTTGATTCACGTATCGAACTTCAATATTTCACCATAGTATCAATACGTCTTTTTGATGACGAGGCTATCACGGATGCATTGGAAAATGCAGTTAAAATAGTTGAAAAATTCAAACTCGAAAGTGAAAAAGCAGAGAGTCCACAAACTTCAAAAACAAAAGAAGCAACGGTAATTCTTAACGATGCGCTGGGCTTGCATCTCACATTATTAATAGAATTTCTCAAGAGTAATAAATAGTAATTTGTGCTTCATCCCCCCGACCAATACAAATACGCCGGACGACCCATGAAAAGCTGTTTTCTCTCCTCCAAATCCGACTTCACTAATTCTAAAAATTCATCGTGCTGCTCCCTCGTATTCAACTCAGAACGCAATAACCGCCACTGTTTCAGGCGTTTTGTAATAAGCGTGTGCGTGATCAGAATTGTCCATTTAATTATTCGCCAGTCCCGCCATCGGCGGTGGCCCTTTCAACCCATACGCGCTACTCGACATTATTGCCACACTGTATCTTCTATTTATCAGTGTATTACGGCTATTAAATGAAGTTTAACATTGTGTAAAAAGCAGGTTTGTGCCTGCCCTTCTGCTAATTCTGGCCTAATTTTCAACTTGCAAGAATTTTTACTTCATCAAAATCATCTTCTTTGTTTCAATAAAATCGCCTTCAACCGAATGCTCAAAGATATCATCATTCACTGCTAGATCGAATAACTTTAAGCCGTTCTTCCAGGCTTCTAGCTTCTTCTTTCCCGACAATATTGTAAAGTTCCACCATATTTACCAACACAGGCACCAGATACGGGTGGTCTGGGCCAAGAGCCTTTTCAATTATCTCAAGCGACCGCTTATAAAGAGACTCAGCTTCTGTATACCTCCCAAGGGCCCCGTAGACATTTGCCAAATCATTAAAAGAGTTCCCTACATCGGGATGATCAGATCCAAGAGTCTTCTTACGTATTTCAAGCGACCTCTCATAAAGAGACTCTGCTTTATGATACCTCCCCTCAGATTCGTAAAGTAATGTCAGATTGTTAAGAGAGTTCGCCACCAAGGGATGATTCGGCCCAAGCGCCTTTTCAAATATTTTAAGTGACCGATTTATAAAGAGACTCAGCTTTATAATACATCCCCTGCGACTGGTAAAGTTGTGCTAGACTATAAAGAGACATCGCCACATTATAGTGGTTTGGGCCAAGAGCCTTCTCCCTTATCTCAAGTGACCGCTTATAAAGAGGCTCCTCGTCATCAGTCAAGTCCTTTAATCCAGGTACGTCGGCTACTCCGCGGATGATGATGGCCACGATGAGGCTTTACCGCGACGAGAATGGCTCATACACCGCCGACTCTGACAAGGCTCATATTCCCCATAGTTGCCTACGCCGTAGAATCCGGGGCCACGGGCTCCTTCAGCCGCAGCAGGACAACCCCCATGGCTACCAACCACACCAGGAAGACCCTGGTTAAAAACCAGGGAGTTCTGATGCTCTCAAACAGAACCGACGTCGCCAATGCCACCTGCGCCGCCACAGCTATCAGACCCAGCCACCCGATCCACTTGGGCACCACCGACGTCCTTAGAATAGCGAAACTGAAGAGGAGTACCCCGATGAAGAAGACAAGCACGGACCCTACGCCCGCGGCTAGCCAGCCTGTTTGGCTGAGGGCGTCCATGATACCCGGCGCCAGTTCGTAGGCAATACCCAATCGGATGAACTCATGGAAAAAAAGAAAGATGCCACCGGTGAGGGAGGCCACCACCGCTATCAATGGCAGAGGTCCGGCCTGGCGCAGGGCCCGGTAGAACCCCAAAGCCGCGACCATGAAGAGCAAAACGCCCAGGACATCGAACCAGTGGCCAGTGATTAGGGTATCCACCCCTCGTGACTTGAGCCACTCATTCCCAAAGGCGATGCGCGCCATAGTGCCACTGACCACTGCCAGAATGGCGCATACACCCCCGACTCTCACAATGCTTTTATTCCCCATAGTTGCCTCCTCTTCTACTGTAGTAAGTTCCTGCTAGCTGTGCGCCACATAACTACTATTTATATAGAATTGTAAGTGGACGCATTTTATTGATATTTTCCCAATCTTAGAATGAAATATAACCACTTACCAGCTATATTCCAATGTCATTTGGGTAGTTATCGCAATTTACTTTTCTCGGCAGTATATAGTGTAATTCTAAATATTATGACTAATCAGAATTCTAAATATCATACTAGGCGCAAACTGCTTGACCAAGTATCTGTGATACTTCTGACTATGGCTGACAGTTTTGGTATTTTAGTGGGTAGTGTGACTCATAGCATGCCCACAAAAAGATCGCTAAGATGCATCAAACAACAAGATATTTAATTATTCCGTGTTCGCCCCCGACCAATACAAATACGCCGGACGACCCATGAAATACTGCTTCCGCTCTTCTAAATCCGCCTTCACTAATTTTAAAAACTGTTCATACTGCTTATGCGAATCCAACTCAGAACTCAACAATCGCCACTGTTTCAAGCGTTTTGTGATTAGCGTGTGCGTGATGAATATCTTTCATTTAATTGTTCGCCTGTCCCGCCATCGGCGGTGGCCCTTTCGACCCGTACGCGCTACTCGTCAATATAGCCACACTGTAACACTATATATCAGGCTAATATATCCTTTATATAATGTACTACATTAAGTAATGTGGCAGGTTTTGACTGCCTTCAATTGATTTTACTCTATAATTTAATCGAGTTATACTCAAAACGGTGTGACGATACAGGTACGTGAAAATAACTAACTTAAATAGTTTTTAAATATTGATGAACAAAACTTACAGCGTTTGAGCCTTGTCCTACAGCCGAAGCTACTCGCCTGACAGCTCCTTGCCTAACATCCCCCGCAGCAAAGATTCCTGGTACACTTGTCTCCAGCAAGAATGGATCTCGGCTCGACCGCCAGTTTTTAGGTCGGCGACCATTTCGGATTAAATCTTGTCCGGTCAGAATAAACCCCGCTTCATTTCTATCCACAACATTTGCTAAAAAATCTGTATGTGGTTTAGCTCCAATAAAACTAAAAAGCGCTCTGGCAGGTATTGTTTCGATTTTACCAGTATCGTTGTTTTTGAGAACTAATGCCTCAAGCTGTTTTGTGCCTATCACTTCGGCTACACTCGTCTGCAAGCGCACTTCAATATTCTCTGTATCGTTTATTTGGTCGACAAGATATTGCGACATGCCCTTTTTCAAGGCGCTGCCGCGAACTAACATGGTCACTTTGCTGGCGTAGCGAGAGAAAAACATTGCCCCTTGACCAGCCGAGTTGGCTCCGCCAACAACAAACATATGATCACCTTTGTAATACGCTGCCTCGGTAAACGCTGCGCCGTAATAAACCCCGGCTCCAGTGACTGCCTCAGCGCCGGGCACATCAAGAGTGCGTAATGATACACCGGTAGCGATGATGATTGCGTGACAACTCAATTCAGTTCCATCTGCTAACGTAACAAAACGATATTGATCGGATACACGTACTTGCGTAACCTCTTGCGTAGTCAATATCTCGGCTCCCAAGCGCGTAGCTTGGGCTGTGGCTCGTCGAGCCAAATCAGCACCACTCAAACCCTTTGGAAAACCTAAGTAGTTCTCAATCCTTGAACTGGCGCCTGCCTGTCCACCTGTCGTTTCTTTATCAATTAAAAGGGTACGTAATCCTTCAGAAGCACCGTAAACAGCACCGGCTAATCCAGCAGGTCCGGCCCCAATAATAATCAGATCATAAAATGGCTGGGTTGCTTGTGTCTGTAATCCAATATATTCAGCTAATGTAGTAATATCGGGATCTATTAACTTCCTCCCATCGGGAAAAAAGATGACGGGCAATCGATGCTGTTCTTTGTTGGTTGCCTCCACTAGCGCCATAGATTCAGAGTCTTTTTCTATATCTAACCATTGATAAGGTACTTGACTACGAGCCAGGAAGTCTTTAATCTTGTGAGAACTAGCTGACCATAGCGTACCTGCTACCCGAATACCATCAAATGGTATCTGAGCCGTTGCCAGCCAATCACTCAGGAGATCATCTAGGATTGGGAAAAGATTTTCTTCAGGTGGACTCCAAGGCTTCATAATGTAGTAATCAAGTTCTATTGTGTTGATTGCAGTAATTGCCGCCTGAGTATCGGCATAAGCGGTAAGGAGTACTTTGCGGGCATCGGGGTAAAGTTTCATCGCTTCAGCCAGAAACTCTGTCCCCTCCATACCCGGCATTCGCTGGTCAACCAGGAATAGTGCGATCTGATCATTACGTTGCTTAAGCTGTTGAACGATTTCTAACGCTTGAGAACCGGAATTTGCTGTTGTTATGCGGTAGTCATTATGATAATGTTGCCTTAAATCACGCTCAATAGCGTGGGATACTTCTATTTCGTCATCAACAGTTAGAATAATTGGATTAGCCATAAAGCTCATCGCCTCGATATTCGGTTATTTGATCAATAAAATTACGCTTCAATTTGCGAATCTTCAAAATTGAGTGGGAGTTTAACTTCAAAACAGGTCTCCCCTGGCCTTGAGTAAACTGCAATCTCGCCCTTATGCTTTTGTACAATAATGTTGTGGCTAATGTTTAGCCCCAGGCCTGTACCTTCGCCTGGTGATTTGGTAGTAAAAAAGGGATCAAAGATTTTTGATTGAATCTCTTCAGGAATTCCCGGTCCCGTATCCTTAATTTCTATGATTACCCAAGGGTCCTTTCTGTAGGTTTTTAAGATAATTTCGCCTTGTCCCTCCATTGCATCCACGGCGTTATCAATAATATTTGTCCAAACCTGATTAAGTTCGCTTCCAAAAGCTTCAATGCGAGGCAGATCTTTGGCATATTCACGCCGCACTTGAACTCCGGCTTTAAGCTTACTACGCAGTATAACCAGTGTATCATTCAAGCCCTCGTGAACATCAACGGATTGTATTGGAGCCTGGTCAAGATAAGAGTATGATTTTAGAGCTTTGACAATTTCAATAATTCGACCTGTGCTCTTTCCAATCTCTTCAAGCAAATTATGGGAAGTGTACATATTACTAAGCAAGGCAACAATAATAGGAAACTTCTCGCCCGTGAAGATTTCGGCTAATCCTGATAATTTTTGATTATTAAAGCCCATGCTAACCAAGCTGGGGGCAAATTCCCAAGCATCTTTCACTCCCTTATCCTCTAACCATTTTTCTATTTCATATTCCAGATCAGTACTGGTTAACGGGTCCAAATAAATTGGTTCTTTAGCCTGTTGATAGATCAGTTGAGTATGTGGTTCTAAAGCCTTAAGTTGCGATGTTGAAAGATTCAATTGCCCCAACCTAAACTCGGCTTGCTCTAATTTTTTGATGGTATCTTGTAACTGTTCAACGCCGCGTTGAGCGGCAGCAGCGGGATTATTAAGTTCGTGGGCTACTCCCGCGCTGAGCTTCCCCAGTGTTGCCAATTTTTCATTCTGTCGCAACACTATTTCTTGTTGTAAATTAGATTCCAATAGTTTATTGGCTTTTTTCTGTTCTCTAACAGCGGCATTAACATAATAGCTAGCAAAAATAAACACTACGGTAGAGGCAAAACCAAGGTTCATAATGAAAAAAAACAATTTTGTGTGTTCCGCGACCTCATGACCATATCTCACAAAAAAATCATTAAAAAGTACTGTAATTACCAAGTTCGCTATATAAAGCAAAAACCAAAAAATGGATTGCCTTATAGAAAAAAACATCAGTGCAATCATCGGACCCACAAATGCCCATGCCAGAACAAAGCCCGAATCAAACACTCCGCCAATACTCCATTGAATAAATGCAGGGATATAGGTGATGCAAATGATTTGAGCGTAAATTAGATAGCGATGGTTCTTACTTATATGAGAAATAAAAAGAGCCCCGCCAACAATGAAAGTAAAGAAGGCTGGTAAAAGGGAGGTCAAACCCCAACCAAAAACAAAATAATACATTGCGGTCCAGATACTACCCGCAAGTGTACAGGAGGCAGATACCAAGAAAGCAGCAAATTTTTCTAACCTGATTTCTTCAGTATCTTTGACATCAAAAGCAAAAAATAATATTAATTTATTCATTATAAAAGTACATCCATTATTGATTCCCTATGGCACTTCTGGCTAGGGATTGCACTCTTAGACACTCAGTTTCATTCTAAGATCTTCAAAGGGAAGTTTTGCCATTCTTCCAATTATTCAGCTTTTGTATATTATAAAATATCTCCCACTCATCCAACTTCTTATTCAAGTCTACATCTCCTGATAACAAACGCCAAGCTCTCAAAGGCTCTCACTCAATCCTAAAATCTTATAAGCGTATGAGTTTTAGTACGCGAAAAATGTGTCTCATAAACGACGGTATATAAGATAAAAAAGCTCTGTTTTAGAACTCTTGTCCGAAACCTGTTTTACTGTAGAATAACTAATCTCTTATTCAAAATCTAATAATTCATCACATCAAATTAATCATCGCCTAAACTGAGTGGTGCTGAAAATTCAACATAACGCAGTACGGAATGGTTTGATATATTATCGAGCCAAATTTTTCTATAATTTGCACCTTCAGGACCACGAAGCCATTGTCTGAATTCTTCAGCGCCTTGATTATCCTCCCAGAAGGCTTCACTTATATATTTTGGTCTTTTCTCTTTTTTCTTACCTTTCCCGTACGGATCTTTCATCCCGTCCAGAAATACCCAATTTTTTCGTTCTAAGCACCCAAATTCTTTTGACTTTGAATAGAGAGTCGAATCCAACCAGCTTAGAAATGATTCAGGGCTTTTTCCGCTCTTAATGTCAAAGATATGAATCAGACGAAACATGATAATCCTCCATCAATTTATTTTTCAAGATATAATATAACAGCCAAAGTTGAACTTATATTCATTTATTTTTTACCACTGATTTATCGTTTAAACTCGTCTGACATTTAGTATAATTGATTTCTATTACCACCTAATTTAGTGAGACGAAAATATGATTAGAATGTAACCTGTCATCAGAGTCCCTGTAATGGCGCTTCCATAACAGAGAACAGCTATCAGTCTGTTGAGGTGTTTTAATTGTAATCCGTCGTAGAGTGTAAAACGAAAACGATGCGCCCAATGGAATAACGAGAGTGAGATCAACGAAAAAAGAAATACCCTGATAGGTAAATTACTAACCAGAACAAACAATTTTTCATACCCGGGAGATTCTATCCATCCCAGTGGTATCGCAATGCCCATGATAAATATAAGAACCGGCAAAAAGAAAGCTGCTAATGTTCCTCCGCTGCTGAAGAGCGCCCACCAAAATGGTTCAATGTGTCTACGCATGGGATTCTCCTGATCTGTTCGTCTCTGTCATGTCACATGGTCACCATGAGCCAGCCTATTACGAAAGAAATAAAAATCCATGCCAACAGGTTCATACTTATAATCAGCTGATCCGGAATCCGCCATTTTCCGATACGAACGGTTAAAGCCTTCGGAGCAAGCGAGAACCAGGTTATGCTATGAAATAACAGTGATATTAGAGCGATTGAATGTAGTATCAATGAGATCGGTGTACTTAGTAATTCGGTCAAATCGGAATAAGCCTGCGGACCCTGAATCAATGCCCTGACATGAAAGAGTAGAACCAGTGCGAATGACATTACTGCTATACTCGTCAATTCTCTTAAAATAAATTTTATGTACACCCACTTGCGAATCCACCAGAAAACCGGTATCGGCGTGCGATGCCACCGGGGATGATATTTTATATATTCGTGATTATCAGGCATCTGTTTAATTTAATCAGAACGGAATTTTGTGAAAATAATGTTCATACACAGCCCGGATCCGTTCTTACATTGCTCAGTGAATTGATCATAATTACCGGTTCTGCCAGGGCATAAGAAAAGATTTGAAAAAATCAACGGTAGTTGAAACCTTTAGTCGCTGTATCGCCGCCGCCGGATCAACATCTTTAGGACATACTGCCGAGCATTCTCCGACAAGGGTACACTGCCAGATTCCATCATCCTCCGATAGTACAGCATTTCTTATTTTCTCTCCTTGGTCACGACTATCGAGATTATAGCGTTGACCAAGCGCTATCGCTGCAGGCCCTAAGAAACTCGGCTCTAATCCATAGACCGGACACGCAGAGTAGCATAACATGCAATTTATACACATGGAATAATTTTTATAATCCATCAGCTGAGAAGGTGTTTGAAGATATTCACCCTTTGGCGTATCCTCATCTTTTCTAATCAGCCAGGGCTGAACGCGTTCCAATTTCTCCATAAAATCGCTCATCTCGCTTACAAGGTCTCGAACGACCGGAAAGTTTTCAAGAGGTTCAATTCGAATCGGCCCGGGATGAAATGTTTCCAGGAAGCTGGCACAAGACAGCACAGGTTCACCGTTTACCATCATTCCACAACTTCCGCATACACCCATTCTGCAGGACCACCGATAAGATAAAGTTCCGTCTAATTCATCTTTTATGTAGTTCAGCGCATCTAAAATTACCCACTCTTTCTTGAACGGCACATCATAACTTTGATAAATCTGCTTGGAATCTTCCTCCGGTCTGTAACGCAATACTTCTAATGTTATTTGTTCGTTCATTGCTTCCTAATATCTGATTATGTTTATTATTTTCCGTACACCCTTTCAGCCGGCGGCCATCGAGTTATAACAACCGGTAGCTGTTCTATTCTGGGTGCTCCTTTATCTTCTTTATAAGCCAGGCTATGAGCCAGAAATCTCTCATCATCTCTATCCGGATAGTCTGTGCGCTGATGTGAGCCGCGAGATTCCGTTCTCGCTATCGCAGAATGAACTATTGCTTCGGCAACATCCAACATATAAGACAGTTCCATAGCTGAAGTAATTTCAGTGTTGAATGTATAGCTCTGATCTGTTACTCTAATGTTTTGAAACCTCTCTTTCAATTCAAATATGGTCGAGATAGCGCCTTTGAGAGAATCCTCATTTCGGTAAATTCCTGCTGATTCTTCCATTACTTTTTGCATTTCCCCTCTCAAGCCTGCGATAGTTTCGGTTCCGCCGTTTGTGTTGAAGTATCGTTCTCTTACTTGACTTACCTTATCCTTAACCAATAATTCTAATGAAGGATCGGTATCCTTCTGTTCTAACGCGAAACGGGCTGCAGCGATGCATGCTCTTTTTCCAAACACCAAAATTTCCGTAAGAGAATTTGAGCCAAGGCGATTCGCTCCGTTTATACTGACACAGGCAACTTCGCCGGCTGCGTAAAGTCCGTCGAGAGGCGTCGCACCGTTGATATCCGTATGAATACCTCCCATCATATAATGAACGACCGGACGTACGGGAATCATCTCTTCTATCGGATCTAAATTTTCGTACTTTAAACAAAGTTCACGAACGAACGGAAGCTTGTTATTGATCGTATCTTTACCGAGATGCCGAATATCCAAATGAACAACATCGCCGTACGGTCCTTTTATTGTTCTCCCCTTCTCCTGCTCTTTGACGAATGCCTGTGATAATCGATCTCTCGGACCCAATTCCATCGAACGCAGCACCGGAGTCGGTTGAGGTGTTCCCAGATCATAGTCCTGTAAATAGCGATACCCATCCTTCTTGACCAATATTCCCCCTTCAGAGCGGCT
>JADFMS010000041.1 GCA_022563775.1 Fidelibacterota bacterium | reverse complement strand
AGTACAAAACCCGCGATTGAGAGATCAAAAATAGCGCACGCCGGCGGGAACCATCTGGCAACTCTGGTCGGAACGACCTCCGTGTCATGCACCCAATCCCTGACCTGCCCCCTATCTTAGGTCCACTAGTTATGTTACATATTAGGTCTTGCCCCGCCCCCATTTTCTGTACCAGGTATAATGAGAGAATTTTCAGTGATAATCAAGTTATTTCCAATGATTTCAATGCATTAACTGGCTTTCTTTTCTCTCGATAGGACCTCGCATATTCAGCGGGACTGAGATAACCCAGTGAGCTGTGTGGTCGTATCATGTTGTACTCCATCTTCCATATTTCCAGCGTGGATCTGACTTCGTCCATCTCTGTGAACCAATGCAGGTTCAAGCATTCCTGTCTTACCCGTCCGTTGAATGATTCTATGTATGCATTGTCCACAGGTTTACCGGGACGGGAGAAGTCCAGCTCTACTCCGTTGAACCAAGCCCATTGATCCATGATCTTCGATGTGAACTCGGTCCCATTGTCGCAAAATATATGATCAGGTAGTTCCCGATCATCCTTCAAGGCAGAAAGAACGTTCACCACATCCGCTCCCGTGAACCTTCGATTTGCTAAGAGCGCAAGACATTCCCTGGTATATATATCTATAACTGTAAACACGCGGAACCTCCTGCCATCTGCTAATTGATCACTCATAAAATCTATACTCCATATATCATCTGCTCCTGTCGGTTCAACTCTAATATGTCTGGCAGCGTAAGCCTTGTGTCGCTTAGGCTTCCTACGTTTTAATGTTAGTCCCTCTTCAACGTACAGTCTGTATATCCGTTTATGGTTTACCATCCAACCTTCACGACGAAGCAATATATGAAGACGCCGGTATCCGTAACTCACCCTCGAATACGCCAGATCTTTAAGGCGCATCCTTAGCAGTTCCTGCCTGCCCAGACGCGATTTATAGTGATAAGTAGACCGTGGCATCATAGCCACCTCACACGCATGTCTCTGACTCACTTCATATCCTTCACAAAGGTAGTCTACTTGTTCACGCTTCCGGACAGGCTTTAAGCTTTTTTTCGGAGGATATCCTGCAGCATCGCCTTATCTAAACTCAGATCGGCCACCAACTGCTTGAGCTTACGGTTCTCACCCTCCAATACCTTCAGCCGTCGCAGCTCCGCTATTCCCATACCGCTGTACTTCTTCTTCCATCGGTAGAATGTCGCTTCACTGATACCTAACTTCCTTGTGAGATCACCGGTCGATATCCCATTCTCCGACTGGTTTAAGATCGCTACGATCTGCTCCTGTGTAAATCTGCTTTGTCGCATCCTCTGGTACCTCCTTCATTATGCAAGTTAATGAGAAAACTCGCATTATAAATGGTCCAGTTTTCGGGGAGCAGGTCACTTATTAATTTGCAGATTAGTACTATAATGCCTATATACCAATCTATGTTTTGGTACGAACGATTAGTGTTTAATATGAGAGATTTTCAATTTTAATATGGAATTACAGGATTATTTCAATAATTGCAAAGTGTACATCTGGAAAGAAACTTTCGCAGTAGTTAAATCAAATAAATCATTTCATGGCGCATTTGCAAATATTGTTGATCATAATGAAATCACTGTAATTATCGATCAATTGAAAATTGATGATCTGGATGTAATTGAAATAGAAAAAGGTTGGAAGATATTGACATTTGATGTGGAATTGCCCTTTGAATTAGTTGGTTTTGTAGCACAAATAGCTAAAGAACTCGCTGATAAAAATATCTCTATATTAGTTATATCCAGTTTTTCCACAGATCATATATTAGTTAAAGAAAATGATTTATCTATAACAAAAAGAACCCTTGAAACTCTTGGTTGTATCGTAGAAAATAAATAATTTTCAATTCAAGATAGAGGAGTTTGAAGGGATTAAATTCCCCTATTAGTCTCAATTGGTCTCCAGAATGGCAATTATATGGCAGCAATTCCTGTAAGTGCCTGACTATCAAGGGCAACAACGTACTTGATAACCGGCGAGCAGTCTGACGGGGACTCCCCCGCCCTCCGCATCATAAAATTCCCCTCTAATAAGAGGGGTGTTCCGTAGGAACTCCTACGGAGGATTTGATAATCGAAGATTATCTAAGACCGGGTGTGTCAAGAGTAATCTTATAACAAAATTGAAAGTACGGCAATAAGGTTGGAATGGTGAAAAATCTTTTAAAAGGTTCGCCCCGCCGTTGGCGGGAAGAAATACTCATGAAAACGAGAGCTTTTGAGACAGCAATTTTTGTCTTATAAACTGATGGTATTTGAAACACATTTTTGTGGCAATCCACATGCATATCGTGTAAGATTGTAGATAGTTGGCAACAGGACAATAAGTGTATATGAAAATCTTTCTTGAAACGAAACGCGGGGATCTGAAGTAAATACAGTGGAGAGCATACAAATAGCGCAGCTAACCCGAAAAGAGATGATAGGTTATTGTGAATCTGAATATAAGGATCACTTAGTCTATCTGAAGCTTTCTGCGAGGGAAACCGATCCCGGGCGAAAGAAAATCCTTGAACAGCTTTCACAGCAGGAAGAAAAACATTTCCTGTTTTGGAAAGAGATTCTCGACGGATATAATCCGAAGCCGCACCGCTTCTTGCAAATTTTTATTCTGATTCTGCGATATGTTTTTGGTATTACATTTACTGTGAAATACATGGAACGGAATGAGAAGCGTATGATTGCTATATACCGCAGCATTCGTCCGCAATTTGACGGCGAAGCCGGAACTCAACTGGAGGAGATGATTGCCGATGAGGAGAAGCACGAAGACTACTTTATTGGACAGATCGATGAAGGGGTTGTAAAATACTTAGGTTTTATTGTATTGGGCCTCGCGGATGCCATCATTGAAATTACAGGAGTCCATGCAGGATTTTTAGGAGTAACCAGCTCCACCACGATGGCAGGTGTGGCAGGATTGATTGTTGGTTTTGCTGCGGCTATTTCGATGGCGACAGCCGCCTATCTGCAAGCCAAACAGGACACAGAACGCAATTCCTTTACTTCGGCAATGATTACCGGGTTTTCCTACATCCTGGCGGTTGTCTCGCTTGCCTTTCCATACTTTCTATTTGACAGTATGTTGGTGGCATTCATCGCATCTCTAATCATAGCAGTGTTATTGACGGCATATTTCACTTTCTTTACGGCTGTGATCTTTGAGCGCAATTTCGGTAAAGAATTTCTCGAAAGTACTTTGCTGACCCTCGGCACTGCTTTAGCTACGTATCTGTTCGGAAATTTTCTAGCCAGAATTTTCGACATCCAACCATTCTCATTCTAAGGCACACATATCCAACTGTGCCACCGACATTAGTGATACCACGGCATTTTGTAATTTGAATTCCTAAAAAGTTCTTGTAAACTTCTCATAATTTTCATAGATTGACCACATGGTCATTTCTAAGTTTATCACTCGCAAAAAGGCTGAAAAGCCTGAAGAAACTGAACAATTCAACCAACTTCCCATTGAGAAAAAAGAACGGATCACAGAGGCGTTCATAAACGAATTCGCCAAAAAAGGATTCAGAGCTGCAAGCATGAACAAGATCGTTGAGCGTGCCGGCATTTCAAAAGGTTCACTCTTCAATTATTTCAACTCAAAAAACCAGTTATTCATGTATGTATACAAGGTAGCATTTGAGCGTGTCAAAGAATATTTACGTGAAGTCCGAGAAGAAACGAAAGACGAGGAATTTTTTACGCGTTTTCAGAAAATAATGGAAGCGGGTGTTACCTTTATCAAGAAACATCCGAAATTAGCGCGAATCTATTATCGGATCCTTTATACCGGTGATTCGCCGGAAGGAGCTACGATCTTACGGGAACTTCACGCTGAATCAATGAAATTTATCGGTTCTTTAGTGAAGCAGGGAGTGGAGAGAGGCGAAATTTCAGCAGGGATTGATGTAGATAAGGCTGCATTCATTCTTGAAAGTGTGTTAAACCGATTTTTGCAAGTTCAGAATCAGAACGTTCTCGATCCCTCTTTAAATCTTTATGGCGCAAGCAGTGAAGAATCTGAACGATGGATAGAAGAAATGGTGACTCTGTTACGGAATTGGATGGGAGAAAGTTCAAGTGATCCCGTTTAAATCTGTTAACTTCATTTTCGTTGGGTTATTTATTCTTTTTGTGATTTCAGGCTGTGTTGATTCCGAGAAAAACAGTAATACGAAAGAAATTGCCAAAATCAAGTTCGGAATATTACCCGTGATACAAGCCTTACCTCTATTCGTAGCAGCAGAAAAGGGATATTTTGATGATGCATCTTTAAAGGTAGAACTCGTTAGTTTCAGGTCTGCTATGGAAATTAATGTAGCGCTGACTTCGGGTCAAATTTCAGGATATTTCGGAGGACTGATCACTCCTGTCATATTAAAATCGAATAGTACACCTATTCGCATTGCTGCTTCGTTCACTAATACGGTTCACGATCAGAGGATGTTCGTAGTTTTACAACCACCAAATACAGAAAAGATAACTATTTCCGAGGCGGCGGAAATGGGAATTGCCACAAGCTCGAACACGGTCGTCGATTATTTCATTTACCTGCTTTTAGATGAAATTGAGCCCGGTCAAAGTACTGATTATAAAATCGTGGAGACCAAAAACATTTCCATTCGGTTGCAACTCCTGCTAAGCGGTCAGTTTGCCGCTGCTGTGCTATCAGAACCTTTGGCAACCTTTGCAGAAATGCATGGAGCACAGGTTATTGAGGATGATAGAGGCATGCCGTTTTCTATTACAACACTCTCTTTTACAGAAAAATTTCTAAATGAATCACCCGAACCGGTAAAAAATTTCCTAAAAGCGGTAAAAAGATCAATCGAATATATTAATGCCAATCCTGATTCGGTTCGTCAAATAATGAATACCAATGTGAATGTTCCGAAGGAACTTCAGAATAGCATGGAAGTACCAAAATTCCCTTTCTCGGCGCTTCCCGACAGGGAGCAATTGAACAATGTGATCAGCTGGCTGAAATTGAAAAATATAATCAAAACTGATATCCGTTACGAGGATTTGGTGGTTCGTGAACAGTAGTAAGAGTCTTCTTAGAGTTGAAAATATTAGTAAGGTTTTTCCCAATGGTGACGAAGAAAAGGTTGTGTTGTCCGGTATCAACATTGATCTGGCTGAAGGCGAATCTATAGCCATAACAGGTCAATCCGGATGCGGGAAAACTACGTTGCTGCTTATTATGGCAGGATTGATATCTCCAACGTCCGGCAACTTATTTTTGAACGGAAAGGCTTATTCTGAAACAAGTAATGATATTGCCTTGGTATTGCAAGACTATGGCTTGCCGCCGTGGAAGACGGTTGCGGATAACATCAGACTCGGAGCGCTCCTTCAAAAAATTCCGGTAAGTGATGATGAATTAAAGAACCTGAAATCTCAGCTAAAAATCGAAGGCTTAGACCATTTATATCCTCATCAGCTAAGCGGCGGACAACGTCAGCGGGTAGCTATCGCGAGGATATTACTGCTGAAACCAAAATTATTGTTACTGGATGAACCATTTGGCGCGCTTGATGCGCTCACACGGGAACGTCTTCAAAAATTACTACTGAATATTTTCCGTCAACGCGGTTTTAGTTTCATTATCGTAACGCATGATGTGGAGGAGGCATCGCTTCTCGGCAGACGAATTATGGTGATGGATTTAAATGGAGGTGGCATAAACACGGTTATAGATAATCCGGGCTTTTTGATCGAAGGATACCGGGATACACAAGAATTCTTTGAACAGGTTAAACAGCTAAGAGAAGTATTGAAAGCATCGGATTAATTATGCCGAGGTACATTTCATATATTGTCACATCAGCAACGGTTGTATTAGTGTGGTATGTTATATCGTGGCAAATAGGAGCGCTTTTGTTGCCTGACCCGGTTTCCGTGCTGAGTCTTTTGCTGACAGAAGCGGGCAGCGCGCGGTACTGGGCTCATGTCGGGGCGAGTTCGTGGCGAATTTTTGCGGGAATGGGATTGGCGTTTATAATCGCCGTGCCGTTCGGGTTGGTCGTGGGCACCAATCCAAAGATAAACAAAATCGTTTCTCCGTTTATATCTATGAGTTATCCCGTTCCGAAAATAGTTCTTCTGCCGATAATTCTACTTCTGTTTGGAATCGGCGATGTTAGTAAGATCATACTCATCATGCTGATAATATTTTTTCAAGTCTTCATAACATCAAGGGATGCCGCACGAAATATCAATAAAGAGATGATTCTCTCTTTTAGATCGCTTGGCGGCAACAAACTGCAATATTACCGGCATATTGTTCTGCCGGCAAGTCTCCCCGGAATTTTTACGTCGATGCGTTTAGCGGCGGGCACAGCGGTAGCTGTCTTGTTTTTCGTTGAATCCATAAGCGCAACTCACGGGCTTGGATTATACATAATAGATGCATGGGGAAGAGCTGATTATACATCAATGTATGTCGGCATAGTCTCTATGTCTCTCTTAGGAATATTGCTTTACGAATTTTTTGAGATCTTAGAGAGAAAAACATGTAAATGGAAACATACTCAATGAAATACGGAACCTGGAATGATTGGGTTCAGGCGAGCCGCCCGCCCTTTTACATTGCGACGCTTATTCCTTTGACAATGGGCTTTGTGCTTGCGGGTAACGAAGGCATCTGGCAACCGGTTAGATTTTCGATTGTTAATTTGGGCGCTTTTTTGGTTCACCTTGCCGCTAATGTAGGCAACGATTACTTCGACCATCTGCAAGGCAGTGATTCGGGAAGTTCAATCGGCGGTTCCCGCGTCATTCAGGAGAATAAGATATCCCCGGAAGTACTATTGATCTCGATAATTTTAATGTATACGGGTGCGGCGGCAATTGCGATATATCTAACGAGTTCGTTAAATCTATGGGGCTTATGGTGGCTTATTTCATTTGCCTTTTTGAGCAGCCTGTTTTATGTAGCGCCTCCGATTCGTTATGGATACAGGGGTCTTGGAGAGCTGTTTGTGGGGCTTAATATGGGTCCCGTCATGGTGTTGGGTTCTTATTGGGTAATGACAGGAATCCCAAGCATTGAAGCCGTGTGGGTCTCAATTCCTGCCGCGCTGATGGTCGCTTTCATCCTTTACTATCAAAGTTTGCCGGATATGATAACTGATGAAAGTATCGGCAAAAGAACAATTGCCGTCAGGCTCGGTAAACGAGGAGCTTATTATGGCTTAATAGTGTTCGGAGTAATTATTTATTCACTGATAATCACCGAATATTTAGTGGGAATAACTTCAATAGTGATCTTGTTTTCGTTCATAACGATACCCCTCTTCATAAAGATACTCATGTTAGCAAAGCGGACTTCAGATTGGGTGGAATTAGATCGACATGGAATTTACGTCCGGCTTTTCTATTTGATAAATGGAGTAATATTGATTTTAGCGATTTTAAAAAAATAAAAACGAACAATAATAAATAATTAAAGAGGTAGAAATGGGAAATAGAATATATACAATAATTCTGTCGGTATTGGTGAGCATTGGATCGCTAAACGCAGAATCCGGCACTATCAGCGGAGTGATCACAGGAGAAAACGGTAACCCGATCGTGGGCGCTAATGTGTGGTTGAAAGGTACGACATTAGGCACGTCGACAAGAATTGACGGTAGTTTCAGGATAAACGGAATTCCGGATGGGGATTATGAGATCATAGCCGCTTTTATCGGAAACCAATCTGTCGAATTACCGGTCATGGTCGGCGGAAACAGTGTGGAGGTCAATATCAGTATGAAGAAGGGATCGATCTCAGGTGAGGAAGTAGTTGTATCCGCCGCGCTCAGACCGCAGAAATTGGTCGATGCGCCGGGAACTATTTCGGTAGTATATACCGATGAATTGCATAGGGGAACCGGATTTTCCTTTGCGAATTCCGTTCAGAATGTCAAAGGTGTGAATGTATATCGTAACGGAATTGACGGAGTCGGTATCAGCGCAAGAGGTTTTATGACGGCGTATAACTATCGTTTTCAGCTTATGACAGACGGAATGAACAGTATGCTTACCGGAAACGGCTTCTCCGGAACTCACATGAATCTTGCTTCCAAAGAGGACTTGGAACGAGTCGAAATAGTGGTCGGTCCGAGTTCAGCGCTGTACGGTCCGAACGCTCATAACGGGATGATGAACGTTATCACGTTGCATCCGAGAGATTCGCAGGGCGGGACGGTTGTAATCGGTTCTGGTCAGAACGAAATTTTCAATCTAAGAGGTCGTTATGCAGGCGTTTCGGGACCATTTTCGTATAAATTCAATGCGGAAAGCCTGACGGGTAAGGATTGGGATGATAATAGGCATTATTGGCTGGATTTCAACTCTGATGGAATCGAAGACGCGGGAGAATTCACGATAGAGGGGAATGAATATCCTATAGAACATCTCCGGGGAAGTGGGAACGTGTTTTATGACCTGAATACTGATATGGAATTAACGGGTGGTTACAGCTACTATAAATTTTCATCCAGGAATATGACGAACATCGGTCACAACATAATAAAAGACTGGAAGATGAATCGCTGGAATATTGGAGCGACACATCCACGGTTTTTCGCTCGGCTTTACGGTATGAAAAATGAATCCGGAGTGTATTATCAGGAAGATCTCAGAGCTCTTTTTCAGTTAATTATACCTGAAACAAGGCAACAATCGATAGACAGAAATAATTTAGTCGATAAGTCAACTTCTATAGCGGGTGAAGTTCAAGGAAACACTCGGTTTGAGAAAATCAATCTTATAGGCGGCGTCAGCTGGGAACGGCAAACTCCGATAAGCGAACGGACAGTTCTTTTGGACAGAGGAATTGATCCGATATCAAAGGAGCTGGTAGGAGAGAATATAACAGTCGATCAGGTCGGATTTTACGGGCAGATCGAGCGTGAACTCATTAACGATTTTGAGTTTACTACCGCATTTCGATTCGATACTCATAACAATTACGAAAGCCAGCTGAGTCCGCGATTCGGATTGGTCTGGAAAGGTCTGAAGCACGGAAATTTCAGAGTGACGTGGAACCGCGCGTTTCAGGCGCCTTCCATCGCGCAGCAATATCTGTATATCGCGATACCGGGTTCACGGTATCAGGCAGGTAACGGGTTAGGGTTTACTTTGGCTGACGGTTCTACCATAGATCCGCTTGAGCCTGAAATAAACGAGACGCTTGAGTTTGGTTATAAGGGCACACCGATGAATAATCTGTTTGTTGATGGAAGCTACTACATAAGCAGTTACACGAATTTCATCAGCGGATTTATTCCGGTGGGAAACGCAGTGAAGATGGGAGATACTGATCTTGACCCGGATCTTCCGCTGCTGACCTATCTGAATTTCGGTGAAGTCACGTTATTGGGATTTGATATAGAAGCGAAATACAGACTGAATGACAGTTATAGAGTGTTCGGCAATTTCTCCTTTGTTGACGCTTCCGATTTTGACAACGAAAAAGAGAAAGCAAAAACCACAGCCGACTCGCTAAAATATCAATTCTTCTTCTTTAATACCGCTGAGAGAAAATGGCATATCGGGATTGAAGGTAAGGACATAGGCACACCGGGACTTGACCTATCGGTTAAAGTGCGCCATGTAAATGAATATGACTTCGTTTCAGGTAAGTGGTTTGCTACTGAAGATGGGAAAGGCACCATTCCGGCGTTTGCGGCAGGGAATCCCTATTATGCCGACAACGGCCCCATCGGAGGTTTTACTCTTGTGGATTTGAGCGTAGCGTACCCCGTTAACGAAGCTCTCTCTTTGGTTCTGAACGTAGAAAATATTTTCGACGCGGAGGCGTTCCAAATGGTAGGTTCACCGTCAACAGCCAGACTTGCGATTCTTGAAGTTAAGTATTCGTTTTAATTTTGAAGAGTCTGATTATCGATATAAAGCCGGATTTTCAAAGATACTATTCACATAATATAATGGTGATAGGGAACTGACCCTCTGCCTCCGCAAAAAAGATAGTGCGGGTCAGGGCTTGTGTCGAAGACACTCCTTTGGAGCCCTGACCGAAATGAGCGAGGAGATGAGGTCGTATGAGAACCCCCTATAAAAGGTTTGCCCCCCCGTTGGCGAGATTGAGTCCCGCCCGGTAGGAAGTTATACCGCTGTAAGCGGGGTCCTCCGCAAAAGTGGTATTGCTATACAATTTAAATGCTTAATATGTACTATGGTAGGTGTTCTAAGTACTAATGTCAGGTCACAACTAACCCTGCCCTAAAGTATTGTAACAAATTCAACGCTACACATTTAATAGGTTTTCAAATAAATGGAGCAATGAAGATGATAAGATTTGTATCATTTGCAATTGCATGTTACATAAGAGAACAACATATTTTAGGAATAAAGCAGGGGCATGATATAATGATCGAAATTAAACAGTGATTATTTTTGATTAGGCTTGGTAGTAAATAAAAAAAAGTAGCTGACATCTGAAGAGTTCCGTCTACATAGTAATTGTAATATATCTTTGTCAAGGGGTAACTCACCTCCATGCCGGAGATCTGACAGGAAGAATTAGTACTTCCTCAAAAGGGGTCGTCATTGCAATTAGAGATGTTCCGGGAACCTATCAGCTAAATAGATCGCCTAAGACCATGGATCAAAAGCAGATGAGATTCTTTCCTCAAATTCTTCCTGTATTAGTTGGCAGCGAAGTGCAGTTTCCAAATAGTGAAGATGTTTTATATCATAATGTGTATTCCAATTCCGCTTCAAAAAGTTTTGATTTAGGAACCTACCGGGCAGGAACAATTAAATCTTTAACATTTGAGGAAACCGGTGTAGTAGAGATAATGTGTAGAATACACACCAGAATGTATGCGGCAGTTATAGTTTTAGAAAATCCATATTTCGCCGCTATAAATGAGAACGGAGATTATCGCATAGAAAGTATACCTCCTGGTAAATACACAGTTGATATTTATAAACTCGGTCATTATAGAGTGCATCGACAGCAGCAAGAGGTAGAGATAGCTTTTGAAGGCGAATATAAACTAAATTTAGAGTAAGGGAAGAAAATGGTAATGTCAGGAATTAGAAGATATTCAACATCGTTTATACTCTTGGTCATCCTTTCATCTCAAACTTACGAAAATGCGAAAGGAATCCCTGTCTTTGCGAGAAAATATGGAATTAGCTGCAGCACCTGTCACGTCGCTATTGCAAAGCTTAATAGCTTCGGTGACGCTTTCAGATATAACGGATATAGATTTCCTATGGAAACAAGAGCTATAATCGAAGAAAAGCCGGTACCACTCGGTGGAAAGCCGCATGAAAAAGAATGGCCTTCAAAGGCTATTTGGCCCGGCGAATTACCCAGCATCCCCCCAATTGCATTTCGTACCCTAATGGATATTGATCTTGATTCTGACAACGATTATGCCGCGGAATTTAGCTTTCCGAAATTCGTATTTGCCTTATCGGGTGGAAATCTCGGAGAGAGCGTATCCTATTTTATTAATATAATGCTGATAAGGGATGGTAAATTCGGTGGGTTAAGCAGGG
>JADFMS010000040.1 GCA_022563775.1 Fidelibacterota bacterium | reverse complement strand
GCTTCGAAAGCTCCTCGCGCGAGTCATAGCCAAGTATATTTACTAATGCCGGATTTGCCGTAATCAACTTCCCATCAATAGAACTTTGATATAGCCCCTCGTTAGTGTTTTCAAATATATGTTTATACTTTTCCTCGAGCAGCTTTCTGTCGCTGATATCTTTGATTAAGGCAAAAGTCCCGATAAGCTTTATACCTTGCAAAACCGGATGTCCACTGATAATTACTTCTTTTTTTCTCCCCTTTGCGTCAATGAACGTAAGCTGATAGCTGGAGGAGCTCTGATCGGAAGCTCTTGCCTTATCTTCATTTTCGACGATTTTTCTATTCTCCTCGTCCAAGAAATCAGATACATTACTGCTTCGTAGGATATCCGCGCTGCAGCTCAGAAAATCTTCCAATGCCCTGTTAAAATCTACCGTATTCCCATCCAGGTCCAGCACCCACAGGGGGTCGAGCATATTTTCGATGTATGCGTCTCTTCTAACGAGCTCACTGTTTAGTTCTTTCATCTTCTGGTTTGTTGCTGTCAGGTTTTCTATCTGCTCGTACAACCTATCAACTAATCTGAGAGAATGTGCTCTTAAATAATCTTCCTTTTTTTCCGTAGAAACGACGATCTCATGTTTTTTCCCTTTGATGAAATCGGCAATTATCCCGGGCAACTCCTTAAGATTCAGAGGCTTGTTTAAATAACCGCTTGATCCGGCTATGAGCGATTTCTCCCTTCCCTCACCATCAGTATCTCCTGTTAACACCACTATCGGAATGTTTCTTAATTTTTCATCTCCCTGTAGCTTGGTAATTACCTCCCATCCTGACATTGTCGGTAGATTCAAATCGAGAAGGATTAGATCGGGAATTTCTGCGGAGACGGCTTTTATTCCGGATAAGCCGTCATCGGCGCCGAGTGTGGCGTAACCACTCTTTTCCAACACCTCTAAAACGAGATCACGCAGATTCTTCTCGTCTTCGATATATAGAACTTTTTCTTTCAAGACGATATACTCTTTTTTATATCCAGCATGTGAACACCCTGATCTGTGTAATCCGACAGGACGATTTTTTTCACTTTTTGTAAATTCTTCAGCACATCGGATATCCGGTCAACCTCTTTCATCAGTATGCCTATCCGATTCATAATTTCTTCCGGCAGATTGTCCTGCTCCAGCTCGAGTAACTGTAAGTGACCTGAAATGACCGCTAACGGATTGTTAATCTCGTGGTTCAAACCTGCTGTCACATGCCCGAGAGTTGCCATCTTCTCGGCCTCAATAAGTTTATCTTGGGCGTCCTTAAGAGCTGCGTTCGTCTCCTCAAGACGTTGATTATTCTCTTTCAGCTTTTTCATATAATCCAACTCAAGGATTATACCTGCTAATTGTGCGGCAACTATCTGAAGGTAATCTACATGGCTCTGCTCGAAAATTTCCGGTTCCGAATGTCCGAAATTGATTACCCCCACCAATTTTTCTCTCATCAACATAGGAATCGATAGAAACGATCTTAAAGAACTGCCTGCGAACCGGGGACCGTCGTGTAAATTCGGAAGGAGAATGGGTCTTAGCTCTTCTGCGACATAGGATGAGAGACCTTTACCCATTCCGAAAGTAAAATTCTCGGCTAAATCAACTCCGCCCCCGTATTCGACTATTTGCGATAATTCCTGCTTTGCTTCGTCGAATAAAAAAAGTGTTGCAGACTCAAATGGTACCAATCTTGAGAGCAATTTGAATATTTCTTCAAAATTCCTATTCTCCCCTTCGGCTGAGCCTATCAATTTTGAGATAGAGGAGAGTATCTCCAGCTCTACAAAACTATTTTCATCTATCTTCGACATCATAATCGTGATTGTCTTTTTTTTGTGCTTTTAGATTCATCTCATAAATAAATGCAAATATTTCAGCTACCAGAGCGAATGCTTCCTCCGGAATATCATCCAGAATCTCTACCTTCATCAGCATCTCCATCAGCGCGGGGTCTTCCCTTATGGGGATACCGTGTTCCTTGGCTATCTGAATTATTTCTTCTGCTGTAACTTCTGTTCCGCTCGCAATAACTTTTGGAACAAAACTTTCATTCAAATCATACTTTAGAGCAGCCGCGGAATATTTGCTACTTTCGTCCATTTCCATGCTCGGGTAAATCGATTACAAATTTCGTTCCTTCTCCGATTTTGCTCTCCACACTGATTTTCCCCGAATGTTCCTGAATTATCCTTTTGCAGATATTTAGTCCTAATCCTGTGCCCTCTTTCTTAGTCGTATAAAACGCTTCAAAAATATCACTCAGTTTTTCTTCCGGAATTCCCGGACCTGTGTCTTCAAAGATTATCCTTATGAAATTATCCTTCAGGTTAACCCGGATTGTTAATTTCCCCCCTGTCTCCATCGCTTGCAGCGCGTTCTGAATTAGATTGGTGAAGACCTGTTCTAATTCATTCGGCTCTCCCCATACAATTGGTTCTTCGATCTCATAGATTTCTTCGAGAGTGATCGATTGGACGTTCAAGGACTTTGACAGCATGAGAAGGGATTCCCGCAGAACTTCCATCAGGTCTATATCCGTATACTCATTGCTGCTTTTTCTCGCGAAACGGGTTATGCTGAAGATCAGCCTTTCTATCTTTTGCGAGTTTTTAATTATTATATTTAGGTTCTTCGACTCGGCATCGCCAAGAGTTCCTTTCATAAGGAGCAACCGCGCCCTGGCAAGTACGACCGTTAATGGATTCGCGATGTCATGAGCAATGGTTCCCGCCATCAATCCCATAGTTGCCAGCTTGTCGGATTGCAGTAAATGTTGATATGTTTGAGAGATTGTGTCATTAGCAGCCTGAAGTTCTTCGATCACCTTATCAAGTTCCGATGTCCGCTCCAGTACCCTCTCCTCAAGTATCTCATTTTGTTCCTTTAATCTTGCCTCAAGTTCCTTTCTTCTTTTCTCGGATATCGAATATTCCACTGCGGATTTTACTTCCTGCTGCAAGTCAAACGGATCCCATGGCTTGCGAATAAGTTTGTAAGCTCTCCCTTTGTTTATCGCCTCGATAACAATATTCACATCGGCAAAAGCGGTAGCTAAGATCATCGGGACGTCGGTGTGCTCCTCCCTGAGTCGAGAAAGCAATTCTACGCCGTTCATCCCGGGCATCCGGTAATCGCTTATCACGGCTCCGAGATCAACCCCTTTTGAGATTTTTAACGCCGTCTCTCCATCCGGCGCCATTAATGCCTTGTAGCCCTTCATTTCGAGCAGATTCTTCATAAGCTTCAGAATATCTTCTTCGTCATCTACGATAAGAATCGTGCTTTCGAATTGTTCGACCTCTTCGAATTTTAAGTCAACCGCCGGCTCATTTTTGACTTCACTTTCTCGTTTAAGAATGTCAATGCTCAAACCGTACCATCCCTACCTGCAATATTTAATGTTCCAATTTGCAGACCAAGCGCTTCTAATCGTTCGCTGAACTTCGAAAGTTCTTTTCTCGCCATGTCTCCTGATTCCGTTTTAGAGAACATCATATTCACGTTTGTTAATTCCGGATTGATGCTCAGTTCCACAATCGTTCTTCCAAGCGGTTCGAGGTTAAATTCAATGCTTATTCTCCGGGTGTCCTCATATTCTTTATCTCCCCTGCCCTTCCAGAGGAAAGTTCCCGAATCTTTTTCATCCATCGGCGGGAACAAATTCACTAAATGCTGCTCTTGATGACTACTTAGTCTTAAGGCATCCATATCCCTGAGTATATTATCGGCAGACCTGAGCAGTTTGTTTAATAGTTGAACCCTAAATCCGTGTTTTTTAAGGCTTTTCAATCTGTCCATGAAGCTTATCAATGACTTTTTGAGAGTAATGTTGCTGCTAAATGACGCAATATTTCCTCTCCTTACAGCCTCGAATAGATATGATTCATCATTTAGTCCGAGCAGGTCGGCAACCCGAAATATATCAGCCGAATCGGTACCCTTCAATCCACGGTTCCATTCCATTGAATATTGCAGGATAAATCTCATACTCTTATCCTCGTTGATATCTATTTTCCTCAAATTCGACGATAAAATATTAAGGTTTTTGCGAAGATCGGACCATAATTCCCCCCTCGACTTTGATATAGACTCAAAAGATATTTCCCTTTCGGATCGTGATTTTTCTATCGCTTTCTGTATATATTCCCTTACCTCTTCTTCAGAAGAATTTTCCTGTATTTCTCCTTTAATCTTCTCGACGATTCCGTAAAAGGCTCGCGATGAAAAAGACTCCTCACTTTCAAACATACTTTCGGCTATCATCCGATTAACACGATTTGCCGATACACCGAGCTGCTTTAATCCGTTTTTCAGTCTGCTCTTTTCCGTTTTACCCTGCGCCCACTTTAATACGAGTTTCGGGATTATTTCAGATACATAAGCAAACACTATCATGCCGGGCTTAAGGGAAATCATCGACTGGGCTACAAGATTTAACCCTTGAATTCTGAACACATATTTCCCGCCGGGCAAAACGTCAATTACGCGCCCTTTGATGAGCTGCCCCAGCCTCAGTCTCGATTTTAGAAGATTTAGTTTTTCCGGCGATTGTAGGCTGTAGCTCGATAAGCTCCTGCCTAATGCCGTGGTATTATCCGTCTCAATCATTTAACTGCTCATCGGCAAGCAGTTCCAGCCTCAATTCCTCCTCGTCTCTGTGAAGTTCTCTGGCGAGCTCCTTGGAGCTAAGCGGCGAGTCTACAAGTTTATCGATTGACGACGAATGTCCCGAAATATCCTCGATCGCATCGGATGTCATTCTAAGTATCATATTTACTTCACTTTCGCTGATCGAAAGCTCCTGAGCGATCTTCTTCGGAGAGTGTCCTCCCTCAGAATGCGTTTTCACGTTATCAATCAATTCACGATTATATGTTTTGCCATTGGAGGCGATATATTTTAAGTGAGCAGTCTCCTCGCTATCCACGCCTTCATCACTACTGGATATATCATCTGATGACCCGTCGGCATCTGATGTTGCATCTGAGTTCTCAATAGCCGGAGTACTGGAGGAGTTTATCTGTTCCTCAAGTTCCTCCTCAAACTTTTTATCAACTTCTTTAACTCGTGATTTATTTTTACCCTTCCAATGAAGAACGATTAACATCAAAAACGGGCTTAACAGAGCGATAATTAACAGGATAATCCTGGTTGTTTTCCACGGAATTGATAGTCTGGATTGAATATTATCAGGTACGGACATTTCGGTAGAATCTGACGTTAATCCGATTGAAGTGACTTTTATTGTGGTGTCACTCTTTTGCGGGAATGAACTATCTCCATTTGAATAAGCTAAATGCAACTTCTGTAAATCCGGCTTTCCGATATCTTCAAACAGACTCGCAAGATGCAAATGCGCATCTTTTTTCAATAAATCCTCTGATAATGTTTTCTTAAAACTGCCGATTGCTAATTTAAACTGCCTCGCTGACTTCCTGACCAAACCGATTCCGAAGTATGATTCTGGGTAATCTCCGCCCCGCAACCTCACGGCAGTTCGGTATTTCCCTAAGGCAGCGGCATAATTTCCCATACGCCTGTGTTTTTCTGCGACATTGTATAACTCGGCGCTGATGGACTTAATAATCTCACCGGAGATAACAACATCCAATACTCCATTTTGAATTTTCAGCTCATAATCGTATTCAGACGGCGTGTCGAGAACTATTGTAACCAAACCAACCATGTCTGTAACTCGCTCTATACTTACGCTTTTTAAGATCGAAAGCTCCCTGACGGTACGTAGGATTCTCTTTGATGACTGAATGTTCTCGACTTTTATCTCGATAGAACCGGATTGAGATGAGTGTGATAGGATCATAAGCGCATTGCCGCTGTTGATAGACACTTTAACTGCGCCGGGAATGACTTTTTCGTGCACCGATATCGGCGAATTTTCTTTCGCCATAGTAGAACCAAATAAAAATAATGATATAAGGATCGGTCTTATCGCTCCGGATAATTTAAAGCGGAATAACATCTTACTGGTCCAGGTTTAACATCTTTGTGCTTTCGTCGTACTGAGAATATTCTACCTTGTTCACTCTTGATAGCTTAGCGGTGACTTCCTCAATACGTTTACCGGCACGCAGAGCGGCTTCGAGCAGTTCTTGGATCTTATCGTCATCCGACGATAAAAGGGTACCCATCAATTTCAGGTTGCCGTTCATAATGGTAAGCGGATTATTTATTTCATGGTTTAACGATATGAACGTGTTATATAACACCTTTAGCTTCTCGGACTTCATACGCTCTTCCTCAAGAGCTATCTTCTCTCGCAGGTTCTCGCACATCCACAGATAATCACGCGTTGTATTGTCCTCAGCGAAAAATCCTGATACTGTCAAAGAAACCGGATGAAGTGTCCCGTTCATATCCTTGAGGTTTACGCGGGCTCCGACGACCCTACCCTCGACCGATATCTTTTCTCTGAATTCCTTTACGGCACTTCTCCCACCCTCAATGATGTTGGCTAATCTCCTGCCTGTAAGGTCTTCGGAACTTAAACCCAGCAATTCTCTGGCACTTGGATTAAAAAATTTAATTCTATCCTTACTCGTCGTCACTATAATCGGGAGGGGAGAGCTTTCTATAAGGTTTTCGAGGAAATTCTTTGTCCGCTCAGTTTTTTTGTATAGCCAAATATTTTCGATTGCTATAGCCGCATGGTTCGCTAATACAGAAAGTACCCGAATATCATTTCCGCTGAAATAATCAGCCGGTTTATTCATTTTTAACACGAGCACACCTGCGCTGATCTGGTTTGATGATAATGGTATGATGACCAGAGAACTCTCTCCATCTTTTTTTAAATTATCTATGTCCGGCACCACAATCGGATTAGCTTCCGACACTGCCCAATCAAGGATACCTTCTTCCTTCAGGTTACTAATGGTTGTAGCCAGAGAGCCTGAACTGAATCGCTCGGTCATTTCCGGATTGAACAGATCATTCTCGTTCGTGTAAAAATCGTAAACCTCCGGTTCTATCATATCCTCGAGAAAAGTGATCATTACCGATATAACAGCTTCCGGCTCCCTGCTTGATTGAATCGCTTCGGATACCCGCTGTGTTTCAAAAAGTGTCGATATTGAATCCTGGTAATCGGTTCTGTCAGATTGAAGTTTTATGACCTCCTCCTGGGATAACACCAATTCTTTTTCAAGTTGCTCGATTTGAATGTTTTTTGATACCAGCTCCTGCACGAAGGAAAGAAAATCGGCTGTGGTCAGGTCGCTTGCACTCTCAAAACTTTCACCTTTGGAAATTCGCGATAACAAAGACTCTATTCTTTCTTTTTGAGTTTTGTGTTTTATCATCAGTGCTCGAAAATACTAATCTTGTTCATGTGGTTGAGTTGAGATTGAAAAACGCCTTGGAGTTTACTAATTCTTCCTCATATTCCGTCATAATTTCATCCATATCTATCTTTGCCATATCTATGCCGAACTTCTCGCACAGGTTCGTCAAGCATTCTTCAAATTTATCCGGATTAAAATTTCCTGAGTTTCCCACTTTGTATCGGTGCGCGAGAGAATCAGCGACATAGACGATCATATCAAGCAAATTATCGTTCTGACCGTTAATGTTGTGATGAGCTTTTATTGATTGGACCAATTCTTGGGGAAGATTCCATTTTTCCGTCAACCATCCTCCAACCAGACTGTGGTCTACCCCGAGAGTATCCTCTTCAATCGCGTGAAGCGGTCTGATTCCCTCTTGTGATGAACTCAATATCTCTTTGTATTCTTCATTCAGCAAATCGTTGAGAAGCAGCTTTCCGATATCATGAATCAATCCGCAAACAAAGGCTTCACCGGGGATTTCATATTTTACCTTTTTGGCGATTAGTCTTGCCGCCACACCTGTGGCGATTGAATGCGACCAAAAGGCGTTCATTTCGAGCCCTGAACCCTTTTCGTTTTCAGGCCAGAGATTCATTATTCCCACGCTTAAGCATAAATGCTTGAGGGAGCTGAACCCCAGTATAACTATTGCGAGGTTGAGCGTACTAATCCTGCGCGGAAATCCGAAAAAGGCCGAATTTGCAACTTTTAATACTTTCGCAGCGAGTACGGGATCGATATTGATCAGCTCGCTCAGCATGCCGGCAGTTGTCTTGGGGTTATCAACCAGCTCTAATATCCTGCTCACCGTTATGGGTAGCGTTGGAAGATCCTCGGTATTCAGGATTTTCTCTTTTAAAGATTCTCTTCTTGAGTCGCTCATATTAAATTTTTATATCGACTGACTTACCCACCACACCCGGTAAATCTTTGTTTGCTTTATTTTCAGGTAAGACATGATTTGATTGTTGGTCTTTATCTTCCTCTGCCTCATGCAAGTCTACTTCATCCGGTCGATAATGATCCTTTTCCCCGCCGCTACTTTCTCTATCCCCAATTTTATCCCGAACCTCCTTGAAAAACTCGTCCTTTTCTCCCGTTGGCGATTGTTTTCTCACTTTGTGAGTCCTCGTCAATTCGAGAGTTTTGCTTAAAACACCTTTTATCGCTGGAGAATCCAGCATAAATCATTTCCTTAATTTTTTATAGCTCCAGCCGTACTTTTAAATCCTTCACGACCTTGGAATGTATCTGAGAAATCCTTGATTCGGAGAGACCCAATATTTTCCCTATTTCTTTAAGGGTCAATTCCTCATAATAATAAAGCGCTATCACGAGTTTTTCGTTTTTGGGAAGTTTTTCTATTTCTATTATCATCCGATCTTTTAATTCTCTGTCTTCCATTGCTTCGATAGGTTCGACCGTATCTTTTTCCGCAATAACGTCATATAAACTTGTGGATTCTCCAGAGTGCGACGTTACCTCCTGATCCAGCGACATAAGATTTACCCCTACTATCTCTTTGTTGATCTGATGAAATTTTTCTATAGGGACTTCGAGCTCATTGGCAATTTCATCCTGATCCGGTTGTCTCCCATGTCGCTTAACGAGCGTCTTATACGCCTCTTCCACACGTTTACTTTTTTCTCTGAGAGACCTTGGAGCCCAGTCCATTTTTCTCAATTCGTCCATCATGGCGCCGCGTACGCGTGTGTACGCATAGGTTTCGAACTTCACCGCCGCATTCGTGTCAAATCTGTCAATAGACTCCAACAGACCTATCACACCTGCATCTATCAGATCGTCGACTGACACACTCGAAGGTAATTTGCCTATTATACCTCCTGCTATCTGCCGTACTAACGGAAGATATTTCATCAAAATCTTCTCTCTTACTTTTTCGCTCTTTGTCTCCTCATATGTTGCCCAGAGATTGTCGTATGATTTTTCTGTAGACTCGACCCACGCAGACATTACGTTATCACCTTTTTATTATGTTTGATTCTCTTCAACTTTTTCCCTGACATTCCCTCCGGATTTCATTATTAAGCGTATCACGGAGAGATAAATTATAATTGTAAAATAAACCCCTAAAGCTGTCAGCGAGCCGCGTAACAGCGTGCTCTGAAAGGATAGATCGTTCAGCATACCCCAGAATAATACCCCCAGGAAGCTCAGTAATGAGGATTTGAACAGAAATTGACTGACCATCCCGTCCATTACAGGTTCTCAAGAATCTTGGTTGGTTCGGCATATTCAGTCACTTCCCGAACGTTGTTTATTTTTTCCATCTCTCCCGTATGTAACCGGTTCATTATCTTTTTAAAAAGCCGGTTGAGACCATCCGCGCCGCTCTGAAGCACAGCCGGGCTTTGGTTAGCTACAGATTCAGAAACCATATCCGACATCGGAATATGGCCGGCATAAGAGACTTCAAGATTTAAGAAGTTATTAGTCATCAGGTTGAACCTTCCCGCAATATTTCTACTATCTTTTTCAGATCGTGATTGATTCACCAATAAATGTATATCAAGATCTTTCACAGCTTTTGTATACAGATATTTCGTTAATGCGTAGGCATCTGTTATTGAAGTTATCTCGGGAGTGGTCACCATTAAAATCGAAGTGGAATAAGCTGAATACCACTCAAGATTTTCTAATCTTGATGCTCCGCAATCTATCAGAGTTAATGAGTAGTCATGCGAGAGACGATGCAGGTTGTCTCCGACAATCTTTTCAGATTCCTTTATTTTTATCTCATTTACCGGCAGCTCTTCAAAACCGGCGATCAAATGGACCCCATCCAGAGTAGTATCTTTAGCGTCCAGTATCGAGACATCACCTGATACGATATCGTCCATTCTGTATTTGGGATTTGACCCGATCATCATATTGAGATGTGTACCCCTTGGATTAGCGTCAATAATCAGTACGGGATTTTCAGCCGTTCCGATGGAAGCAGCCAGATTCACGGTTAGCAGGCTTTTTCCAACGCCGCCCTTCCCACTCGTGACGAGAATTACTATCCCTTCGTTTGCGTAGGAATTCGGCAGTGATACCTCATTCTCTATATACAATTCCCTTAATGACGTCGCTTGGTCCATTTGCGCTATGCCCTGATCAAACCACGTACAAACTTATTTACGTTCCAGACGCTGATGTCTTTCGGGACCTCCTGACCGTCGGTCAGATATGAAATCGGCTTATTTGCGCTCGCTGCAATATCAATTATGGTTCCCGGTTTGGACGATTCATCTAATTTTGTGAATATCAGGCTGTCTATGTTCATCAGACCAAAGCCTTTAATTGCGTTTTTCTGGGTTTCGATGTCGGTAGTCGAACTTAACACCAAATGTACATTATGAGGATTCGCTGCTCTGACAATGCCTAACAGTTCGGATACGTTTTCAGAATCCCCAGGATTTCTACCTGTGGTGTCGATGAATATAGCGTCCTTTTCGGCGTGGATATCAAGGGCTTTTTTCATCTCTGACCGGGAGTATACCACTTCCATCGGTATTTTCAGGATGTCCGCGAATGATCTAATTTGTTCCACAGCGGCAATCCTGAACGTATCGGCAGTTATAAGCGCCACGTTAAGTTTTTTATAAAGCCGGGCGGATGCTGCCAATTTCGCGATTGTAGTGGTCTTTCCTACTCCCGTCGGCCCTATAACCGCTGTTTTAAGAGGTCCGCTGTCATTCTTCCTCGTTGAAGTTTTTCTTTTTAACAAACGTGATATATTCTCTGTTATTTTCCTTTCAATTGCTGCCGTTTGCGATAACTTCAACCCTCCAAGATTTTCGTATACACGTTTTAACAGCTTGCTTGCAGTTTCATGTTGTATTCCGCTGTCAACTAACCGGATGAAATAAACTCCGAAAGGGTCGGGCAAAGAGGGCGTCTTGGGATATTGAAGTCTATGTGACATGTCCATTAGCGTATTTTGAAGACCTTCGACCTGGTTAGTAAGTGAAATCAGCCTGAGTTCCTGCTTCTCGCTCAAACTTTTATCTACGGAAGGAAGCGAAGCAGTCGATAGATATGGATTACTATCAAAGGGTTTAAGTTGTTTAAAATCTTGCTCATTGTTATCCAGTACCGCGGTCACCTCCACCAGGTTTTTAGTTCCAACTCCTAATAATCCGCCCTCTGTTATCTTCCTTGATTGAAGGATAACCGCATCTTTGCCGAGCTCCTTAGTAACTTCTAAGAGGGCATCTCTCATTGATGTAGCTGTAAATTTTTGAACTTTCATGATTTTCCACCCACCATTCCTATTGATTGTAATTCCGTCTGAGGAGTAAGCTCGCTGTAAGACAACACGGCTACCGCGGGGAATGTCGGCTCAACCAGCGCTCTGAAAAACGGCCTCACCTGAGGGCTGCAAACGACTACTCCCTGTCTGCCTTCCATGTTCATCCTTTTTATCAACGGTCTCAGCTCTTTGTAAATGTCTCTTATCTT
>JADFMS010000006.1 GCA_022563775.1 Fidelibacterota bacterium | reverse complement strand
CACCTGGCAGATAGGCAGATGTCGAATGGCGTTGGGTCAGGAAGAGAAGGCAAAAAAAGTGTTTCACGACTGCATCATGATGAGGTACGAAATACCGCTTGCGTATGTTACGCTCGGAGAGATAGCGGTGAAAGTGGCTAAAACCACGGCCGAGGCGGTCGAGACCGCAGGCGATACGGAAGAATCGACCAACGAGGAAGTACTTCAACGGAAGTGGAGCGAAGCGGAAGACTGTTTCAAGAGGGCGATAGCATTGGCTGAAGAAAACCCGATGCCCGATTCGACCGTATTCTATCCGGGAGCGTTCTACTCATGGCTGCCCGCATGGAATCTCGGAAAACTTTATGAGCTGAACGCCATGTATGATCAGGCGCTTTACTGTGTTTTGAAAGCGAGGCAGTTCGGTGATTTCCCGCCAAACCTGCGAGATAAGGCGGAGGACGCAATCGTACAGCTACGAGGCGTGATTCGGGAGCAATTGACCGCAACCGATAAACAGGTCTCGAAAATTGCGAAAATTCATGACGGGAAATCAAAATTGGTCATATTCGATTCCTTCGGTTCGTTCACGGTCGAGATAGCCGAATCACTCGATGGAGATCAGACCGTCGTGGTTTCCAATGAATTCAATCCGTCATTGGCTTGGTGGGCGGATATTCTCTGGTTTGATTTTTGTGATGCCAATATCGCCGAAGCGACACGCATGGCGGGGTGGGAGCAGCAGATCATCTGTCGCGTGCATGGCTTCGAGGCGTATGACACTTCCGTAGGCGAGCGGGTAAACTGGGAGAGCGTTGACGATCTGATCTTCGTTTCCGAGCATCTGAAGAATGATTTCCTCTGTCGGTTTCCTACAGCCAAAGCGGCGAATATTCATGTCATACCGAACGGGATTGACCTCTCGAAATGGAAATACAAAAAACGCTCGCACGGCAAAAGGCTCGGTCATGCCGGCTATTTGAAGGCAGGGAAAAACGCAGCGTCAATTCTGAATATTCTGAACGAATTGCCAAACGATTATGTTCTGAAAATAGCAGGCGAATGGCAGTGCGACAAGGAACAGAAATTCTTTGAACATCTTACCAAACGTTTAGCTTTATCGAATCGGGTTTTGATTGAACCGTGGCAGGATGATATGGATCGCTGGTTCGAGGGCATTGATTATCTCGTCTCCGCGAGCATATCGGAATCTTTCTCTTATGTGATTGTCGAAGCGATGGCGAAGGGGATCAAACCGATTATAATCGACCGACCAGGAGCGAAAGAACTGTGGGGAGAGGAGTTTCTTTTCAGATCTGACGGAGAGGCAGCGGCGATGATACTGCCTGATTCACCCTATAATTCAAAGCATTATCGGAAGATCGCCGAGCGTTATTCGATAGAGAAGCAGATGGAAGGCATACGGGGTCTGCTCAAAGGGAGAAAATCAGATAAGGAGGCAGCTTGAACAGTCTGAAATATTATGTAGACGGAAGTAAACTTATATTAGAGCTCGATGTGAAGCCGAAAGGGAAAGTGCAAATCAAACAGGTTTCCGACCTCGTTGTGCATCACATCGACGAAAAGGGGAGACTCATAAAGGCTGAGATTACAGGTCTCTGGCGACTGCCCAAGATGGAAGAAAACGTCACTATCGCCGAGTGGGAGGGGAAGGTGAAAAGGGGGAGGAAGTAATTTAATAGATAATCTGTAAATTTGTATGTCGTTTCTTATACCATAAACGGTGCCAAATAGAATGCCAAACAGTATGCCAACATAAACAAGATAATATTGCATATAAACTGTATAAACAATAGGTTAAGTGGGTCATTCAGCGTGCCATAAATACGTAATAATACTTGACAAACTACAGATTAAGTCCTATATTCATATCAAAAGAGAAGAAGATGTTAGAAAACGATAAAATAAAAACAGTTATACTCTCAAATAAGGCTCGATTTAAGTTCAGCCGTTATTTCGATGAAACTCTACTGAACGAAAAATTGCTGAGGATTAAAACTCTGTATAACGCTAACCAAATTCCGATAGGTCAAAAATTTGCTGACGCATTAGAGGAAGAGGTTATCAGAAAATCCATACACGGCACGGCGGGGATAGAGGGTAATCCCCTTACAGAGGATGAAGTCGGCGATCTGTTGGATAAGTCTAATTCAAAGGAATTATTGGATGATGCTGAGCAGCAAATAGTAAATCTACGAGTGGCTTATAGCTTATTGAAAGAGCATGGCGAGGTAGGAGTTATGCCAATCATCAAAGAGGATCTTATATTAGTATCTCATAAATTAATTACTGCACGACTAAAAAATGAAGTAAATGTTCCGGGTAAATATAGGAGAAGTGGTGTTGAGGTTGGTGATAAAGCGCATGGCGGTATATATAAACCTCCTAAGATTGCAAAGGATGTAGTGAGACTCATGAAATTTAATGAAGAGTGGTTAAATTCTGCTGATCTAAAGATTATCGATCCGATATATCGTGCTGCAATTGCTCACTATCATTTAGGTAAGATTCATCCATTCAGTGATGGGAACGGCAGAACGGCAAGATTACTTGAAGCCTCCTTATTAAGATACGCGGGCTATAAATATGCTCCGGAGATGTTATCAAACTACTATTATCGAAATTTGGATGAATACTTTATAGTATTCAGTAAAACTATTCAAGATAAAAATCAGGACTTGACTCCGTTCATCGGTTTTATGATGGATGGAATGATATGGTCATTAGAAAATATTCATGCAAAATTAATGATATGGGTAAGGAAGTTAGCGCTGAAAAGCAATTATTTAGAGCTTCAGAATGATGGAGATTTAAATCAGCGACAGTATGACTTACTTACGGCTATTCTAAGCTTGGATGATGAAAAATACGAATTCTCTGCTAAGAGTATTTTCAAAAACGCTCCATTTGAATCGTTGTACAGAAAAGTTAAAATAAGAGCAGCCGGTCGTGATTTATCTAAACTTGAAAAGACGAAATTGATAGTTAAAACCGAATCCGGTTTATATAGACTATATTTAGGTGAATAGTATAAACTAAGACTTGTACCCTGCTTGTCATGCACGACTACAATCAAGCGGGTAATCTCGCATCTTTTAATGTCATAAAATAGAGATTGCCACGTCGTGACTATGTCACTTCTCGCAATGACGGTAACTTCCAACTCCTGACACACCCGTCTCAACTTTCTTTGAGACCAACCAACCCTGACATAAATCGAATAGATAGAAATCAGTCGGTAGGCTGACACATAGGAGAGCGAAAAGATGGCGCGAAGCACAATGACGGAACTTATAAGCCGGTTCAGGCTTTTCAGGGGTGATATTTCCTCCTCCGTAATGACTGACGGGCAGGTGGAGAATCTGTTTGACCTGAACAGGAAATATATTGACAAAGCGATACTGTCGCATGACTCTGACGCGAAGGTGTTCGAATCTCCCGGCAAATACGTGGAATCCGGGTTCACTCTGATCGACAGCGGGGATAACATCGTCACGGCGGATGCTTCCTCTCCCGTCGAGGGGCTTTTCAGTTTCACAGCGGCTCAATCGACACCGTTGCGTCTGAAAGGTTATTCTCACAATCTCTTTCTGACTCTTGCATTGGCATACAGGGCTATCGTCTCCAGCGATGATACGTGGCAGCGGTACGAGCGGGGGGAAGTGGAACTCGAGAAGAGAGATCTGCTCAAATTAGCGGACAATTTCGAACGGATCGGCTTTCGACCACAGACTATCAGGACGGTTCGCGGGTGATTGAGTTGCGGTCAGGGCAAGCAAAAGTCCCGCTATCGGCGGTGGCTCTTAACCTGGTTTTATTGTCATTGCGAATCCGTCAGCAAGCGGATGAAGCAATCTCAAATCTTTCCACAGTATTAATTATGAGATTGCTTCGTCATTTCATTCCTCGCAACGACTGTAATTTCGATATCCTGATTCGCAAACAAAATTTATTGGAAGCATATGAATAATTCAGAACTAAGAGGCGGTTTCAACCTCAACAGTGTCTTCCTGCTGATAGGGATAATCTCCGTCATCTTCACGGCGGGAATAAACTACGGCGGTATCTCAGGATATAAAGAAGAAGTTGAAAACATAAAAAAAGATTACGCGCGCAAAGATGTCCTGGACGTTCGATTGAAAAACATCGAAGAGTCGCTTATAGAAATAAAGGAAGCCCTAAAAAGGAGAGAGCAGGAGTGATGACATTTATAGACGACAGATCCAAACGGACTGTTTCCATTCTCCGAAAAAGCGCCGGTACGCAAAACGCTATCAGCGGTGAGTACATTCCTTCCACAACAACTATTCAAGCGGCAATCGAGTGTGACATTCAGCCGTACACTACCAAGCGGAGCGACATCGTGCGGGACGGTTCGGGCGAAGAGCTGAGCGCTGACCTCATCATGTTCACCGCCACGAAAATAAGCTCCGATTTCAGGGTACGCGATATCGTTTCCGACGGGGGAACAGAGTATGAGATCGTCGCCAAGCGGGACTGGCGTTCGCACTGGGAAGTTCTGCTGAGAGAAAGGAGTAGAAGCTGATGTTTGCTCAAAATGAAATTCTGTCTGCGGTGTGGAGGCAGCTCGACACAGACGCAACACTGCAAGGGGCATCGTATCTCGGAAGCGGCGGAAAGATATGGACAGGCTCAAAACGTCCGATGCAGACCGATAATCCTCTGCTGATGATAGAGGGAAGCCGGCAGCTGCACGAATCGCAAATGGAACGATGGCAGCTGCTGATCAAAGCGTTCGCCGATGACAGCGATAACGGCAGTGTCGACATGACACGGTTAGGAAATATAACCGATAGGGTGGTCGACCTGCTGCACAACGCGGAGATGACCATCACCGGTGGCAGAATCAGGAGTATCTTTCTCGACAAAAGCTCCGAAGCGCTGTATGACCCCCAGCACCAGAAGGAGCATCATCAGGATTTGACGTTTCAGATGTTCGCGATAAAATCTACGTGATGCGGCAAGCGCCTCAGAGCGTTAATTCAGATTCCCCCTTGATTAACGGAGGATGCCGCATTACGGTTTTTGATTATTTTGTGGTGGTCAGGAGGAATCCTGACTCGCACCCTGACAACTTGTCTATAAATGAAACTTCAACATGAGAGGAAAATATGGCTATAACAACTGACAACATACTTGTAGGGCAGGGGGATCTGAGCATCGACGGAGTTGCCTTAGGAGCAACGGAAGGCGGTTTCGTACTCAGCCAGGAGCAGGAGTGGTTCGATGCGATGGTTGACCAGTCGGTGGGAGTTCAGAAGAAGAAACTTGTCCGGAGAAGACTCTTCGGAAAGGCGAATGTCGCAGAAGCGGCGTTGGCAAACTTCGCAGTCGGTTACGGACTGCCGGCAAGCGGCATCTCGGGACAGACACTCACTTTCGGAGGAACCGACAGGGGAGCCGTAACGGGAAGTTTCGTTGTGTCAAAGGGCAACCCGGCGGGCTTCGACCGGACACTCACTTTCGCAAAGATAGTCTCGCTCGGCAATTCCGAATCACCGTTCAAGAGAGACGGTATCACATTCGTTCCCGTTGAGTTCGAGATACTCCCTTCGGCAGACGGCGCAGACACTTTCTTCACTATAAACGATGCGACGGCTTAAATACCTATTGTAATAACGGTAAATTCCTGCTCCTTATACACCCCGTCTTCTCGACACTGCTGTGTCTCGAATCCACCCCTCTTTTTAGAGGGGAACTTATCGCATCTTTGATGCGATAGGCATTCAGGGCTAAGAGGAGCGTCATTGACGTCCTGACTCGCACAGTGTTAGAGTTATCATCCTCATCTATGATAATACTTAAGAAAGTTATATATCAGACCGATATGCATATTATGTATTGCATATTGATATGAAATATTATATATTGTTTTGATATGAAAAAGGAGAATGATATGGGTACTTTATCCAAAATTGCAAAAGAGCAAAAGTTTATTAACTTTGGTTTGCCGATAGATCTCTACGTTGAATTCGAGCAGGCAATCGATTACCTGAATAGTTCAAAAGCGGAGCTATTACGTGAATCTATAAGGAGTATAGTAAAAAAAACTAAAAGAGAAAGAATTCAACAAAATCTCAGAGAAGCGTATAATGCAAATAACGAAATATTGGAGAAAGAAGCCGAAGTTTGGGATTATGTGAGCGTTGAAGGGTTGTGAAAAAAACCGGATTCGGTAAATTAAAACGTTCTAATCTACCGACACCTAAGTTTGTTAGAGGTGAGGTATTCCTGGTGAATTGTGATCCACCATTTGACAAGTACGAGATCGGGAAAATACGTCCTGCAGTAAACATTCAAGAAGAAATATCGAATGAATTAAGCCCGAATGTAACTTTCGTTCCCTTTTCCGCTTCGAACTTGAAACGTAATTCGTTAGTGCATATTCCTATCGGAAAAGGTGAGGGCGGCGTCAATATTAAATGTTTTGCGCTGTGTGACCAGATTCGGACTATTTCCAAAGCACGGGTGATAGGCAGTATCGGTAATCTGGATAATAATAAGATGAATATTATTGATGAAGGCATAAAAATTCATCTTGATCTAATTTGAAGTAATATAAAGGCAGTCAATGCGAAATCCTGACTCCTACAATTTTCCATTTAACCTGACTCATACTCTTAAAAACAGATTCTCCCTTACTCCCTCCGTTAATATAGGAGGGATTTTTTATGACAGATGAAAAAGCGGCGGCTGTTATCACGGCTCAGCCTGAAGAGGTGTCGATAGGGGAGAACAGCTACACTGTCAAGCCCCGAACGCTTACGCAGATGCGGGCGATTTCGAAATCAATTGCAAAATACAGAGACGGAGTATACATAGCGGTTGAATCTCTGAAATCAAAAAATGACGACGAGATTGAATCGACTGTGGACAAACTGCTTGATATGCCTTTCGACCATATCATACGCATTGTGCAGATGTTCCTTGATGAGAATGAAGTCTTCGAGGCAGCTAATTCAACGGTGAAAACGGATGAACTCGAGAAGACCGGTTTCGACAATCTCAAAGAGGTTGTCGGCAAGCTCCTTAATATGCACAACTTAGAAGACATATTAAAAAAAATCAGCGGGCTGAGGGTTCTTTGAGATTCGAGTTGGCGGATATAGTAGCTACGGTAGTGTCGCTGACCAATTGGCGCGTGGACTATATTCTGAATAAATTATCGTATCCGCAGTTATTACTTATTATGGACAGATATCCTGCCTATGACCTTCAGCCCGAATATGATTTGATAAAGAAACCATCGTTGGGATCGCTAACCGAATTCGGAGGTAAGAGTGAATCAGCATCGGATTAATTCTATGCTCGGTGAGAGCGTCGGCGATTTTAACGGTCGAGGTTTCTTTCTCGCGGATGTGAGAGAGGCGATACTTTCCGTTACCGGTACGCATGAGGAATTGAGACTTTACATAGAGTCCGCGAGGCGTGAGGGAAGCCTGTTCGGTCCGAGAAAGCATAAGCCGAATCCCGATGACGGCGGAGAACGCTTAAATGAGGAGGATGACAATGACCCGAAACGCTCGACTTCGTTCAGGCATTTCGTCGGTATCACGGAGATTCAGGCTAATCTTCTTATCGGTATCCTCAATACGAGCAGGGCAATTCAGCAGGAGTCGCTCGAAATATGGAGGAGGTTTATAAGAACTCGGTTCAATTCTTCGGGAATTCTGCCGGGAACATCGCTACCTGCCGGAGGGTCGGACATATCCGGAACAAACCTTCCCGCAATTGAGATAAATAATATTTTCAACGGAGAGATCAACCTCGCAGATAGTGCGCAGCTGACAGAAGTAGCGGAGGATTTGGCGAACGAAACTATCGCCCAACTCAGGGCAGCCGGGTTGCGGATTTGACAGTGTGGAACACATAAGAATTGAATCTGAGATTACTTCGTCATCGGTAAGCTGCGGATTCCTCGTAATGACGGAGGAAGGAAAATTCACGGTTATTGCGAGGGAGTTCTCCACTTGCTCTGGAGAACGACTGCGGCAATCTCATCTAAATAAAATCAATAATGAGGTAAATAAATGACTACAGAACCGAAAGAGAAGATTGGAGTCACTGACCAGGAAGAGCCGATATACGGCGGGGATGTTATAAGCGGAGTAAAAAGTCTCTTCCCCGGTTTGGTGGAGGAACATCATGCGCGCACCGAAGAACTGCGTGTTAAAAGAGAGAATGAGTTATCGGCTCTGGGTAAGGATGAGCGCTATTCGGAAGAGTATACGAAGATGGAATCAGAGAAGATAAAATCCGGTTTTAATTCTCTTTTCGAAGCAGAAGAAGCAAAGCATCTCGCGCAGATACAAAACAGTCTCAGAGAGTTGCGAGCGGAGGAGCAGTCTGTTATCTACGCTGATGATGAGGAAGAAGGGGCGTATCAAAAACTCCTGAAAGAAGCAAAAACGTCTATAAGAGACGCGGTGCTGACAGACGATAAGGTCAGCCGGAAACTTGCGCTCGAGACGGCTATGAACCTGCGAAAGATCGCCCAGATAGAGGAACAGCGCGAACTCACCAAACAGATCCGGCACTACCCGCTTGAAGCATTGGAAACGTATAAAACCGCACTTGCGGAGAACAACACCCGCCTCATTAACTATTTTGAATCGGTCTGGCCAACGGTGAAGGTGAAGACCAATCCGTTAGCCGTAGGTGACATGGAGAAGGACAGCGCCTCTATGCAAGTCATCGAGTCGGACTTTACGAAGCTTCGTGACGCGCGTCTGAAAAAACTTAGCGACAGGCTCGGACCGGTAACCCAAAAGAAAAACGCTCTGCAGCTTTATCTCAACAATTTAGAACTTGCGAGGTCTATGAGGCGGTAAGATGTAATGAGTGCTGTCAGGTCGAAGCAATCTCAGACTTTAAGATGAGTATAGCACGAGATTGCCACGTCGTCCGCCAACTGACAGGACTCCTCGCAAAGACGTGATAGGTAGCTGTCAGGGCAAGCAAAAGTCCCGCCATCGGCGGTGGACCCTAACCGGCACATAATTTCCGAACCTGACAATTCTGCATACAGTGAAAGCAGTGAGTTAACGGCAATAATATAGAGGTGTAAATGGCATTCACCGATTCGATCAAGTGGAACGGCAAATCAATTCGCGACCTCTTTACGGAGATAACGCGTGTCAGCGGGCGTGGTAAACCTCCTGTTGAGGTTAAAAGCGTCGCCATCCCCGGTCGACATGGAAGAATAGCATTCAAGCAGACGTATAAACCGAGAATCATTGAGATTGAAGGGACCATCGAGGGTGTTTCCCATGCGACTTTGATGAGTAATATTGAGAACCTTAAGTCTCTCTTCGCTATGGAAGATGAGACAGTGTCGCCGGGTGAAGAATCCATCACGGATGGGTTCAAATACGGCAGATTAGAATTCGGTGACGAATCCGACAGGCATTACAATGCGGTCTTCGACTCTGTTTTTGAATTGCAGGATATTTCTCATCAGTGGATGCGTAACGAGATGAAACTTATTCGCGCGAGATTTAGATGTGACGAGCCGTTTGCAATCTCCAACGCTCTTACGGAAGCTACGATGACTGGAAACGCGGATGAGTTCAAGGTTTTCAGTACCGGCAATGTACAAAGTAAACCGATTATTGAGCTGAGCGGAGCGGTCACGAATCCGATGTTGATCGAAGGGGACAAGGTTGGAGTAGCGCACTTTGATTATAACGATAACCTCAGCGATGTGACTCTCTCGACCATATCAGGAAATTTCTCTTCGGCTTTTGGATATAGGACTCGAAAATCTCTCGCGAGTCAACAGTCAAAAGCCATACAAATAACAGGCAAGGATTTAGTTTATTTCGACAGAGGAACACAAATTAGAAATGAGAATTACATCAACCTTAATACGTATCAAGGGACTATAATTATATGGGTTAAACCTTATTTTGACGGTGATGACGGTCTAACACACGGCATATTTCAATTTCAGTTTGATGCAAATAATCGGATTCTGCTTGCCAAGAATGACTCTAATAATTTATTCAGCAGGGTAGAATGGAATAATGTTCCGATCGATAATTTGATATCGGTCACGTCGGCAAATTTTACGGCAGGCGAATGGTATTTTATAGCGTTAAGGTGGGATATAAATAATAAATTTGACGGAACTAATTTCTCAGGGTTACAATTGGATACGGCTGTTCAAGGAAAGTCTACAGCTTTAGGAACTCCGCAGGGAACGCCCACTCAACTGAGAATCGGAATAAATCAGGCGGCGGACAGCCAACAATTTGATGGATTGATACATTACCAATTACTCGAAAGAGCTTTAACGAATGCCGAAATTTCAGACTTGCGAAATTCAGGCGCAGGCGTAGAGCCGTATGTTACACCTGATACTAAATTACTTTCTGCCGGAGAACTGTCGAGTGGCGATCCTGTGAGCGTTCAATATCCGTGGGTTGATAATAAGTTCACAGATGGCGACCAGGAGAATAATCCTTCTGCTGAATGGAGCAAAAGCGATGCCGATATTACTCTCTCAAACGAATCTACTATCATAAAATATGACACTCAATCCGCTAAGATTGCTTGGGCTGGATTCGCACCCGTAAATAGTTATGCTCATGTGTCAACCGGCACACTCGTGAACAATCAAGATTATTTTTATAGGTTTTGGATATACGTAGATAAGTTTACGGGTGCGGATGATTTATATCTCGACATAGTTGGCAATTCAACCGTTCATACTCGACGGTTGAACACCGGCACAGATGATATGGGAACAAGTTATGCAGAGGATGTTTGGCTTTATTTCGAGGGAACTTTCGAGGCTGACGGGGCGGTGGCACACGAGTTTAGATTCAGAAAAGACGACCAAATTGCAAGCGCAATCATTTATATAGACCAGATGGATTGTCAGGTTAGTTTAGTAAATAATAGCTCAATGGAGGGCACTTATGTTTCGGGATTAGCTCCGGGTTGGACTTTAAGGGGTGCTCCAACACCGACAGAAGAAAACAGTTTGATTCATTCGGGAATGGCGGCTCAAAAGTTAGTAAATAATTCGACGGGCGATGGCATTAAACAAACTGGTCTTAGTTTAGTCACAAATACTTGGTATACCGTTTCGATTTGGGCAAAAGGCGGAAGCGGGGGGGAAGATTTCAGAATAAGAGTAGAAAATTTCACGGGACTTACCTCTACAGAAAAACAGTTTACACTTACAACCGATTATCAGAAACTTTCATGGACATTTAAAATAAGTTCGGATGGTACGGGAAATTTAAGAATTGGTTGTCAACTTTCTGGAACAACTTATTATATTGATGATGTCTTTTTAATCAAACTCGACACCGTTACAGCCAACGCATCATCGAAAGCCACAACGGAGATAGATTCATATTCACAAGAAAAGTTCGGTTATGGGTTGCGTTTGGACGGGGGAGACACGCTTTCGTGGAGCATGACGGGAAATAAGAACGAGGGATCTGTTATCTGCTGGTTAAAACCGAAATTCGGCGCCACATGGGCTGATGAAACCGATGATCCGGTTATATATGAACTTCAGTATGACACGAATAACTATCTCCGGCTGAGTTACGATTGGACCAACGACAAATTCATTTTCAGAAAACGTGCAGCAGGAGTTGACTATGATGCCGAAGCAGGAAATCAAACGTTCGAAGATGGAGAACTGTTGTCTGTTATAGCCAGTTACGGCTCCACCGGAGTTAGAATATATATCAACGGTGTTTTAGGCGGTGTTCTGAATTCCAATGCTGCTCCACTCACAGGAAATCCGGGGACGTTATATCTGAGCGATAACACTCAGACTCAATTTCCGGATGCGATAATTGATGAAATTTGTCTGCTATCAAGAGAATTATCTGCCACTGAAGTGCTGAAATACTCGAATCAGAACAAACCGATTAAAAATAACAACGCTAAAATCAGCCTTACCAAAACTTTATCTGACGGTGATAAGTTATTGATAGACAGCGAGAAAGAAACGATTGAGTTTGCCGATTCCTCGGCGGACTCGTTTACGAACGCAATAGCGTCAATGGATGCAGGTTCTTTCTTCCCGAATATGGATAGCAATGAATCTGTTCTGTTCAATAAAGTTGCCAATGCCGGAATAAAGTTAAGTTATAATAAGAAGTGGCTCTGACAGATGGCTGAATTCAGACTGGAGCTGTATGACGCTGCCAACTCTGCCAGGGAAGCGGTACTTCCGACAGCAATGATCATTTATGCTAAACGAAACGATGAACTAAACGGCATAAACGCCTTATCCATAGGCATAACACTCAGTACTGAGTTGTGGAGTTCGATTAACCTGCTTGAAGTGATCCGGGTTGTAAACCTCGATGATGAGAGTTATGAATCGTTCAGGATTCGGCAAAAACACGAATTGCGAATTGGGAACAGTCCCCCGGAAGGACGGCTTGAATGCGAACATCTGAAATACGATATGCTTGACGAAGTCTACCCGAAATGGACTCCTTATGTACAGGCGGAGCCTTCAACGGTGATAAACGAAATTCTCGGGGAATCGTCTTTTTCTGTGGGAACGATAAGCCCAGCAACGAAATTGGATATTGTATTGAATTACAACTCAATTCTTGACCTCCTCGACGAGGTAAGGGAGCGGCTTGGAACCGATCTGATAGTGCATAACGACAAAACAGTCAGCATAATGACGCGTGGGGGTCTGCGGGATGCTCGTATCCGTTATGCGCGGAACCTCAGAGGCATTCGTAAGAATATTGATACACGGGAACTCTTTAACGTGGTCTATCCTGTCGGCGGTGGAGAACCGCCAGCCGATATTGGTGGTGATCCCATTCTCGGCACGGAAGGCGCAGAACATATCATTTCCGCGCTATCCGGTACAACCATATCCGCACATCAGCGGTTAGTACCCTCGAACGACTCCTGGAACAACTACTATATGGAAGTTACAAGAGCTTTAGGAAGCGCCACGATCGGAGCGAGGAGGCTTATAACGGACTCGATAGCAGGGAGCCAAGTTGTTCTGACTACGGCGCTTTCGGGACTTACGGTAGGAGATTACTTTAAGATAGTCGCCGATGCTTCCGGGACCGATATCAAACAGATCAGGGATGCTGGTTCGATAGGCTCCTACGGAACAATAGAATCAACGTATTTTAACAGATCAAGGGTCGAGGCGAGAAATTTACTTTTGAACACCGATTTTTCGGGAGATTACAATTCAGGAATAGCGGATAACTGGTCGGTAGTGACGCTTGGGGCGGCATTCCCCGTTTCAGCTAACATAAACACCAATTTCGTCAAATACGGTTCCAAGAGTCAGCTGATTAACGATGCAGATCCCGGAGAGGGAATGAAACAATCCGTAACACTCGACCTGGATAGCGTATATTCCTTATACGTATGGCTGTATGTAACTACAGGTAATGTAAAACTCGAACTGTTTGACGGTGTCGCTGATCAACCGTCGAGCTCCGGAAAAACCGCTCAGACAAGCGTAACAAGAGTCTGGACTCAACTTATGGTAGAGGGAATCACGGCACAGGGAACCGGAGGAATCATAAAGATACTCTCCAATTCGATTGGAACTGACTTCTATATAGATTCGGTGATTCTCGAAAAGTCCTCTAAAATTAGCGTTCCCAACGAATTTTATCCTATAAGCGGCGCGCGAATCCTCTGGGATGAAGGATTTGACTCTCTCCAATCAGCCAAGAACGCAAAGGTTAAGTACACCGTTTCAGCGATTGACCTTTATGAGGCGGATCCGGACGGGTATCCGTATGATAAGCTTGAAGTCGGTGATACCATTACCCTGCAGGATGACGAACTCGGGATAGACATAACCGCAAGGATACAATCGAAACGCTGGAACGTACTCGAACCGTGGGATGCGGAGTTTGAAATAGATAATTTCAGTGACAGGTTTCCGCGCAGACTTAAAAAAGAAAGCAAAAATCGGAAGAAAACCGATACATACATCGCAGACCTAATGGGCAGAAGGGTGGACGACCGTCAATTAGAAGAAGTGGCTCTCGTAGTGAATGTGCGGGAGAATCCGCCTTTGCAATAGTTCCTTAAAAAATAATATCATTTATAGCTAAACATTTCTCAGTTAACACCGTAAATAATACTTGACAAATGATATTATATATGATATCATTATTAATGAATGAATAAACAAAAGGCACTGAGAATTGCAAAGTCGTGGTTGGGTCAGTCTCGGTCCCCAAAAGAACTGTCATATGATGAAGCAGAAAATGTACTCGAAGGACTCGGCTTTACCAATAGAGGAGGTAGTTCAAGCCATACCTCATCTCGTTGGTCTCACTCTTGTCTGGATATATCACCTGAATACTTTAAGTATGGAATTCTTAAGATCTCGAAGGGTCACTCAAAAGGTACAAAGGATGTTATTAGAGAAGATGGTGTAAAAGTATTATATAAGAGCATTAGAGAATTACATGGAGGATAACGATTGAAAAAGGACATTAACTATTATTTAGCGCTAAAGTATAACATACAGTCTGAATATAATCATCATGATAATACCTGGACTGTATTTTATCCTGATTTGGGTCGTGGTACCTGTTATGCCACAGCCAATACGATAGAAGCTGCCCTTAAATTGCTCGAGCAGGATAAAAAAGAGCTATTTGAATTACTTTTAGAAGATGGAATAAAAATCAAATCTCCATCCTATGAAGACGAATTACCGAGCGGCAATCTAATGCTTCGTATCCCACGACCACTCCACAGAGATATTAAAGAAGCAGCAAAACTAGATGGAGTTAGTGTGAATCAATTTATTTCTTCTATCATTTCTCGTAAAATTGGCGAATTAGATGCTTCACAAGATATTTGGAGCAAAGTTAGTAACTTGATAAATTATAGAATGAATCAAATCACAGTTCAATTATCGATAAAAAAAACCTCAATGTACCTCGAGGAAGAGTGGCCTAGATATCAAAGGATTTATGACATCGGAATTCCAAGTAAAAAGAATATGGAAGAGTATGTATGAGCCAACTTAAGGAATATCAAAAATTAATATCTCCATCACAGTATAGGCATTTCTTAGAAAATGTCGAGTTATCTGAAATTCAGCTAATAGATTTAGAGGCATCAGTCATTCCGAAGAATCTAGTAAATAAAGATAAAGTAAGTATCAGGATAGAAGATAGGTATACGGTCCAATCCATAAATAAAAAAGATGGGGAGGTAATTATCTCGGGAAATTTAATATTTGATACACCTATTCCTGGGAGAGGGAAAAATCCTCTGATAATTAAAGCAGAGTATTCTTCAATATTTTCATTCAAAGGTAGTATACCTAAAGAATTTTGGGAATTATACAAAGAAATTACATTGCCAAAACAAATTTGGCCATACTTCCGAGAATTAGTTCAATCTGTAGTCTCAAAAATGAATCTACCTTCTTTAACATTACCGATCCTAAAGTAGATTCTTATATTTGTAATTGAATATCTGATGTTAATTGGAAACAATCCCGCAAAATATTTGATTCGAAATTAGTAGACCTAATGGACAGAAGGGTGGACGACCGTCAATTAGAAGAGGTGACTCTCGTAGTGAATGTGCGGGAGAATCCGTCTTTGCAATAGTTCCAATCTTTCAGTTAGTCCATCGTAAATCATAAAAAGTTATAACTGTTTTCAGACGAATCATTACGGAAATAATATCGGAAATGAAAGTAGAAATGAAAATTAATTTAAATTGCTAATATGTAATTAATTAGCGGTAAAATCAGGAAATTGAACAGGAAATGAAATGTAAATAAGATAAATATTATTCAATTAATCATAAATAACCAATTTTGAACTTGTCGTGCGGTCAGGGCAAGCTCTAACCCGCACGGTAAATAATAACCAAATTGGAACAAAATCTTCACATTTACGTATATAAAAATGTAAACGAAAAATGAGGATAAAGATAATGAAATGGACGGCATACGGGTGGGCATATTGACCCGTATTTGATGAATAAATGAGAAAATTAAGCCCTGAGGAAACTCGGGGCTTTTTATTTTATTAGAGTAGTCATATATTCATTCTCTAATTAATATTTTATGAGAATGAACCGATGTTAATGTATTTGTCTGTAATGGCTGCCGCCCTCGTGGTGGCTGCTTTGACACTCTTTTCCGGGTTTGGTATCGGAACTCTGCTGATGCCCGTTTTTGCGATTTTCTTTCCTGTTGAGGCGGCGGTGGCGATGACAGCGGTTGTTCATCTCTCTAATAATCTGTTCAAACTAATGCTTGTAGGCAGGTATGCTGATTGGAAGATCGCCGTTCGTTTTATAATCCCAGGACTCGTCTTTTCGGCTTTCGGCGCTTATCTGTTGACTCGGATCGCTTCATCTGCGCCGTTGTATTCATACGAATTCTATGGTGTTCGCGAACTAACGATTCTCAAATTGGTTGTTGCTTCGCTCATGATGTTTTTTGCTCTGTTGGAACTGTCTAAACGATTCGATGAGCTCTCATTTCCGAAGAAGTATATTCCGTTTGGCGGCGCTCTTTCGGGATTTTTCGGTGGACTTTCGGGTCATCAGGGCGCTCTTCGCAGCGCATTTCTCATCCGTTCTATTGATGATAAAACCAAGTTCATAGGCACCGGAGTCGTTTGTTCGGTTGTAGTTGACCTGTCGCGGGTTGCTGTCTACGGCAGTCTGTTTTTCGGAGGAACTATGACTACCATTGTTGATTCGGGAGGAGTGAATTTAATATCCGCAGCAGTGTTGACGGCGTTTCTCGGTTCTTTTATAGGTAATCGTCTGATTAAGAAGGTAAGGATGCGTCACGTACGAAACTTGGTTGGAGGGATGCTGCTCACTCTCGCTTTGCTGCTTGGCAGCGGTATGATTTAGAGAATTTTTTGTGGCAGTCAGGGATTTTTTTAATCCCGCAGCATGCGGGGATACGGACGTTATCCGGATGTGGTAGGATGTGCGGGCTAGGGTTACTGCCGTTGTCGGAACTGAGTAAATCCTGACTCGCACTCTTCATTAACTATTGTCTTTGGGAACCTGATTTATAAAGGTGAAGCAATGACGAATTTCTCCCCCTTTGAAGGGTGCTCCACAGGAGCGGGGGATGTAATTGTTGATATATTTTTATTTTAGAAGTAACCGGACAGTTACACCCCTCGTCCGTCAGTTGACGGGACACTCCCCTAAAGGGGAGAGGGTTTTCTACCGTTAGTCCCGCCATCGGCGGTAACCCTGACCGCTGATTACCTTCATTGCTAATCGGTCAGGTTATCGTAACGTTTATAGTAATTCTTATGAGTGTCCCTTACGTATTGAAACTGATCGTCAATGAAATCATACATGAGATAGGTAGCCGCCGCATTGAGGAGAATAATGAAAAACATTTTGACACCCCATTTGAAAATTGTATCTTCGAACACCCACATTACCAAACGTGTTAGAGCAATGTAAACGAGTACGAGTATTACCGTCATTGAACTCCTCTGCCTAAATATACCCGAGCATTACGGCTCGGACAAGAGAATATTTAGACGCAGAAGAGAAAACCACCCCTACGCTTGCAGCATTTCCCCTCCTTGAAAAGGAGGGGAGAAAATATCTCTCCCCTTGAGGGGGAGTGTCCGCCAGCTGGCGGTCGAGGGTGTGATTTATCCTGACTCGCACTCTCGTATCCTTACAACGGATCGTTTACAAATGAGATAGAGTTAGATAATTCCCCTCTAAAAAGAGAGGTGCCCGCAGGGCGGGGTGTGTCGAGAGTGACGCACCTGACTTGGTATTATCTTTCGTTTGGGACGATTCCATAATATAACTCTTGCATCTTCTTGATTGTTGCTGTAATATTTTTTTTCGATAAATCGGCGTAAATGATAGAATTTTAAAAGAGCGAGGGAACTGAACAATGCGAATTGGGATATTAACGGGTGGAGGCGATTGTCCCGGATTGAACGCCGCCATCAGGGGTGTTGTCAGGCGGTCGGTAGATGTTCACGGTCACGAAGTGTACGGAATAAGGGATGGATGGAAGGGACTTGTCGAGGGTGACGTGTATCAGTTGAAATCATCCGATATGGCGGGAATAATTCGTGAGGGCGGGACTATTCTCGGCACTTCCCGCACCAACCCGTATAAGGATGATGAACAGCTTAAAAGCGTAAAAGAGAATATTAAGCGATTCAAATTTGATGCTATTATCGCCATAGGCGGGGACGATACCCTGCGTGTAGCCACTAAACTCACAGAGGAAGGCACAGCGTGCGTCGGTGTGCCGAAGACTATAGATAATGATCTGTCGGCTACCGATTCGACATTCGGATTCGACACCGCTCTGACGATTGCGGTAGAAGCCATCGACCGATTGACTACTACAGCCAGGTCCCATCATCGGACAATAGTGGTGGAGGTTATGGGGAGGCATGCCGGGTGGATAGCTCTTCATGCGGGAATTGCCGGCAGCGCTCACTGCATAATGCTCCCTGAGTTTCCAATGTCTGTCTCCGAGGTAGTGGATGTAATCGATAAACGCAAAGAGGCGGGAAAGAAATTTCATATTATCGTCGTATCGGAAGGTGCAGCAGTCGGCGGCGATGACACTGTGGTAACCAAAGACGAATCTTTGGATGATTTCGGAAATATAAGACTCGGCGGCATAGCCGAATATGTCGGTAAGGAAGTCGGTAAGCAGACAGGCGACGAAATTAGGACGGTCGTGCTCGGTCATACTCAAAGGGGCGGTTCGCCCACAGCGTATGACAGGATGTTGGCAACCCGTTTCGGCTTAGCGGCGGCGGATTATGTGAATGACGGCGATTTCGGCAAGATGGCTGCGCTTAAGGGCAATGAGATAGTTCCGGTACCGCTTTCAGACGCAACGGGCGAGCTGAAGCTCGTGCCGGCAGAATTGTATGATCTCGCAAAAACGTTTTTTTGTTAACAATGGCTAAACTCACTCTCGATAATATAAAACTTTTGAATAAACGCGTGCTTATGCGCGCCGATTTCAATGTACCGCTCTCCGCAAAAGGAGAAGTTGTCGATGATTATCGCATCAAAGCTGCGATTCCGAGCATAGATAAAGTGTTGGAGGATGGGGGAAGTCTTATCTTAATGAGTCATCTCGGCAGACCGGACGGAAAGGTAGAAGCTAAGCTGAGCCTCAAGCCTGTTGCTGAATTACTTTCAAACATACTTTCAAGAGAGGTAAAATTCGCTGATGATTGTGTTGGAGCCGATTCTCTTGCTCTATCATCATCTCTTGCTGCAGGCGAGCTGTTGCTGTTAGAGAATCTCCGGTTTCATAAGGAGGAAACGGAGAACGGCAGCGAGTTTGCTCAGGCATTGGCGGTTCACGGCGATATTTATGTCAACGATGCGTTCGGTACAGCTCACAGGAAACATGCTTCTACGTATGGTGTCCCTGAGCTTATGGATTCAGCGGTCGCAGGTTATTTGATGGAATCCGAAGTAAAATATATGAGTGATTTGGTAGATAACCCGAGGATACCTATGGTTGTGGTGCTTGGCGGAGCAAAGGTCTCGGATAAGATACCTGTGATAAAGAATCTTTCGAAACTTGCCGACGCATTTCTCATAGGGGGAGGAATGGCGTTTACCTTTTTGAAAGCTATGGGGCATCCGATAGGGAAGTCTTTAGTCGATGATGACTTGGTAGACACCTGCAAGGAGATATTAAGAGAGTTGAGCAAAAAGGGCATAAATTATCATCTTCCTACCGATTGTGTAGCGGTCAGCTCCATAGATTCACCGGAGCTGGGTGATGTATGTCTCATAGACGAACTCGGCAACGACAAAATGGGAGTGGATATCGGACCTATGACAGTTGCGGAGTTCGATCATGTGCTTGAAGGGGCAAAAACGGTGATATGGAACGGTCCTATGGGTATCTTTGAGGTTCCTCACTGGTCTAACGGTACTGTTTCCATCGGTAGAAAACTTGTGGAACTGACAAAGGCGGGAGCTACAACGGTAGTAGGTGGTGGAGATTCCGCATTGGCTATGAAGCAGATGAATCTCTCTGAAGATGTCTCTCATATTTCGACGGGCGGGGGCGCAACATTGGAGCTTCTTTCCGGGAATCCATTGCCCGGGCTTGAGATGCTGCAGGATAAAGATTGATGGAAAGGCGTTTGCTCATAGCGGGTAACTGGAAGATGAATTTGGATCTTTATGACTCTTATCAACTTGCAGAAGCGGTCGCGGAAGGTACAAAATCCTTTGAGAATATCGATGTGCTGATTAGTCCGGCGTTCATGTCGCTCGGAGTTGTAGGTCAAAGGCTAAAAGATTCAACACTGCTGATTGCCGCGCAAAACTGCCATTATAAGGACTCAGGGGCGTATACGGGTGAGATTTCCCTGGATATGATACGCTCTGCCGGAGTGAATTGGGTGATTATCGGACATTCAGAGAGGCGCGCCCTTTTTGGCGAAACTGACGAGATGATTGCGAAGAAAATGAAGCATGCGCTTTCAAACGGATTTCACCCTATCGGATGCGTAGGGGAATCGCTCGAACAGAGGGAAAACGGGGAGCAGGAGGAGGTAGTAAAGAGGCAGGTAGATGTGTTTCTTCAGGACTTGTCGGAGAGTGAACTGAAGAATCTCGTTATAGCATACGAGCCTGTCTGGGCGATTGGTACGGGGAAAAATGCTACTCCCGAACAGGCGGAGGAGATGCACAAATATATCAGGAATATCGTAAGTGAGAATGCGGGAGAAGAAGCGGGAAAAAGTATTTTGATTTTATATGGCGGCAGTGTATCTTTGGCGAATGCAAAAGAGCTGCTGAGTCAGCCGGATATCGACGGAGCGCTTATTGGCGGCGCAAGTTTGAAACAGGAATCGTTTAACGGCATTGCAGCTATAGCAGAAGATATAAGTAAGGAGTAATGATAATTTGTACGGAATTTTAGTGACAGTTCACATCTTTGTCAGTTTGACTCTTATGATCACAATTTTAATGCAGTCGAGTAAGGGCGGGGGTCTTGCCGGCGCTTTTGGCGGAGCGGGAACAAGCGCTGTTTTCGGTGGTAGAGGAGCAGCAAGTTTCCTGCAAAAATTGACAGTAGGTCTTGTAGCGGCTTTTATGGTCATAGCCATCATGATTAGTTTCACATCAAATCCTGATAAGGGGAGTATCAGTCTTATTCAGGAAGCTGCGAGGGAACAAACAACAGGACAGGGCGCAACCCTGCCTGCACCATCAGCTCCCGCACTATCAGATGACCAAAACTACGGCAATTGAATGATATTAGCCGAAGTGGTGGAACTGGTAGACACGCTGTCTTGAGGGGGCAGTGCTCTAACGGGTGTGCGGGTTCGAATCCCGCCTTCGGCACAAGTTGGGAGAAACGTTAATTATAAGGAATCGTAGCGAATGAGAATCACCACTAAATTAGTCATCTATAGCGTACTGCTAATGCTGTCGGGACATCCGCTTTACGCCCAGAGCGGAGAAACAGATGAAGAGGCGAAAGAGCGGATAATCAATAATCTTATGGTGGGAGCAAATAAAGCATTTACAGATGGAAACATCAGTGTTGCCAAAGATTCGCTGAAAAATCTTCTTGGAATAGATTCACAATTTGCCCCTGCATATTTCCTCTATGGCAAGATCAATGTAAGAGAAAAGAATTATGTGGAAGCGGGAAGTAATATTCGTCGTTCTATCGAGCTCGATCCCGATAATGACAAGTACAGAAAAGAACTTAAAAATATCATCGGTTTAAATTACAACGATGGGAATCTTGAATATAAGAAGGGCAGTTATGCAAAAGCGTTAGAGAAGTACGATACAGTTTTGATGTTTGATGCTAACTATTCCAGCGCTTATTACATGAAGGGTATAATCGCCAAACGTCAGCGAAACAATAAAGAGTCGATAAAACAATTTACCCGGGCAATTAAAGCCGATCCCACGATGTCCAAAGCCTATTATGCGCGTGGAAATTCATATCTTTCTGACCGAAATTATGACATGGCGATCAAGGATTTTGAGACAGCGACTTCACTTAATCCAATGGACGCAAAAGCATGGACGAATATAGGCGCGATTGAACTCAATCGTAAAAACTATGATAAGGTAATCAAAGCCACTCAGAAAGCGATAAAAGCCGATCCAAAATTGGCAAGGGCATACAGAGATCAGGGTATAGCATATTCCAAAAAAGGTGATTGGGCAAAAGCTGTTTCACTTCAAGAGAAGGCGACGTCTCTCAACAAAAGAGATTCGAGAGCCTTCTTTCATCTCGCCGAAGCGTATAATCAGATGAACAATTGTGAGGGTGCGAGGGATGCGGCTCTTGCAGCAACGGGAATAAAAGCGACCAACGGCGGTTCATGGATAGAACTCGGGTTGGCTTACAAATGCCTTACGATGGAAGCGGAAGCCATTGCGGCATTTGAAAAAGCCAGACGTGACAGCCGATGGAGAGAACTTGCTATTTACAATATCGACATTATCGTAAATAAGTCTAAATATAATTTGGAAGATTAATCTCAGATCTTAGGTGAAGTAAGAGCGGCGGTCCTTCGGATCGCCGTTTTTATTTATACTATGACTTCGGTACTGTGCGAGTCGGGATTTTAGATGGTAATCTTTTGGAGTGCATTGACTGAGTCAATGCAACATCAACACAGTTGATGTACTCCACATTTCTATTTTTCATATTGTGCGAGCCAGGATTCAGACTGACCGCTCTCATCGCATCTATAATGCGAAAAATTCCCCTCTATCAAGAGGGGTGGATTTTGGCGAAGCCAAAAGACGGGGTGTGTAAAGAGCGATCGGATATTATAAATTATGTTGTGAAGTAAAAGAAATTAAAAAATCTAAATTGTATTTTCAGTCAATCAATCCTCGAAGATGAACTCCACGAACCCGATAGATGCCTCTATATCAATGACCAATTCGCCTTCCGTAACTCCCCAATTCGGACTTTCATACTCGTCATCATCGACTTCGATAAGCTCGTTTGTGTCAAATGAAGTGAATAACGATACTTCAGCGTAAATTTTCACACCGACATTTCGTGGTAAAATTATTGTTGTGGAACTGAAACCGAGCTCCATCTGCACATAAGATTTGTCTATCACCTCACCTGTGAAATCTAAAGTACTTTTGCCAATGCCGCCGTCAATTGTCATCTCCTCGAAATTTGCGTTGAGGAGATGTTTCCCCCTGAACTTTGCCAATCCGAGTTCTAAACTGAATTCTTTCATCCTGATGGGATTCGGTTCATCAAAACTGATGAATGTCTTACTCGCGCCTGTTTCGATGTTCAGATTTCTTATCATCATGCCCGTAAAATCAAAATTCCCTTTTATGGCGCTGGCGGATAGGTTAATGTCGAGCGGAACTTTGTCGGTGAATTTCAGATCCCAGGACGTCTTTTTTACCGACGATAATCCAATGTTAAAGTCTTTATCATTGAATTTGAAACTTATCCATTCATCGTCGTCGAACTGATCGCTTTTTGATTGAAGCCCGAAGGAGAGTGAGAGTTCATCTTCGTCATATCTGTATCTTGGTCGTAACTCTTCACTGTTATATTCGACCTCTATCATGAAGAGTTTGTCGTAGGGTGATTTAGTGAACCAAACCTTCCCGCCGCTCAGACTCAAATTGATTTCAAGACTTTTCTGATCAGTTAGATCTACTTCTTTGGAGAATGTGGACATCCGCTGAGCATAAAGATTCCCGGATAGCAGCGAGAGGAAAATCGTTGCGTTAATTATGGTTTTGAGAACCCTCATCTTAGATTCATTTTCCTAAGTGATTTTTTCAGAATCTCACGAGCCCGGAAGATGCGGGCTTTTACCGTGCCTATAGGCAGATCCAACTCCGTGGAGATCTCTTCATAGCTCTTGTCCTGCTTATGTCTCAAATTTATTACCTCTCTGTATTTCTCCGGGAGTTGATCAATTACATCATGAATGGTATTGATCATTTCATTCCTGACCGTGTCCATTTCCGGATTGTAAGAGTAATCAGGAATATCCTGGGTTATGCTTCCATCTTTTGTTTCAATAGACCTGTCAATTGATGTTGTGTTTAATCGCTTTTTCCTCAGATGATCGATACAATTGTTTGATGCGATCTTAAAGAGCCATGTACTGAAGGAATACTGCTTATTGAAAGTACTAAGGGCATTATATGCCTTGATAAAAGCTTCCTGAACCAGGTCTTGCGTCTCTTCCTGGTTTTGAACCATTCTGTATAAAATTCCATGGAGAGAATTCTTGTATCGCTCCATGATAATGCCATATGCCGCTTCGTTTCCATCGATCGCCTCATCTATCAATTCGTAATCGGTTTTCTCTTCACTGTTCATATAAATTTACGGTTAGGGCTGTTAAATGTTGCATTTCAACCGAACAAAGATACCCTGAAAGCAAGTAAGAGTCAAGATAGGCGGGGAAACAAAAACGTGTAGGTCTGAGTTTTCCGTGCGAGTCAGGATTCAGACAGACCACTGCCTCTCGCGTCTTTGCGAAGAGTGTAACGGCGAAGCAGCCGAAGACAGGCGTAAGCCAATCTCAAACTATTTCAAATACGATACGAGATTGCCACGTCACAATTACGCTGTTCCTCGCAATGACACTGATTCTCCTAAGAAAGGAGGGGAGGTTAACCCTCCTCCCTTGAGGGTGACAAAAGAAACTAAGCGTTCACCCACTTTACACTTGAATAATCCACAAGTTGAGGTTAGTTTTGACGGTTGTATAATTAATTAAAATCAGTAGCATAAATGATACGCGCCATAATATTAGATCTCGATAATACAATTATAGACTTCGTTCGGCTGAAGGAGAACGCGATTGATTCCGGTTTGTCTTCGATGGCGGAGGCAGGATTGAAATTCGATAAAGAAGAGGCCCATAAGCTAATAATGGAAATATACGAAGAAAAGGGTTGGGAGTATCAGGAGGTGTTCAATGATTTTATACTTGAGATAAATAACGGAATCCTTGATTATAAATTCCTTGCTTCAGGGATAGTCGGGTACCGCAGAGCGAAGGAAGCCTCGCTCGTCCCTTATCCGCAGGTTATATCGACTCTTTTCAAATTAGCAAAAAGAGGTTTAAAACTCGGTATAGTATCTGATGCTCCAAGCCGTGAAGCATGGCTTCGTTTATGTTATCTTAATCTTCACAATGTATTCGATGAGGTAGTGACTCTGACCGATACGGGAAAACTAAAACCTGATCCCGAGCCGTTCAAAGAGATACTAAAACGTCTTCAGGTCACCGCTGATGAAGCTTTGATGATAGGTGATTGGCCTGAGCGTGATATGGTCGGAGCGGCATCTGTGGGAATGAAATCAGTTTTTGCCCGCTATGGCGATACGTTCGATACAATAGTTTCGGGCGCTGATTATGAGATAGATGATTTTAACGAGATTCTCGATATTATAGACAGGGAAAACGAAAGTTGACCGAAGTCGGCATAGATATTATCGAGATAGCCCGAATCGGAGCGGCGCTGTCGAGATGGGAAAACAAGTTCAGAAACTTAGTTTTTTCAGCTTCGGAAATAGAGTTTTGCGAGGCTCGCTCCAATCCCGTTCAGCATTATGCCGCGCGTTTTGCCGCGAAGGAAGCGGTCGCCAAAGCCTTGAAAGCGTATAAACCGGTTTTCTTGAGGTGGACGGATGTGGAGATAATTTCGGACGGTAACGGCGCGCCTACCGTTCTGCTTCACGGTAAGGCTGAAAATCTATTCAGCGGAACCAAACTCTCCCTGAGCCTTTCTCATTCCGTTAATTCAGCGATAGCGATAGCGCTATTATCGGATTGACAAGACAGTGATTCCGGTAGTCAATTCCGAGCAGATGATGGCTGTCGAAAGGCGTTCTATCGAGTCTCAGAAAGTCTCCATAACCGCTTTGATGGAAGCGGCGGGACTTAAAATCGCTGAGGCGGTAATGGATCTGACGAACGGATTGGAAAACCCTAAGGTCGCTCTTGTCTGCGGGAAAGGGAACAACGGAGGCGATGCTCTTGTAGCGGCAAGACATCTTACGGCAACCGGGATATCCAACAAAGTTTTTCTTATCAGCAAAAAGGAAGCTATGAAAGGAGATGCTCTTGCCAATCTCGAGATACTGCTGAAGACCCAGCCCGATACGGTGGAAATCGTTACAAAACCGGAAGATATGGCGTTAGATTCATTTGATATTGTCGTTGATGCCATACTCGGCACAGGCAGTTCGGGCGCATTGAGGGAGCCTGCCAAATCTGTGGTTAAGCAATTCGCGAATTTATCCGCAAAAGTGGTAGCTGTGGATATGCCAACAGGGGTCAGTGCCGACAACGGCTCGGTTGGCGAGGAATATGTGAAAGCGGACAGGACCGTTACGATGGGATTGCCGAAACTTGGGCAGTATTTCACTCCCGGCAGAGAACTTTGCGGAGAGGTCAAGATAGCCCACATCGGATTTCCCGCTTCGGCGATGGAAGATGAGGCGATAAACACTTTTATTCCCGAAATTGACGATATCAGAAAATTAATTCCCGAACTGCCGAGGGACAGCTATAAGCATAAGAGAGGCAAAGTACTCGCGGTAGGCGGTTCGCGAGGTATGACAGGGGCGATTGTGCTCTCGAGTCAAGCCGCTCTTTCCATGGGCAGCGGATTGGTTATAACTGCCGTACCGGCAAGTCTCAATCCGATTTTTGAAATTAAACTTACCGAGGAAATGACGCTTCCTTTAAAGGACGATTCCAAGGGTTATTTCACGGCTGAGTCGAGCGGTCAACTTCTCGATTTTTATGAATGGGCGGATGTGATGCTGATAGGACCCGGGATGGGCAGCAATCCGAAAACCGCCGAATTTATAATCAGGGTAGCGGAAGCGACGCGTATACCGATGGTGATAGATGCGGATGCGCTTGCCGCCTTTCATGAACGGACCTCTCTATTCGCTCATCTCGGAACTACGACAGTTTTGACTCCGCATTACGCTGAATTTGCAAATCTGTTTGAATGCACCGTCGACATGATAAAAAAAGATCCCGTTTCGATCGCAAGAGAGACAGCGCTTAAATATGGAATAAATATCGTCTTGAAAGGCGCGCCGACCGTCACTGCCGATCCGGACGGCAATGTTTACATAAACAACACAGGCAATCCGGGACTGGCGACTGCGGGTTCCGGTGATGTTCTGACGGGGATGATAGGTTCGCTTCTGTCACAAGGGTTATCTCCCAAAGATGCAGCGTTTGCAGGGAGTTACCTTCACGGTCTTGCGGGCGACATTGCATCGAATGAGATGGGTGAGCGGACGATGAAAGCGTCCGACCTGATCAAATATTTTCCGAAAATGTATGAGAGCCTGAAATGAACATAGAAAAATATAATTTCCAATTACTGAGCGCTGCGTTTGCTCTGTTGATCTTGGGATTATCAAGTATTCCGGCGAATTATTTGCCTCAGGAAATATTCTTCTCATGGGATAAGGTTTACCATATGATAGAATATTTTATATTTATACTGCTTGTCGGAATGTCTTATATAACTTCCGATGAAAGACGGTTGCGGATGAAGTGGATTCCTTATACATTGAGAATTGGACTCATCTTTCCTATATTGGACGAGCTCTATCAGAGTCTGATTCCGGGACGGTATTCGAGTTGGTTCGATGTTCTCGCTGACCTTTCCGGGGTAACAATTGGTATTATAGTTTTAGGGTATTATTATGAAAAACACTTATCAGAAAAAAGTTAGATGCTCAAACGGTTGAAGATTAAGGATTTCCAGCTCTTCGAGTCCGCTGATATCGAATTCGGCTCAGGTCTGAATGTCATCACGGGTGAAACAGGCTCCGGAAAATCCATGCTCATCAACGCTATCAACGTTCTGCTCGGAAAACGTGCAAGCACCGATGTCGTACGTAAAGGCGCGAGGGAGTCGAGCGTTGAAGCTGAATTCAGCCTTTCTGCGGAGCTGGCGGATAACTTGAATATAGAACCGGGCGATGAGAAACTTGACCTCTCGCGAATTGTAAATGCGACGGGCAGATCGAAATCGATTTTAAACGGAAGCACCATCACGGCGGGAACTGTTCAGGCAATTTCAAAGCATTTGATCGACCTGCACGGACAACACGAACATCAATCGCTTCTTGATTCAAAACGCCATGTTGAATTTGTCGATGCGAGCGGGGAACTCAATGAGCTAAGAGGCAAAGTAAAGTACAAATATCTCGAAACGAAAGCTGCGAAAGCTGCTCTTGACCTACTCTTGGAGCGGAAACGATTAATAGAAGAAAAACGTGAGCTGTTAGAATTCAAGATGAAGGAGTTCAATGAAACAGCTCCTCAAGAGGGTGAAACGGACGCTTTAGAAGAGGAGGTAAGACTGCTTGAGCATGGCGAAACCATGGTGAGTAAGAGTCGGGAATTAGCCGAGATTCTTTATGAAAAGGATTTTTCGCTGTACGAACAGATAGAATCCGTACGGGGAGAAATTCAGGAGCTAGCGCGGATTGACGACAGTCTGAATGAACAGACCAAAGAGGCTGCAAGCGCATCAATTACATTGAAAGAGATGGCGGGGTTTTTCGCGAATTATGCGGATAAAGTAGACCTCGACCCACAGCGTTTGGAGCAGGTGCGGGAAAGGTTGAGCGCTCTTATATCGCTCGCGCTGAAATACGGCGGCAATGAAGCCTCTATGTTATTAGAATATGAAAAGACGCGCAGTGAGTACGAATCCATAGAAAGTGTGGGGGAAGAATCCAAAGATGCTTTAGAAAAGTTCAGGCAGCTAAAGACTGAACTCTCAGCACTCTGCCTGAGTCTTTCCGCGAAAAGAACCAGAGCCTCGAAGCAACTCTCTTCAGATATTGTGGATTCAATGAAAGGACTCGGCATAGAGAATTCCCGCTTCAGAGTGGAAAGCTCGTATAGCGAGGATGAAAAAGGGTGGATCGAGGCTGACGGTAAGAAATTCCTGGTCGATGAGCAGGGTATGGACAATATGGAGTTTTATATTTCGACCAATCCGGGTGAGGACTTGAAGCCGTTATCCAAGGTAGCTTCAGGCGGGGAAATATCACGAATAATGCTCGCCATAAAAGCGATTCTCGCCGACAAGGATAAAATTCCCGTTCTCATTTTCGATGAAATAGATATAGGGATATCGGGAAGGGTGGCGGAAGCCGTCGGCAACAGGCTGAAGGAGCTTTCAAAGTATCACCAATTGATCTGTATTACACATCTTCCTCAGATTGCTGGCAAGGCTGATAATCATTATTTAGTGGAAAAACACGTTAAAGAGGGACGGACATTCGCGCTTGTTCGGGAGTTGGATGACGCACAGCGGAAGGAAGCCGTCGCTTCACTGTTGGCAGGAAGCGAGATTACAGCAGCAGCTCGAAAACAAGCAGAAGATATGATCGGTTGAGAGGGGGAGATTATGGATAAATTTGTGATTCACGGCGGGAAACCATTGAACGGCACGATCAATATCAGCGGGGCGAAAAATGCGTGTCTGCCCCTGATGGCAGCTTCTCTACTCGTCAAGGGCAAGAACGTGATACGTAACGTTCCGAATCTTCGTGACACCTGGACGATGGCAAAACTGCTCAGGATAATCGGAGCGGAACTGACCTTTGAAGACGGCGTGATGGAGATAGACGCCACGAACGCGGACAATCCCGAAGCTCCGTACGATTTAGTCAAAACCATGAGGGCGTCATTTTATGCGCTCGGACCGCTTACAGCTCGATTCGGAAGAGCGAAGATAAGCCTACCGGGCGGATGCGCCTGGGGACCGAGACCCGTAGACCTTCATCTCAAAGGCATAGAAAAATTAGGCGGTAATATCACACTCGAAGAAGGCTACATAAATATAGAAACCGACGGACTTAAAGGCGCATTGCTTCATCTCGATATTTCAAGCGTCGGCGCAACCGGAAATCTCTTGATGGCTTCTGTATTGGCTGAAGGGGAGACGATCATAGAGAACGCCGCCCGCGAACCGGAGATAGTCTGCCTGATTGATTTTCTGAATCAGATGGGCGCGGAGATCAGGGGAAGAGAGACGAACGTTCTGCATATCAACGGTGTCAGTGAACTCCGACCGATTGAATTTGACGTGATACCAGACAGGATAGAAGCAGGCACATATCTACTCACGGCGGCGGCAGTAGGAGGGGACGTCTTGGTTGACGGTCTTGACCCGAACCATCTCACAGCACTGACGGATAAGCTAAAGGAAGCTGGTGTGAATTTAGAGCTGAATGAGAAGAGCATTAGAGTAACTTCAGGCGCTCGACTCAAAGCCACGGATGTTGTAACAGATATCTATCCCGGTTATCCGACCGATATGCAGGCGCAATGGATTGCGCTGATGGCTACGGCAGAAGGCAAAAGCGTTGTTACAGATACTGTTTATGAAGACCGCTTTACTCATGTGCCTGAACTCGTGAGGCTTGGTATTGACGTGAAGCTTAAAGGGAATTCCGCTATCGTCAACGGCGTTGAAAAGTTGAAGGGAGCGCCGATCATGTCAACGGATATAAGGGCGAGCGCAAGCATGGTAATCGCCGGGCTGATGGCTGAAGGACGAACAGAACTTCATCGCATCTATCATCTGGATAGAGGATATGAGGATCTCGAAAATAAATTACGCGGCATCGGCGCCGATATCAGAAGAGAGAGCGGCCCGGAGATTTAGAATACTATCATTGTTACCGATAAACCGTATGGTGTGTAATTTTAGAGTACATCAACTGTGTTGATGTCGCATTGACGCAGTAAATGCACTCCAAAAGATATGCTATCTTTGAATGAGATTACTTTGCGAGTCAGGATTTTCAAAGTCCCGCCATCGGCGGCGGCATCCTGACCATGCACTTCGCATCTTTGATGCGAACTATTCCCCTCTATCAAGAGGGGTGGATTTTGGCGAAGCCAAAAGACGGGGTGTGTAAAGAGCACAGATAGTGGCGATCTGGGCAAGCCCTTACTCGCACTCCAAAACCACCTAACCTTTAAAAACAAAACCTTTCAAAAATCCGAATCCTCTGCCTATATCATCCAATATCATGTAAAGGCAGGGAAGGAGTATAAGAGTAAGTGGTGTTGCGAACAGTATACCATATCCGAGCGCCAATGCCATCGGAGCTATGAACGGGTCAGAACCGCCAAGTCCGTAAGCTAAAGGAAGAACACCGGCAATGGTCGTTATCGAAGTAAGAATTATCGGACGCAGACGTGTTGCGGTTCCTTCGGCGACTATCCGCTTGATCTTCTTATCGGGTTCAGATTCACGATGGATATTAATATAATTCACAAGTATGAGCGAATCGTTCACCACAACACCCATAAGACCGATGACCCCCATTATCGCCAGGAAGCCTAACGGTTCTCCGTGCATCGCAAATGCGCCGATGACTCCGATGAGTCCGAACGGGATTGCTATCACGACCAATAACGGTTGGGTCACTGAATTAAAGAGGAGTATCAGAACAAAGTAAATTCCTACGAGAGCCGTCAACATGGTTATGCCGAGACTGACGACAGATTCCTGTGTCTTTTCGGCTTCTCCGCCGATTACGAATCTCATTCCGGGCCAGTCTGTAGTGAGGTCAAAATGGTCGACGGCTTTTTGAGTTGCCTGAAGAGGAGTTAGATCACCCGAAGCGATGTCTGCGGTGATAGTGACAGTGCGTTCCTCCTCGTAATGAAAATAACGGGAGGGACCCGGTCCAATTTCAAATTGCGCCACTTCTTTCAGCTGAATCAATCTGCCGCTCTTGTTGGGGATCTTCAGCTCGCTGAGGTAGTCAGGTTTATTGCGGGTAGATTCTTCGAGGATGACACGGAAACCGACATCTTCGTCACCGTATCGAACTCTCGTAACGACCTGTCCGTCGTATGCGAGCCGGACGTTTTGGGCTATATCGGCGACTGTGAGTCCTAATTCCGAAAGCCTCGGATAGTTAATCTTTATCTCTACTTGCTCTTTACCGAGTTTATCGTCTCTGTCAATATCCGTAACGCCTTTGATGCTCGCTAAATATGCGGTCACAGAATCGGCGAGCAAAGTTCTCATATCATTGTCTGCGCCAATTACACGAATGGCGATCGGGCGACCGACGGGAGGACCTCCTGCGTCTACCCTATATCTTACGGCATCGAAGCCTTCGAGTTTGTCTGTCTGCTCTCTAAGATGCGCCACTATCATGTTGGCATTTCTTTTTCGCTCGTTATAAGGAGTCAACGTTACGATTATGAATGCCCAGTTTTCGCTTTCACCCGGTGTAAAGAATCCGCCCCCTCCGAGACTTCCGAGAATTGCCATATGCGACTGTATTTCATCTTCAGGCAGAGCTTGTAAGACAGCTTCTATCTCTTTTATCTTGTCTTCAGTCGCATCGAGAGAGGAGCCTGTAGGGAGCTCAACCGTGATGAAGAAGTTTTCGGCAGTATTGCCCGGAAACAAAATAAATTGCATATGCAGATATGCAAAACTGACCGCACCAATCAACATAACTATAAACACTAAGAAAATGACGTACCGATAAGTAAGTGTAATTGCCATGAGTCGCTGAAACTTAACTCTCACCCGGATAAACCAATCATTTTTGAGTTTGGGATTATCAGCTGAACCTGTTTTCGCCAAACGCTTCTTCTCCCTCTTTTCCATCCCTTTCATAATGTGGGAGGGAAGAATGATGAGTGATTCAAAAAATGAAACTCCTAAAGCGAGTATGACAACGATGGGGATTGAAACGATAAATTTGCCCATTATACCTGTCATAAAAAACATTGTTCCGAATGCAAGCGCTGTTGTGATGATAGTAGCAAAAACAGGTTTAATGACACCGTAGACCCCGTCAACTGTCGAATCAAGGGCCGATTTACCTTTTTCACGGTGGCGGTGTATATTTTCGGCGATGACAATGGCATCATCAACTATCAGTCCGATGACAATAACCATTCCCATAAGCGATATCAGTTGGATGGTTATATCAAACAGCGGCGCCAGGATGAGTACGCTCATCATCGCTAACGGTATCCCCATGGCTACCCAAAAAGCGGTAGTGAAATTCAGGAACACAACGAGTACGACGCTGACCATTATCAGGCCTATAGCTCCGTTATTAGCGAGAATGTTTAGTCTGTTCTTTACAAATCGTGATTTTTCAGACGCATGCAGTAATTCAATTCCTTTAGGAACTTTATCTCTTTCGTCTTCCATCAATTGCAATATGGCATCGTTTACCCTGATGATATCGGAATTCCCCTTTTTGAAGACGGTGAATCCGATAGCCTGTTTACCGTTCATTCTGAATCGCACCTTTTCCGGTTCGAAGCCGTCGTCAATCGTAGCGAGGTCCTTGACCAGGATATGAGGACCCTCAAATGTTGAACGGACTATAACTTCACCTACCTCTTCGGGTGTTCTGAATTGAGCCAACGTGACGATATTCTTATCGCTTGTGTATGATTCAAATGATCCTCCTGTAGCGCGAATATTTCGCCCTTGGATAGCAGATACAAGATCTTTGAGTGGAATTTGATATGCCTCTATCGCCGCAGTTGAGACCTCAACTTTTATCTCGCGGTCATGAAGCCCTTTTTCATCAACACGAGATACACCATTGACGTTTTCAAGTTTTTTCCTGAACCCTTTGGCGTATTCTCTCAGCTCCGGGTAAGGCACTTCACCGGCAACTCCGATCCAGATAATTTCTATATTATCAGTTGTAATCTCGAATATATATGGTGATTCGCTTACCTCCGGGGGAAATTCCGTAACCCTGTTAACGGCATCTCTGATATCTCTTTTAACTTTTTCGCTATCATCTACATCAGTGTCAATGTTTATGCTGATTACAGATATATTCTCCATAGAATACGAAGTCATCAGGTCGATTCCGTCGACACTGCCGAGTTCCTTTTCAAGCGGATTCGTTACATTGAGTTCCACATCTTCCGGTGAGGCGCCGGGATAGCGGGTCGTGATCATCAACTGACCAAAGTCCACGGATGGGAACATATTTCTTTTGATGGTTCGGGCAGAACCTAACCCAATTATTAGAATAACAACTATCAGTAAATTGGCAAGTAGATGGCGTTCGGCAAAAAATCGAATAAGTCTCTTCATTTATGATGCTCCATAACGTTTAATATCTGAAAATAGTCATAAAAGTTGGTCGGTGAGTGAGCGATATTGGATGAATAATGTATGATAAGTAAAAGCGTTTACCGCATAAAGCAGCTTGGCATTCTGTTCATTATCCCTGCTCTGTATCACAAAAGTGAGATCACCCCGCCCTTGATTATATAGTTTCAATTCTTCTTCGGTTTTTTCACGCGAAGAATTTATTTGCTCAATATTAAGCTGAAGCACTTTCTCCATCTCGGTCATTTGCGTATGAAGATTTGAGATCATTGAATTTAATCCTATGATCACTTCTTTAACCTGGCTTTGAAGTTGCGCTATCTGAACATCGGTCCTGCTGATATTCGATTTCGCTCTGTTGTTGCCTAACGGAACGCTGAACTGAATAGCGACCAATGCGTCTGTTTTTTCCAGACCGAAACTTCCGCCCAAGCCTTCATCCAACTCTTTTTTGCTGACCTGAGCGACCAAGCCTAAATTCGGTTTAGCGGTCTCTTTGAACCCCCTTCGGGCGAGATTTAACTGTTCTATACGGATGCTCAACATTCTGACTAAACGAGAATCTGTTTCAATTTGTGCCGATACCTCCTCCAAAGGCGGAAGTGATTCCGTAATGTAAAGTTCATACTTAGGGGTTATGTTATCGTAATCACTTTGTTGAGTAAGGACAGCCAACTCGGCTTTCAGTCCCTTTAACCGTGATTCAGTTAAGAACAAGTTCTGCTCCGCGATCCGGACAGCGTCGCCCGCACGGATGAGATCGACCTTCTCAACAAGATTGGCTTTTCTTTTACGCTCGGTTCGTTCGAGCTCGGTTCTGCTTAGGTTGAGGCGCTCTTCAATTATATTCCGTTGTTCGACAAGGAATACCCAGTTAAGAAATTTACTTGCGGATTCTGTAAGAAAGTTTTCCTCATTTTCAAGAGCATTGATCTCTGAGGCGTCAATATCGAATTGCATGAGATTATACTGCAACCTGTCGAGGAAGCCCCTTCGGTTTTTCATAAGAGGGTGGATGTAGGTAAGAGCAATCTCGCTTTGATACCAGTCGGTGGGGAAAGCTGCAAATTCTGGTAAATCCGGTAGGGTAAATTTCAGGCTTGTTGTAGTAAGAGTTGTTGATAATCGCCCACCCGTGCCCCAAAATATTTTCTCTATGCCGCTGTTAAAGGAACCGCCGACCGTCTTATCGGGACCGGAAAAATTTATGACAGGCTCTTGGGAAAAGTAGCCGAGAGAAGTAGCAAAATTCCAGTCTTGAACTCCCGCTAAACTTTGTTGCCGGGTTCGGAATATTTCAGAGGTCAAGTTCTCTTTAGTAAATAGAGGATGTTCGTTTTTCAATTGACTTAAAAATTCTGTCAGCGTAACGGATTGCAAAGACTCGGTTTCCTGAGCGTTTGCGATGCTTGCATTGCTCACAAGTGCAAAGAGCAAAATCAGTGTCGGTATCTGAACAGCGGAATTTAATTCTTTCAATTTCATCTTGTTTATCTCCTACGTGTTATAGAAAAATTGGTTTCAATAAACTATGTTTCAATCGGTTTTAAGTCAATGTCAGTATTTCATATTCTGTGTGGTCCACCCGCATGATGTCCGTCTGTTAATTTCTCTCCTCACTAAACGTTAAGCCGCCATATACCAATGCGCGAATATTTTCGATGGTGGTGGTGATGGGTTTTCGACCTCGTATCTCCTCCTTATGCTTACTTCTTAAATATACCCAGTATAAGCTCACGCATCATCGAGAGCATTCCCATTGGACCTTCTTCTAATAGCTTTTCCGGGTCCTTGTCAAAATGTGCTTTACATCCTGATTTACAGAAGTAGTAGGTCTCTCCTTTATACACACTAGTCGCTGCCGCCTTCTCTTTGTTTACCTGCATTCCACACACAGGGTCTTTTGCCATTATTGTTCCTCTTTCTACGGTTTGCTTTTTCATTCGTAACACCTCCTATTTATACGCCTTCAATTAAGATTACATTGAAGGACGCTATCCTGTGCAGAATATCCTTTGCTTTGGTGTATGCTGGCGACTTGTACCACTGCCGAGCTTGCTCCATGCTTTCAAATTCCACCATTACCAACGACTTGGGTTCCCAGTCTCCCTCCAATACCTCTACCATACCTTCATGAAGTATTATCTTGGACTGGAAAGGTGCCAGGGACTCGTTAGCAAGTTTGGCATAGTCATCCGCCTTCGCCGGATCGGTGACTTCTACATCAAAGATTATATACGCTGCCATAATCCTTTCCCTCCTTCTGTTTTTTCTGGTTTGTTGTTTTCATTTTTCCACCTCCTATTTTATTTCATTTATTAATCTTCCGGCAGAGGCAAATTTGATAATTTTATTCATGATCTCCGGCTCTTTCAGTATCCGTCTGTGTCCCAATCCTTCCGTAGTCACGAATTCCACATCAGGCAGATTATTTGCGTACCCTTCCCCCTGACTGTACGATATGTCTTTATCATCTCTGTCGTGTATAACGAGGAACGGAAAATTTAATGTCTTTGCAAACGAATCTACGGAAAGTTCATAAACGTCTGCCTTCCGTTCTTCCAAAAAACGTCTGCGGATTCGCTCGACCATCATATCCGAAACTTTTTGAGTGATGTTCATCATAGCTGCAAAACTTTCGAATATATATTTCATCGTGAACGGAGATGCTACTAAGACCGCCCTGTTCACATTCAGATTGTACCGATGAACCGCATTGCACAAAGCCATTCCGCCGAATGAATGCGCTATTACCGAGTGAATCGGACCGTTCATATCACAAATTTGGGCTGTAAGCTCCGAGATTTCAAAAAGGTTCGTGGTTTTTCCCTCCGAATCACCATGAGCCGGCATGTCAAATGCGATGACCTTGTACCCCCTTTCAACCAAAGCTTCTGCCAAATGCCCCATCCTTGTTCCGCGGCTTGCCCATCCGTGAAGCAATAAGATAGTTTCAGCGCCATCCCCCCACGTATACAGCGCAACTTTTTTTCCGTTATATGCCATACTCGAATGGTTAGCCGATTCATACTGCGGCATCTCCGAGTCTGGTCTCGGAAGTCCCATAGGCGTAAAAAACATCTTATACGCCCATCGGGCTGCAAGCCGGGGCGCAAGCACGCTGAGAATTCCAAACAGAATTCTCATAAGTGCAAACATCAGCTTAAATAACTTCAATATCTTTCATCCTCCATCCTGCGATTTTTGCAGTTTTGCGCGGTGATAATTCGGCAAATCTTGCTGCCTCTTTGTTTGTATTCATGTTTTATCTCCTTTATTCATGTGTTATGATTTAGATAATTAGATAACTACCATACACGTGCTTCCTATACGAATGCTCTAATGATTTCATTTTGCAGGCCGTCCAATTCCGAATTAGCCTTTGTAATCTCGCTGACTTTTTCTCCTAATGTTTTTGTCAGATACTGATTTTCAAGTGCGTTTCTTAAGACTATCAACAGATCATCATCATTCCAGGGTTTTTCTAAATATTGAAACACTCCAATTTCATTCACAACATTCATCATTATTTCTTTATTAGAAGCTTCGGCCAGAATGATACTTCGGATCTCCGGCCAAATCTTTCCAACTTTCGATAAAAATGTTATTCCGTTCATTTTAGGCATATGAAAATCTGAAAATATAAGATCTATGCTGTTAGATTTTAAATATGCGAAGGCCTTTTCGGCTGAGACAAATGCATTCACATTGTATTTGGCTTTATTGCTCAGCAATTTCTTGAATTTTGTAAGAACTCTATTATCATCATCGACTATTATTATATTTGGTTTTGATTCCATTTTTTCCGTTCTCATCATCGTGACACCCTTTTGTTATTATGCTCCGATGTTATGACTGCATTTCCCTTTTTGTACCCTCTTCATTCGGTTTCTTAAATTTCATACTCGTTCCTTTTACATTACTCTATACTACTATAATTTATAGTAGTATGAGAAAAAAAATTACTCGTTCATCTCTATTTTATACTCCTCGATAGTCTCTCCTACCCATATAACCAAAGTGGCTACCATCATACGGTACTGTTTTATGATCATTCTGCTTGAAAAGGGTTCACTGGATTGCGCCTCTTTTTCATGCTGGATTATCCATTTTTCTGTTCTCAAAAGTTGAAATTGCAGGTTTTCCAGCATTTCCATTGCCTCAGACATTTCTAATTTTTCAATATTCCAGAGAAACGAATTGAAATCTATGAAGAATGGAGTGGGATCGTGATGGATACTTGAAGAATAATACTTCATTAGATCATGGAAGTGCTCCTTCCCCTTTTTATTTATTGAGTAGACTAATTTTTCAGGCATCTCGCCCTCCCGCACTCTTTGCCCGTTCAGGTATCCGGATTGATATAAACGTTTACAGTTCTTGTAGATAGCGGGCACGCTAACCTTTAAAAATTTATCAATGCCCCTATCCTCAATAAAGTTAGCCAGTTCATATGCATTCATTTTCTTATCCAATAAGATACCTAATATGATTAAGTCAATGGTCGACATATGTAATTTGAGTTTTAAATCATTCATTCTACTGTATAGTATAATACTATAAAGTATTGTTGTCAAGCTTTTTTTTATTTTTTTTTAAAATGCACACTCTTTTATGCTATAGTTCAGTATCACCGCCCTAAGATGAGATTCGAATCAAAGTCTTAGCGAGAAAGTCTGGAAATCCCCGCATAGACCGCTACATGAGTATACCGGTTTAGGTTTTCCCTAACACTTAGTTGTATGCTACCAAGTAAGCTTTAATCGCAGCTGCATAAAACCTGTTTCGTCGTGTAAATGCTCCGACATAAATATAAACCCGCACTTTTCGTAAAAATTTCTACCTATCATGTTATCTTTGAAGACATAAAGTTCTAAAAATGATCGAATTGACTTCGCATGCTCCATCAACTTTCTTCCGATTCCTTTACCATGAAATTCAGGATCCACGAAAATGGCTCCGACCTCATTCTCCATAAGCGAAATAAAACCGATTACTTTATTATCTTTTTCATAAACCCATGTTTCCGCGTTCGGGATGTGAACCTCGGCGATGTTTCTTCTCTCTTGTTTGAAAAAATCTTCACTTAAAAACGTGTGTGCCACTTTGGATGCGGAGTACCATGCATCAATAAGTTCAGCAAGATCCTTTTCTTCATATTTCCTAATCATAGTAACCCATTCTTTTATTACAGCTCAATAATAATCATAAATATTCTTACTTCCAATCAAGTCCCCTGCACGATCTTCAACTATTAGTTATAGTGCTTCTTATCGGAGAATATAAATTGTTTTCTCTCTCCGTCGAATCTCTTGCCTTTTAATTCAAAGCGTAATAAACTTTACACACTGTGGGAGAAAAAAGCTCATAATGATCGACATAAGGAGCGATACAGTCACAAAACCCTCCGAAGAGATGAGGAATGTGATTTCAAGGGCGGAGGTTGGTGACGATGTCTTCGGGGAGGACCCGAATGTCAATGAACTTCAGTTATCGGTTGCAAAACTTTTCGGAAAAGAATCTGCGCTTTATGTTCCCAGTGGAACGATGGCAAATCAGGTCAGCATCAATGCTCATACACAACCCGGTAATGAAATTATATGCGAAGCGGGGTGTCATCTGTATAATTATGAATCCGGCGCTCCCGCGCTCCTCTCGGGGGTTATGTTGCGGACGATAGAGGGAGTTATGGGCGCCATCACCGCCGAACAGGTGGAAGCCAATATACGTCCGACCAATGCCCATTTTGCGCAGACCGCTCTTATTGCCCTCGAAAATACTCATAACAGAGCGGGAGGAACTATATTTCCAATCGAGCAGATAAAAGAGATTTCAGAAGTTGCGAAGAAGCATAATATTAAAATGCATCTTGACGGAGCAAGGTTAATGAATGCCGTTGTCGCCACAGCTGTCGAAGCAATCGAATGGGCATCGTATTTCGATTCCGTATCTATTTGTCTGTCAAAGGGACTTGGAGCGCCTGTCGGTTCCGTGGTTGCCGGCACCAAAGGATTTATTGAAAGGGCGCACCGTTATAGGAAAACTTATGGCGGTGGAATGCGACAGTCAGGTTTATTGGCGGCGGCAGGGAAATATGCGCTTGAACACAACGTTGAACGATTGGTTGACGACCATTCCAATGCCCGGACATTTGCGGAGGGAATCGCTTCTCTTGAGGGTATAAATATTGAGCTTGATTGGGTTCAAACGAATATCGTTATGATAGATATTGATGAATCTCTCGGAACTGCTGCCGATTGGATATTGAAATTAGCTGAAATGGGAGTCGCAATACTGTCTGTATCAACCCAACGACTTCGCGCGGTGTTTCACCTTGATGTAAGTTCCGAAGAAACAGCCGATGCCCTGACCAAATTTTGTAATGTTCATGCAAAAAGCGTGAAAAAAACAGGAAACAGCGAATGAAGATTATTATAGTCGGAGCCGGTGAGGTAGGTTTTCACCTTGCTAAAATGTTATCGGAAGAAAATCATGACGTCACACTGCTTGATAAAGATTCTGAAAAATGCCAGCGAGCGCGGGAGCATCTTGATGTTCTTGTACTTGAAGGAAACGGGGGGAGCGCGCAAACACTCTCCGAAGCCGGAATAAAAAAAATGGACATGCTGATTGCCGTTACAAGTATCGATGAAGTTAATATAATGGCATGTATGTTCGCTAACAGACTCGGAGTTGAAACAAAGGTAGCGAGAGTCAGAAACGCCGAATATTCAAAACCGCGGGCTCTTATAACGCCGCCGCAGCTCGGGATCGATAAGATGATTCACCCGGAAGAGGAAGCTGCGAAACAGATAAAAAATCTTATCAGACGTTCCGCCGCAAGCGAGGTGGCTGAATTTTCAGGCGGCAGGATACAGCTCGTCGGTATCAAACTCAGAGAAGAATCTCCAATTATAGGGAAATCGCTGCAAAAAATTGCATCGGAACATCCGGATATTCAATATAGAACAGTTGCTATCAGCAGGGATGGAGAGACTCTGATGCCTTCAGGGGCAGACACATTTAACCTCAAGGATCATGTTTATATTATTGCTAAGACGGAGGATATTCCTGAAGTTTTAACATTTGCAGGTAAAGAACAGCAACCCGCCAAAAATATCATGATACTCGGCGCCGGCAAGATAGGCAGACGTGTTGCGCAGATGTTAGAGGACAAGATCTCCGTAAAACTAATTGAAATGAGTGCGTCGAAGACCGAAATAGCAGCCAAAATGCTTAAGAACACCTTGATAATAAAAGGTGACGGTACTGATATCGAGCTTTTGCGAGATGAGGGGATCAGTGATGTTGACGCATTTATTGCTGTTACTCAAACGGATGAGAAGAATGTCATTTCGGGTATCCTTGCAAAAGACTTGGGAGTAAAAAAGGCTATAGTTCATGTTACCAGAAACGACCTTATACCTGTCGTCAATCAGATTGGAATCGAATCGGTCGTCAGTAAGAGCGCAGCGACTGTAGACGCTATATTAAAATATATTCGCAAAGGAGAGGTAGTGTCTGTTATCTCGCTTGAAGGAACGGATATCGAGGGGATAGAGCTAATTCCTCAATTGGACAGTAAGGTGACTCAGAAACCGATTAAGGATTGTAATTTCCCCGATGACTCGATTGTGGGTGCTCAAATTCATGTGAACGAAATAACGATTCCTACAGGTGAAAGCATGATAGTTCCAGGGGACAAGGTAATAGTCTTCACTCGTACCGAGGCGATCTCTGATTTAGAGAAGCTTTTCAGCCCTTAATAATATTAATATTTTACTTTAATAGAATTATGCTACTGCCTGATAAACACTGCAATACATTATGAAATTCTCTGATTAAGTCAGAGTCGAGGCGACGTGAAAATATGTTTATGATGATGACTTTCCCATCCTTTCTAAGGAGGGCACTAAGGGTTGGCTGTCTACCGTGGCAGTCAGGGCTTGCCCTGACGCCGTTTGAATTTGAGTAAATCAGAATGCATATAAAACAAATATTCAATGTTCTCGGGGCATTATGGATCTTCCTCGGGGCAACAATGCTTCTTGCGCTGCCTTTTTCCATTTACTACGGTGACGGTGATGCTATCGCTATTCTTCTTTCAGCGGGAATAACCGTCGGAACAGGTTTTCTTCTCTGGGTAAGTACTCGAGGCGGTTCTGATATCAGGGTTAGAGACGGTTTTGCAATAGTAACGTTCGGCTGGATAACGAGTGCCTTATTCGGGATGCTTCCTTTTCTCTTATCTTCTGCGATCCAGAGTCCCGTAGACGCATTTTTTGAGTCAATGTCCGGATTTACGACAACCGGCGCCTCTATTCTTACTGATATAGAGGCGCTGCCTCACGGTATACTTTTCTGGCGGTCGCTGACTCAGTGGCTCGGAGGGATGGGTATTATAGTCTTTTCACTCGCTATTCTTCCGCTGTTGGGCATAGGAGCTTCTCAACTTTACAAGGCAGAAGCGCCCGGTCCCACAAAAGACCGTTTTACCCCCCGGATTAGAGAAACGGCAAAATTATTATGGATTACTTACATACTTATAAGCGTTGTGGAAGCCACGATGCTTTGGGCGGGCGGTATGGATCTCTTTGATTCCGTCTGTCACACATTCGGGACGATGGCTACCGGTGGATTCTCTACAAAGAATGCGAATATAGCGCACTACAATAGCGCATATTTCGATTATGTGATAATATTCTTCATGATACTTGCGGGATCGAATTTCGCTCTTCATTTTCGCATGTTTAAGGGAGATTTAACAGCGCATATTCGTGATAATGAATTCACTTTTTATTTAGTTATAATTTCAGTATTCTCTGCTATTGTTCTTGTGATTATTTTTCTGAGCGATACATTTTCCCCCGAATTGGCATTGAGGCAATCTATCTTTCAGGTAGTCTCTATAGTTACCACAACCGGCTATATAACCGCGGATTATGAACTTTGGCTGCCGGTAGGGCAGTTATTGATGGTCGCATTGATGTTCGTGGGAGCTTGCGCAAGTTCCACAGGCGGTTCAATGAAGGTTATAAGGGTGACTATCCTTATTAAGCACGCCTTACATGAGATAAGGAAGCTCGTTCATCCAACCGCAGTCTATCCTGTCAAATTAGGTGATCGTATCGTATCAGATGATGTTATAAAGAACGTTCTTGGCTTTTTCCTATTTTATATGGCTATATTCGTCGTGGCAAGTATACTGATGGCCGGGTTGGGGTTGGACCTCGTTAGCGCCGTTTCTGTAACCGCATCAGCTATCGGCAATATAGGTCCCGCGCTCGGGAGTGTAGGACCCACGGACAATTACTCGCATCTGCCGGCGGCGGGTAAATTGCTATTGAATTTTTGTATGCTTCTTGGAAGACTTGAACTTTTTACCGTAATAGTGCTGTTTAGCAGGACTTTCTGGAAGAGAAAATGAGAATTAGGAGAAAAAATGCCGTATAAAAATTTACTGTTTGAGGTAGAAGATAAAATTGCGGTTGTGACCGTAAACCGCCCGGATGTTATGAATGCGCTCAATCAGGAGACCGTAAAAGAGCTCAAGGCAGCTGCGCTCGCTGTTAGAGACGATGCTTCGATAGGAGGTATGATAGTCACCGGAATGGGTGACAAAGCATTCGTGGCAGGTGCGGATATAAACGAGCTTGCAAGAGAAAGCGTTTTGAGTGGAAGAGAGACATCAATTCGGGGACAGGAGACTCTGCAGATCTTTGAGCTAATGGGAAAACCGGTGATAGCGGCGATAAACGGTTATGCTCTTGGAGGCGGATTCGAGCTCGCTCTTGGATGTCATATTCGTATTGCGGCGGAAAACGCAAAGATGGGACTGCCGGAAGTAGGACTTGGAATCATGCCCGGATTCGGCGGTTCACAGCGGCTTCCACGATTGATAGGCAGTTCGAGGGCTTTGGAGCTTATACTCACAGGGAAGACGATAAATGCCGAAGAGGCAATGAATATAGGCCTGTTAAGTAAAGTAGTACCTGAAGGTAAATCCCTTGAGTCGGCAATAGAAATGATGAAAGTTATCCTGTCAAAAGCGCCTCTTTCTATAAAGATGTGTATCGAGGCTGTTAATAGAGGGATGAACATGACGCTTGACGAAGGACTTGCCATAGAATCCGACAGGTTTGGATTACTTTGCGGAACGGAAGATATGAAAGAAGGTATGAATGCGTTTCTTGAGAAAAGAGAACCGGAATTTAAAGGCAGATAAGCGAGGACAGTTTTGATGAGTAAAGAAAAAGATATTGGGGAGCTTATATACGACTGGAACACGGCGGGAAATGCAAGTTCCTCAGCTCTTAAAGATATAGAATTTGACGATGAGACCTTGCGTGACGGTCTTCAATCACCCTCCGTTCAAAACCCAACCATCGAGCAGAAGAAAGAACTGCTGCACCTGATGGAAGATCTTGGTATTCATACGGCGGATGTCGGACTTCCGGGTGCCGGACCAAGAGCAAGAAAAGACGTTCTCGCTCTCGTGCAGGAAATTGCGGACACTGAGATGAATATCACTCCGAATTGCGCCGCGCGAACCCTTCTCGCCGATGTTACTCCCGTTGTTGAAATTTCTCAGAAAGTGGGGATACCGATCGAACTGTGCACATTCATAGGAAGCAGTCCGATTAGGGTATACGCCGAGGAATGGACCCTGGAGAAGATGGTAAACCACACGGTAGAGGCTGTGAGTTTTGCCGTGAAG
>JADFMS010000039.1 GCA_022563775.1 Fidelibacterota bacterium | reverse complement strand
TCACCCGAGAATTGTTTTGCGGCGACCGGTTCTACTACCGAGATTTTCCTGAACTCTTCTCTTGACTGGATATCGCTGAGATGGACTTCCACGACCGGAGGAGAGATAGCAGCAACCGCATCGCGTATGGCGTATGAATAGTGCGTATATGCGCCCGGATTAAGTATAAATCCGTCACTGTCGTTTCGGTGGTTATGAAGGATGTCGATAATTTCGCCCTCGTGATTCGATTGGTAAAATTTGAGTTTCAGATTTTTACCGCTTGCGTACTCTTCAATCACATGGTTTAGTTCTTCTAATGTCTGCGATCCGTAAATCTCAGGTTCGCGCTCTCCAAGCAGATTGAGATTCGGGCCATTAATAATAACAATCGTTTTCATATTGATTCCTGCGCAAATATGATTGATTCTTCGATAAGTCTGTTTTCAACTCCGGATCTGATAACGGCGTTTCCTATCTTATCGAGAAGTACAAAATGTATCTCGCCGTCTTTAACTTTTTTGTCGGAATTCATGCTGTTCATGATGTCACTGACACTCAATTCCTTGATTGACTCAGCTACGGGTATATTTTTCACCAAATCCGATGCTTCTTCTGATTGATCTGATGAAAGGAGATCAAGCAATTCCGAAAGCCGGATTGCGGCTCTCATTCCGAATGCAATGGCTTCTCCATGCGTAATGCTTCCACGGGGCACGATAGCCTCGACGGAATGTCCGAAAGTGTGACCGAAGTTAAGAATTCGCCGTAATCCGCTTTCCCGCTCGTCCTTTGCTACTACTTCAGCCTTTAATTCTACACATCGTTTAATAAGATTCTGTGTCAGTTTGTGGTCATTAAGTTTAATGATTTTAGAGAAGTCAGTTGAAATGTGTTTTGCAAAGCTGCTGTCAAGAATCAATCCATATTTAATCACTTCTGCCATACCGCACATCAGCTCTTTTTGAGGAAGGGTAGAAAGAAATTCGGTGTCAATAATGACTGCCTTCGGCTGATAAAAGGAACCGATCAAGTTTTTACCTATTGCGTGATTAATTCCCACCTTTCCGCCGACGCTTGAATCTACCTGCGCCAACAGTGTGGTAGGAACCTGCACAAAGTTTATTCCTCTAAGCAGTGTGGCGGCGACGAATCCCGCAATATCCCCTACAACTCCTCCTCCGAGCGCTATAATGGTGAAATTCCTTTCAAAATGTTCTTCTAAAAATTTGTCATAAAGTGTTGATATGACTGCAAGAGATTTAGATGATTCACCCGCCGGAATTTTCACATTCAAGACTTTGAATCCCGCATTGGACAGATTATCAGCAACGGTGTCGAGATATAGCTTGGATACGTTTTCATCCGTAACAATGCCTATCTTCTTACCGAGATGCAGGTCGGAGATGATGTTACCGATTTTTGAGGAGGCAGCTCTTTCAATATATATCGGGTATGAACGTTCCCCGAGTTCAACTTTTAATTGTGTTGAAAAGCCGGTCAAACTCTCGATAATTTCCTCCGCTACAACTTCAGTCGGTTTATCATCGGTATTTATAATGAGATCACTTGTCATATAGAGAGGAGACCGCTCCACAAGCATCTCGTGTATCCTATCAAGTCTTTCCCTGTCCGATAGTCCTTCAAGTAAAGGTCTGCTGTTTTCGGATTCGATCAGACGGGTTAGAAGTGTCTTTGGAGTGGCGTTAAGAAAAACAGTGGTTCCTGATTCGGACATTATCTTTTTGTTCTCCTCCCGCAAAACTATCCCGCCCCCGCATGATATTACAGCGTTTTGCTCTAAACTCACTTTTTTCAATACAGTAGTTTCAGCAGCCCTAAATTTGGTTTCACCTGATTCATCAATTATCTCTTTAATAGACTTATCGGCAGCTTTTTCTACAAGAGAATCTGTATCAAAGAACTCACGCTCAAGTTTTTCGGCGAGTAATTTACCTGCCGCGCTTTTGCCGGCTCCCATGAAACCCACTAAATAAATGTTGTTATTTGTTGACACGAGAGAGCAATTCCTTCATTGAATCGCCGCCGAATTTTTCTAAAAGGGCATCGGCGAGAGTTAGAGCGACCATCGATTCACCAATTACGGCAGCTGCGGGGACGGCGCAAACGTCTGAACGCTCGTAGCGTGAATCGACTTCTTTACCGGTCGCAAGATCAACGGATTTCAGCGGTTGCCTCAAAGTGGAGATAGGTTTCATCGCCGCCCTGACAATCAGAGGTTCTCCGTTCGTTACTCCGCCTTCGAGTCCGCCGGCTCTGTTGGTGGTTCGGATGTATAATTCTTTTCCCGGTAGTATTTCATCATGTACCTGCGAGCCGAACAGCGCGGCGTTATCGAATGCCGGTCCGACTTCGACACCTTTGATGGCAGGTATGCTCATCAGTGATTGAGCGAGTTTTCCGTCGAGTTTCCTGTCCCAATGCGCGTAACTGCCCAATCCGGGCATTACGCCGTCTGCTATAACTTCGAATACTCCCCCTACCGTGTCTTTTTTATTTACAGCCTCTTTAATTGCGTTGACCATTCGTTCCGAAGATTCCTCGTCAATACAACGAACGCGGGAGCCGTCCGCGAGCTCTTTTATTTCGGTTGCCGAAAGCTTCTCATCGCGAGAGGACAAGAATGCCTGATTAATACTTAGGACATGGCTCCCAATGTTTATTCCGCACTCTGCAAGCAGCAGTTTTGCTATCGCGCCGAGACCGACGCGCATGGCTGTTTCCCTCGCGCTGGAACGTTCAATGACATTTCTCAGGTCGTCGTGTCCGTATTTATAATGTCCCGCTAAGTCCGCATGCCCCGGTCTGGGTATGGTGACAGGTTCAGGAACGGACGGCATCACTTCTGAAGCCATTTTGTCTTTCCAATTTTCCCAATCCTTATTTTCAATCGTCAGCGATATGGGACTGCCCATCGAAAGTCCGTTACGCACACCCGACATCAGTTCGGCGCGGTCTTTTTCTATTTTCATTCTTCCGCCTCTGCCGTATCCGAGCTGCCTGCGGGCGAGATCCTTGTTAATATCATTCACCAATATTTTCAAGCCGGCGGGAATGCCCTCAATGATTCCCACTAATCCTTTGCCGTGTGATTCGCCGGCTGTAAGAAATCTGATATTACTCACTTTCAGTTACTCCATGTAATTTTTTAATTGCGGAATCAGTTAATCCGTCATCGGGAAGATCCTTTTGCATCCAAAATTTCAGTGACTCAAAACCCTGGTGAACCAACATGCTCATTCCCTCTGAATATCGAAATGAACCGTTCAAAATAGAGGGGTCAAGAGCGTTTGCTCCATAATTCAGATCATAAAGGAGCTCCAAGTTGGGAAGATCAGATAGTAGTTCAGGTTGCAAGACTCCATGGCTTAAAGAGTTTATCGCCAATTTTATTTTCTCCGACAGCGAACCGATATTTTCAACTACAATTAGTTTGGTGTCAGTGGATTCATGAATTAGTCTTGATAATGATTCAGCGTGCTTAAATGTCCGATTCACTACATATATAACAGAAACGTTCATTGCGCAGAGTGAATAAACAACGGCTCTGGCTGCGCCGCCGGCGCCGAATAGGAGAACTTCTTTCTCCTCGACAGTTGCGCCCAATTTGGCTAAAGCATTCGAAAAACCGATAATATCAGTGTTGTGACCAATTAATTTATCCTTGCGGAGAGCGACTGTGTTTACTGCTCCTACCGCCTTTGCTTCAGGAGTCAGTTCGTCCAAATATCGAATAATTTTCTCCTTGTGCGGTGTGGTCACACTGAATCCATCAAGGGAATTGTCACGAGTTCTCAAAATGAATCCTTCTAATTCATCCGGAGGAACGGAAAAGGTTTTAAATTCGCCTTCGATACCCAACCTCTCCATGAAATAACCATGCAATTCGGGGGAGAGCGATTTTCTATCTGAATATTTCAGTATGCCGAATTTCATTTTGTTTCAATTGGAACTGAGTTTGTCTAATTCGCTAAAAAATGACGGATATGATACAGAAGATGATTCGGCGTCTCGAATATTTATGCCGTTTTTTGATGCAAGACCTGCAATAGCGAAAGTCATGACCAATCTGTGATCTCCTCCTGTGTCGACCTCTCCGCCAAGAATAGATTGATTTCCCCGAACAGAAAAGCCGTCTTCAAATTCCTCAGCTTCTATACCTATGGAGTGAAGACCGTTTACGAGCAAGGAAATTCTGTCAGACTCCTTTGCCCGCAATTCGCCCGCACCCGAAATCTTTGTTATGCCTTCAGCTTTTGCGCCTAAAACAGCTATGAGCGTAAGTTCATCAATAATGGATGGAACAGTCTCAGCCCTGATTGAAACTGCATTTAACTTGGAATGCTTTACTGAAATGTCTCCTATTATTTCACCTGACTCTTCTCTCGAATTATGAATTTCAATGGCAGCCCCCATTTTCTTAACGACATTCAGGAAACCTCTCCGTGTGGGATTCAAACCCACATCTTTAATTAGTATATCACTACCCTTTATTAAAAGCGCCGCTGCTATAAAGTACGAAGCGGAAGAGAAATCGCCGGGAATATTGAACTTGGTCGCAGCCAATTCTGAACAAGGCTCCAATGTTATTTTGTTGTTATCTTTTTCGATGATTGCTCCGCATTTTTTGAGCATAATTTCGGTATGGTCGCGGGAGCGATGTGGCTCAGACAATGTCACCTTTACTCCGGCACAGACTCCCGCAAGGAGAATCGCCGATTTGACCTGAGCGCTCGCTACAGGCATATCGTACGAAATAGAATTCAAATTAGCTTTACCACTGATGGTCAACGGGCAACCTCCTGAAGGAGCGGAGGATATATAAGCTCCCATTAGGGAAAGAGGGGTAACGATCCTGTTCATAGGGCGTTTTCTTAAGGAGGTATCACCGTCTATAACAGTTTCGAATTTTTGGGCTGATAGAACTCCCGACAACAACCGGATAGTTGTACCTGAGTTACCGGCATCGAGCACATTCTCAGGTTTTCTCATTCCATTCAATCCGTTTCCATTCACAATAGTTTTTCCGTCTGAATAAGAGATGGACACTCCTAAATCGATTAAGCACTGCTTCGTCGATTCAACATCAAGACCGGCAGGATTGCCGATTATCTCCGTTTCTCCGTTAGCGATAGCGCCTATTATCAATGCGCGATGCCAGATTGATTTATCTCCCGGCATGGTAATCTCTCCGGAAATTCTATTAACCGGCTGAACGAATCGCTCCACTATTTATCACCTCTGATTCTGCCGCTTAAATCAGCTGCAGCTCCGAATTTTGCACTGATAGAACCGTCTCTAATATCATTTTCAAGTTCTGACAGCAGTGACGAAAAAACTGATATGGCTTCAGTCAGTTCATCACCGTTATACCGGATAATATCATTCCATATTCCGGGCGGACTCGAAGCAAGGCGTGTCATGGAGGACAAACCGCGTCCTGCCGTAAGTTCAATTTTCTCTACTTCTCCTATAGAAAGTGCGAGGGCGGTAGAAATAAATTGAGGAAGATGACTGGTGTACGCAACGGCATGGTCATGTACAGCGGGATTCATCTCCACAACTTGAAAGTTTAATTTCGTCAGAAAATCGGTATGCTTTTTAATGACCTCTTCGGGTACGTTTGAAGCGGGAGAGACGATAAATTTTACTCCATTGAGAATTTCTGCGGAAGCATCACCAAAACCATGCCCTTCAGAGCCGCCTATAGGATGCCCACCGATAAAATATACTCCCGGAACCGGATGTTTCTCCGCTTCATTCAGTATAGGTTCTTTTACGCTACCGACGTCACAGATTACAGCCCCCTGTTTTGCTTCAGACATCACTTTTGGAAGAAGTTCGACAATACTTGAAATCGGAAGGCAGAGAAAAACAAGGTCAGAGTTCGCAATTGCATCGGATATTTCATTGCTGTTGAAAACTTCGTCAAATGGAGAATCATCCGGTAAGTCAGCAATCACCGAAGACTTATCAACGGCATTCAATGTGGTATCAGGAAAGATTTTCTTACTGAGCAGACCCAGAGAGCCGCCGATAAGACCTGTGCCGATTATGGAAATTTTTTTGTACATCAGTCCATCGTTCTGCCGACAGCAGAGGCTATTATCCTTACTTCATGCATGAGCGTTCTGAATTGTTCGGGATAGAGGGACTGCGCTCCATCTGAAAGCGCTTTTTCGGGGTTATCATGTACTTCGATTATCATACCGTCGGCGCCGGCGGCGACCGAGGCTCTTGCGACAGGGCTTACCTTGTCCCTTATCCCCGTTGCATGACTTGGATCGGCAATGATGGGAAGATGGCTTAAACTCTGCACAACCGGTATTGCGGATACATCAAAGGTATTTCGGGTGTACCCTTCAAATGTACGAATACCCCGTTCGCACAAAATCACATTTTTATTTCCTCCCGCCATAATATATTCCGCCGACATAAGCCATTCCTCGATAGTAGCCGATAGTCCTCTCTTCAGTAAAACAGGTATTTTTGATTTACCCAATTCCTTGAGAAGTTGATAGTTCTGCATATTTCGGGTGCCTACTTGAAATATATCAGTATAATCAGACATCAAAGGAATCAGATTTGGATCCATAATCTCGGTTACTACAGCCATATCATACATGTCAGCCGCTTCACGCATATATATCAAACCTTCTTCTCCAAGTCCCTGAAAAGAGTAAGGCGATGTCCTCGGTTTATACGCGCCGCCTCTGAGGAATTTAGCTCCCATCTTACTGACTATTTCAGCCATTCTCAAAATATGGTCTTTCGATTCAACCGAACAGGGTCCAGCCATAACAACTACTTTTTCACCACCTATCTCTTTTCCACGGACGCTGACGATAGTTTTTTCCGGATGCATCGCTCTGCTCGCTCGTTTATAAGGTTCAGATATACGAATTACTTTACTGACGCCTTTCATCAACTTAAAGTCATTGAGTTCTAATTCGCCTGTTAAACCTATCGCTCCGATAACAACCTGAGCAACACCGTCGGAACGGTGAATGTCGAGACCCATTGCAGTTATTTTGGATATTACTGCCTGTATGTCACTCTCTTCGGTACTTGATTCCATTACAATAATCATTTTAGACTCTCTCTATTTATTTTCGGTAGTTATTTTTTTTGATGAAACTGAGAATTTCTCTACTCTTCGTGATTCATCAATTATCCGTTGGAAGAGACCTACAACCGCTTTATCATCTAATGGTCCCTCATTCTTGCTAAGCATCATTTCAATGATTTCTCTTTCTCGCACAGGGTCGTATATCGCTAACCCAAGATCATTTTTGAGCTCTCCTAATTCGATCGCTAATTGAGCTCTATCACTGAATAGTTTTAAGAGATCGGCATCAATTGAATCGATCGCTTTCCTTATTTCTTTAATCCGGTCCATCTTTTATCTCACTTAAGAAGTGATTGTCGAATTTCCCTGAAAAATGACCGTAACTTGTTTATGGAGTTGTCATCATCAGCGCTTAATAACTTTACGAATGCGCTGCCGATTACTATACCGTCGGAATACGGCGCGAGTTTGAGAGCAGACTCTTTTGAATTCACTCCGAATCCCACCAAAATTTTTCTGCCCGACAGCCGCTTCACTCTCTCTAAGTAATCCTGTAAATCATCCGGTAGATTAATTTGTTGCCCGGTGACGCCAAAAACCGAGACACAGTAAATGAATTCGGTGGAAAGTTCAGTGATCTGCTTGATCCTTTCGTCAGCCGTATTCGGCGCAACAAGAAATATGACACTTATGTTGTTCTCTCTCGCAGATTTCAGATATTCTTTCGATTCTTGGGGAGAAAGATCGGGAATGATAACCCCGTCAACTCCTGCTTCGGCGCATTCTGAAAAGAACTTTGATCTTCCCCGTTTATAGATAGGATTGGTGTATCCCATCAATACAAGCGGGACTTCATGAACTTTTCTAAGGGACTTGACCAAACTGAATATGTCGTCAAGATCGGTGCCGTTATTCAGAGATCGAGTGGATGCCTCCTGAATGACTACGCCATCTGCCAACGGATCGGAAAATGGCATGCCGATTTCAATTATATCAGCTCCCTCTTCGGCGAAGAGTTCAAACACTTCAAGCGACCTTTCAAGTGTGGGATATCCCGCAACCATATAAGGAACCAAAAAAGTAGCGCCGGACTTGTCACTGTTTTGAGAAAGGGCTGTGAGTCTATTCTCCATTGGTGACCTCATTTGAAAAATCCTTATCGCCTCTGCCTGATAAACAGACGATGATACAATCACTCTTTTTATAATCAGTCGCTATCTGCATTACTTTAGCGATAGCATGTGATGATTCAATGGCGGGAATGATGCCTTCTGTTTTTGAAAGGTGTTTAAACGCTGCAAGCGCTTCCGCATTGCTGACCGAAGAATACTGTACTCTACCGCAGTCTTTCAAGTAAGAATGCTCGGGTCCCGAACCCGGATAATCCAATCCGGGCGCAACGGAATCCGCAGGGGATATCTGACCGTTTGAATCCTGAAGAATGTATGACAGGCTGCCGTGCAAGACTCCGGGTGAGCCTTCGGAAAGAGAAGCGGAGTGGTTTCCCAACTCTAAATTTTCTCCTCCGCCTTCAACACCGTAAAGTTCCGCATCGGTTGATAGAAACTGGTGGAATAATCCAATCGAATTACTGCCTCCGCCGACACAAGCCACAAGTGCAGCCGGAGTAGAACCTTCAATCTCCTCAAATTGTTGCTTTGCTTCGAGTCCTATTATCCGCTGGAAGTTGCGCACCATGAGAGGATAGGGGTGAGGACCCACAACTGAACCGATCATATAAAAAGAATCCTCAACATTTGTGACCCAATCACGAATCGCCTCGTTTATGGCATCTTTCAAAGTCTTACTTCCCGAGTCGACAGGAATGACCTCTGCGCCGAGCAGATCCATCTTTCGAACGTTAAGAGACTGACGCAGGGTATCTTCACGACCCATATATACTACAGCGTTTAATCCGAATTTCGCGGCAACCGTAGCCACTGCAAGCCCGTGCTGACCTGCGCCGGTCTCGGCGATGATTCGTTTTTTGCCCATCCTTATTGCAAGTAGAGCTTGACCGATTGTGTTATTTATTTTATGCGAACCGGTATGACCAAGGTCTTCGCGTTTCAGGTATATTTTTGCTCCGCCTAACTCGGAACTGAGTTTATCTGCGAAGTACAGCGGCGTAGGACGCCCGGAATAATTTTTCAACAAATAATGAAAGTCAGATTGAAAATCCTCATCTTTCCATGCGGTTTTAAAAGCGCTTTCAAGTTCGTTAAGCGCCGGTACAAGCGTTTCCGGAACGAAACTTCCTCCATAATCACCGAAATGACCTGAATCATCGGGCAAGTTGTAGTCAGTAAAGTCTATCATTTGCTTTCTCAACTGCGCTGAATAATTGTTCTAATTTCATTCTGTCCTTAATTCCCGGTGACGATTCCACTCCGCTTGATATGTCGAGAAATGCGGGCTTTATCTTTGAAATAGCATCAGCTACGTTCTCGACATTGATACCTCCTGCGAGTATCATTCGATCTTTTCTTAAATCGGTCGGTATCAGCTCCCAATCAAAGGTTCTTCCTGTTCCTCCGTAGCTATTGAGCTCTTTATTATCAAGAAGAAAATAATCTGAACCATTTCTTCTGAGGGAGTCGAAATCGCTTTTATTGCTTATTGAGTAAGCTTGAATTAAAGGTAAATTCAATTTTCTCAATTCCTCGATGACAAAATCAGCGTGAATTTGCAAAGCCTTGATGCCTGTTGCTTCAACTACCGGATTGACCTCTTCTATAGTAGGATTCACAAAGACTCCTACCGGCAGAACATCTTCCGGTAGAATCCGGACAATTTTTTCAGCCACAGAATTTGATATAAAACGAGGACTCTTATCATAGAATATCATTCCTATCATTTTTGCTCCATATTCACAGGCGAGCTGCGCATCATAGGGTCTGGTGATGCCGCAAATCTTAATTTCGGTCATGATTCTCGCTGAGCAATCCGCGAAGAGCCTCTCCGGGATCGTCCGTTTTCATGAATAGTGAGCCTATAAGGGCTGAGTAAATTCCAAGTTCATTGATATACGACAGATCCTCTTTGCCGTTAACTCCACTTTCAGCGACTATTAAAATGCTTTCGGGAATATTCGCAGAGAGCTCTTTAAATACAGAACGGTCGAGCTCGAAGGTTTTCAGATTTCTGCAATTGATTCCGATAATGTCAAGGTCATTGTTTAAGGCGTTTTCCGCATCGGATTCGTTAGTGATCTCAACAAACGGTACGATACCGACAATACGGCATATAGAGATAAAATCTTTCAGCTCATAAGAGTCTAATATTGCGGCTATAAGAAGGATAGCGTCCGCGCCTGCGGCTCGCGCTTCGTAAATCTGGAATGGGTCTATAATAAAATCTTTACAAAGAACAGGTATGCGGACAGATTTTTTTATATGCATAAGGTCTTCCATGGAGCCTGAAAAGAATTCAGGTTCAGTCAGAACGGAGATAGCGTCCGCTCCGGCTGATTCGTAATCATTTGCAATTGAGATAGCGTCTAAAGTTTTCCCCCCGAAGTCAGCGGTCGGTGAAGTTTTTTTCACTTCAGATATAATTCGTGTCTCACCGTCTGTTGAGATAAGCGATTTTCTAAAATCGAGAACAGGGGGCATTGCTTCTGCGTCCGTCCGAATCCTAAGTATGGATTTTTCCTTCATCCTTCGAGCAATAGCTTCTCTTCTATGAGTTACGATTTTGTCTAACCTGTTCATGCTCTGTTCGTAAACTCCTTGAAATTTTCAAGCAACTTCAATGCATCTCCGCTGTCTAACAGCTCTTCGGCTAACCGCGCCGCCATTTCGATTGAATCTTCTTTGCCGCCCAAGTAAAGACCGATCGCAGCATTTGCAATGACTATGTCTCTCTTCGCTCCTTTTTCACCAGAAAGGATTTTGGTGGCAATCAGTCCGCATTCTTCAGGTTCGAAGTCTCCGGAAATATCATCTGTTGAAAGTTGGGGTAGTCCGAATGACTCCGGAGTGAGATCTAATCTACTCACATCTTTTCCGTTTAATTCAATACACATAGTTTTTCCTGTGAGGGTGACTTCATCCAATCCATCCGAACCATGAACCACAAGAGCTCTTTTTACTCCCACGTTCCGTAACACTTCTGCCACAAGTTCAGCTAAATTAAAATCATAAACTCCCAAAAGTTGCAGGGTAGGATTGGCGGGATTCGTCATCGGTCCGAGCAAATTGAATACAGTTCTGATCTTTAATTCCCTGCGGGGACCTATTGCATGTTTCATGGCGGGGTGAAGTAGCGGCGCAAACAGAAACGCAAAACCGATTTCGTTAAGACAATCGCTGAGCCTTTCAACAGGCATCTCTATATTGACTCCAAGCGCAGTGAACAAATCAGCTGAGCCGCATTTTGAGGAGACCGCTCTGTTTCCATGCTTGGCAACAGTGATTCCTCCGGCGGCAACTACAAGAGATGCTATTGTGGAAATATTGAAAGTCCCCGCGCCGTCACCACCCGTTCCGCACATATCGAGTATCGATTCAGCATCGGCACTGACAGGAGTGGCATTAGAACGCATCGATTCTACAAATCCGGTAACTTCTTCAGTGTTTTCTCCTTTCATTCGCATAGCAACGAGAAATGCCGCGATTTGAGTGGCAGGCGTTTCACCGCTCATTATAGAATTCATGGCTTCATTTGCTTCACTTCTGGTCAGAGAAGCGCCGTCAATCAGTTTGGACAGATGGGTTTGTATCATTATAATTCCGAATTATTTTTTGCGACAATTTTAAGAAAGTTATCAAGAATATGCATTCCGACATTCGTAAAGACTGATTCCGGATGAAACTGCAGCCCGAATACCGGGTATTCTTTATGAGCGACCGCCATAAGAGTTCCGTCGTCCGCTGTTGCTATCGGCTTAAGTTCCTCAGGCAATTTTGTTTCCTCAACAATCAGACTATGATATCGTGTTGCCTTGAAAGGATTAGAAACTTGGTCAAATAACGGATGTTCTTCATGTCTGATAAGTGAAGTCTTACCATGAAGAATTTTTTTTGCGTGGGTAACCGTGCCGCCATAGATTTCGCCGATACATTGATGACCTAGGCAGATTCCGAGCGTCGGCGTTTTAGGTCCGAGCTTTCTTATAGCATCCATTGAGATTCCGGCATCTTGCGGTCTTCCCGGTCCCGGTGAGATTATAAGAGCTTCGGGATTCAGTTGTTCGATCTCCTCGACTTTTATTTCATCATTTAGAAATACTTTTATCTCAGCGCCGAGTTCACCGAAGTACTGGACGAGATTATAAGTGAATGAATCATAGTTATCGATGAGAACTATCAATTTATAAGCCTTTCGCAGCCATTGATATGGCTTCTTTGAGAACTTTTGCTTTGTTCCCGCACTCATCATATTCGTTTTCCGGTATAGAGTCATAAACGATACCGGCTCCTGCTTGAATACTCGCCTTACCGTCCTTGAACGTTATGGTCCTTATGGCAATGCATGTATCAAGATTCCCTTTGTAGTCCAAGTAACCCACTGCTCCCGCGTAAATACCTCTTTTGACCGGTTCGAGTTCATCAATAATCTCCATTGCCCGCTTCTTGGGAGCGCCGGTAACGGTGCCGGCGGGAAATGTAGCTGTCAACGCATCTAATGAATCCTTATCGTCAGAAAGTTCACCGGTGACTCGACTTACTAAGTGCATGACGTGAGAGTACTTTTCAACAACCATCAGTTCAGATACTTTTACCGTTCCATACTTGGATACCTTTCCAAGGTCATTCCTTCCAAGGTCGACTAACATGGCATGTTCGGCTCGTTCTTTCTCATCTTTTCTGAGTTCGGTTTCCAAAGCTTCATCTTCAGCTCTTGTAGA
>JADFMS010000038.1 GCA_022563775.1 Fidelibacterota bacterium | reverse complement strand
TTTATAACCTCCGTGGAGAGGAAGTAGCGCTTCTACTCAATGGCACAGTGTCCGCAGGGAATCACCGAATCAGCTGGGACGCATCGAGATTTGCTTCAGGAATATATTTCTACCGACTCCAGGCGGATGATTTTGTTCAGACGAAGAAGATGCTTCTTCTCAAATGAGAGAACAGGGAGATTACTTATCGCATGGAAAATTCAACCGGAGTTAATAAAAATGATAAAGATGGCATTCAAGAAGAAGATTCGCATAAGGAAGTGATTCCACGAAACGTTAAGAAGGCGAAATTAAAGTTAAAAGATAAAAAACGCGCCTTCAAGTTCGTTTGAGACAGGATTTGCAATTATGACTCTAAACATGAAGTGTAAATAGGAGGTCGTGATCATGGGGACAAATGAAATATCCTCGGAAACTGTTCAATTTCCAGCCGGAACAATAATTATACAGGAGGGCAATGAAGGTAGACAGTTATATGTACTTCTTGAAGGAAAATGCACGGTTTATAAGCATGGTGTGGAGATAACATCATTTCATGAGAGAGGAACATTCTTTGGAGAGATGAGTATGATTTTAAATGTCGCCCGGACTGCTACTGTTAAAGCTGAAACCGACGTTAAGGTTCATGTGATAGAAATTGATCTAAGCGTTATGTTAGCATTATATCCTGAGATGACAAAAACAATTCTTCAAACTCTTGCGATGAGATTAGAGAAAGAAACGGAAGCTATATTTACACATTTAGCTACAATTGATATTAGTGAGTTGGGTCTTGATATCTAAGTTGATCTGCTCCACGAAAACTGAACCATTAATAATGCGAGTTCTATCATTAACTTGCATAACGAAGGAGGTATGACAATGCGTAAATTATTCATCTTTTTAAGTATCGTTTTTATAAGCTCACCACTCTTTTCCCAAACGATTATTAATCAAATTAATCAAACTCACTTCAATTCAACTGATTCAAGGTTGCAGATGCTTCCTGAGTCGATACGGGAGAAGCTACTACTTCTAATTCCAGCTGTAGACATTCCGAGAGAGTTAGAACGGGCCAATATTGATGAAAGAAATCATATTAAATTCTTTACAAATATGACGGTTGGAGAATCTGGATCGCAGGAAACATATACCTTTTACAGATGGGATATAGTAACGCAAGATTGGAGCGTATATCCTTATCTCCAATATATTGATACCTACGATTTGAATGGGAATTGGACTGAATCTTTATGGCGGAATTGGGACGGAACCGGTTGGGAGAATAGCTTTCGGTTCCTTATTACCTATGATACTAATGGAAATCTGACTGAGTTTTTAGATCAGACTTGGGACGGAACAAATTGGGTGAATAATTGGCGGGATCTTTATACTTATGATACGAATGGAATTTGGACTGAATATTTAAGTCAAACTTGGGACGGAACCGGCTGGGTGAATACTACTCGATACCTCATTACCTATGATACTAATGGAAATCTGACTGAGTTTTTAAGTCAAACTTGGGACGGAACCGGCTGGGTGAATGATTTTCGAATACTTTATACGCATGATTCAAACGGGTATCGGACTGAAAGATTATGGCAGAATTGGGACGGAACCGTTTGGGTGAATGATTCGATTAGATTTTCAACATATGATACAAATGGGCTATTAACTGAATGGTTATCACAGACTTGGGACGGAACTGTTTGGGTAAATGATAGTCGAACTCTTTATACATATGATTCGAATGGAAATTTTACTGAAGATTTAAATCAAACATGGGACGGAACAAATTGGGTGAATGATTGGCGAGGTCTATACACCTATGATACAAATTCGAATTTAACTGAATGGTTATCGCAGACTTGGGACGGAACTGTTTGGGTAAATGATAGTCGAACTCTTTATACATATGATTCAAATGGAAATTGGACTGGATGGACGGTTCAAGATTGGGATGGAACAAATTGGATAAGTGATTGGCAGCACCTTTTTACGTATGATACGAATGGGAACCTAACTGAAAATCTATATCAGACTTGGGACGGAACAAATTGGGTAAACGATCTCATCATATATGTCGAATACACAATTATAGTTGGAATTGAAGAAAGTGAAGTCGTTCCGAAAGAATACTCGCTCGAACAAAACTACCCAAACCCATTCAATCCTACAACGACATTAGAGTATACTCTTCTCAGTCCGGGAGAAGTAAACTTAATAATCTATAACCTCCTTGGTCAGGAAATAGCCAGACTTGTAAGCGGGGTTCAGCAGGCAGGGAATCATAAAGTTATATGGGACGCCTCAAAGATTACATCCGGCATCTATTTCTATAAACTTCGAGTAGGAGATTTTGTCCAGACGAAGAAGATGGTGCTTCTCAAGTAGCCAAATCGGCATTACGAGACAAACCGGGACAAAAAAGGGTCACTGTGGGGTCACCAGTCCCCTGTAACCGTTGGTATTAAAGAGATAGCATAGGACTCTTAATCCGTTGGTTGTAGGTTCGATTCCTACCGGGAGTACGCTGAATCTCTTCCTGTGATACGTATTTCCAACTGTCTTAAAACCCATAAAGACGAGAGCTTAGAGAATTAACTTTATAGACACGGGGCGAACTGTCTTATAAACGACCGTTTCTAAGACATGTTTTTTAGCGCTTTAAAAATTTGTATGTTTGCGAGAATTGAGCAAAATTTTTAGTACAATCTAAAGACTTGATGTGTAACATAGAAACTGGGCTAAAGGGAAAGGGCAGATTATTTGCGAAACCGAAATATCACACACTCTGCCCAAGAGCACCTCCCTCGAGCGAGGAATTTATAGACCTACGGTCAAAGCGTGACCTCGTCCCACAATTAACTTTCCGGATTATTAATTATGAGAATTTTCATCTCCGTCATCTCCTCAATTGCGTACCTGAGACCCTCCCGACCCAGACCGGAATCTTTTATGCCGCCGTACGGCATGTGGTCGATTCGGAAGGTAGGGTAATCATTTACGACTATCCCTCCCATATCAAAATTCTCGAATGCATAGAGGATATTGGAAATGTCCTGTGTGAAAATGCCGGCTTGTAAGCCGAATCGAGTGGTGTTCGCTCGTCTGACGGCATCCTTAAAATCCGAATAAGGGGTCAGTGTGACGACGGGGCCAAAGATCTCCTCGGCGTTTACGTTCATTTCAGGCGTAGTGTCAGTTAGAAGAGCCGGTTCAATCACCAAGCCGTGGCGTGCACCTCCGGTCAATATCTTTGCATTTCCCTCGGATGCTTCTTTCAGCCATGCCTCTATTCTATCTGCGGAGGTTTCGTCAATCAACGGTCCGACAATGACGTCGGGGTCCATCGGGTCTCCAACCTTAAGATTCGCTATGGATTTGAGGAATAATTCTTTGAATTCTTCAATGATCTCTTCGTGAACAAAGAGTCTCTGAACCGAGACACATGACTGCCCGGCAGCGCCGTATCCGCCGAGGGCGCATCTGTCGGCCGCATGCAGTAGCGAAGCTGTATCGTTATGTACTATGGCAGCTGAATTATTCCCGAGTTCCAACAGTACCTTTTTCGTGCCTGCGATGCTTCTGATGTGCCATCCTACTTTAGGGCTGCCCGTAAAGGAGACCATCCTGTATCTTTCGTCAGTCACAAGTTTTTCGGCGGTAGAAACGCTGCAGTGAAAAACCGAATAGGCTCCTTCTGGTAATCCGGCACTTTCGACAATTTCACCCAGAATGTGAGCGGTGAGAGGAGCCTGCGGCGGCGCCTTCACAACGAGGGGGCACCCGGAAGCAATAGCCGGAGCCAGCTTGTGCGCAAGTAAATTGAGCGGAAAATTAAACGGTGTAATCCCGAGAACGGGACCAACGGGGAAACGTTTTGTCATTGCATAATATCCCACGCCTGTTTTTACAACGTCCATCGGAATTACTTCTCCTCCTATCCGCTTCGACTCTTCCGCACCTGTGGTAAATGTGTGGAATGATCGATCAAGCTCTACTTCTGAGATACTTACCGGTCTGCCAGCATCGACAGCCATAATCTCAACAAGCTCTTTGCGCCTGCTTTTCAGCTCCTTGACTATGTTCATTAGAATCTCGCTGCGTTTATAACTCGGCATCTTTTTCATCGTTTCAGAAACATCCACAGCTGCTGCTGTCGCATCTTCCGCGTCCTTATCCTGGGCTACAGCTATCTCGGTTATCGTTTCACCGTTATATGGATTTATTACCCTCTCCGACTTCTCGGATTTCCGCCATTTTCCCGCTATAAACATCTTTTGATAATCAGTCATCGTATTTCCTTTTCAAGTTCACGATTGCTTACTTTCCAGCCCGATTACAACGGACAAGTTATTTCTTTCAGACTTTCCGTGAGTTTGATGTTTTCGCTGTAGTCAACAGGGCAGTCCACGATGCTCACCACATCCTGCCGGAGCGCTTCTTCCAGAATCGGAAGCAGCTCGTTAGCGGCTCCCACACGGTACGCCTTTGCTCCAAAAGATTCCGCATAGCGGACAAAATCCGGATTCGTAAAATCTACGTGCGATTCTCTACCGAACTGAACGTTCTGCTGCCACTCGATTAACCCGTATTTGCCGTCGTTGAATATAAGGTTTACAAATGGGGTTCCGATTCTCAGCGCGGTTTCTATCTCCTGAGAATTCATCATGAATCCACCATCTCCCGAAATAGCGATTATGTTCTTCTCGGGAAATAAGAGCTTAGCGGCAATAGCGCCGGGAAGGGCAATGCCCATCGACGCTAATCCGTTTGAAATTATAGCCGTATTAGGCTGGTCACACGGATACATTCTTGCTATCCACATCTTATGAGCGCCTACGTCGGAGATAAGAATATCATCCGCTCTTAGGGCTTTCCTTACATCCGAGATGATTTTCTGCGGTTTAATAGGGAAGCCATCATCATCGTCATACTCATGCATTTCATTCAGCATTACCTCGCGGTGAGGATCAGGCACAGGAAGTTTTGACGGTTCTGCGATTTCGGCGATTGCATTCAAGGAGAACGCCATATGCCCCTGAACTCCTACTTCGACCTGGTACGCTGAATCAACTTCGGCAGGAGAGGAATGTATATGAACGATCTTTTTATCCTTATTTTTGTTCCACTGAATAGGCGCATACTCAACCATATCATAACCGACGGTTATTATAACATCCGCGTGATCCAGGCCGCATGAGATGTAGTCTTTCGCCTTAAATCCGACAGCGAAAAGCGAGAGTGGATTGCTGTTCGGAATCGATCCTTTCCCCATGAAGGTTTCTGTAACGGGGATTTGCAATTTAGTGGCGAATTCAAGTAATGCATCTGCTGAACCGCTTCTTACAACACCGTTTCCTGCGAGTATCAGAGGATATTCAGCGTTGCTTATCACTTGGGCGGCTCTTTCCACCTGGTTTTTGTTCGGCTCTGTCGGTTTTGGCTGCTGCCATATCAGGGGAATGTCCTCTACCTGCGCTGATGCGATATCTTCTGGCAGCTCTAAATGAGTTGAACCGGGTTTTTCCGTTTGAGCTATCTTGAAAGCCTTTCTGACTGTTTCAGAAATCGTATTTTCCGATTTTATCTGTGTGTTCCATTTGGTTATTCGTCTAAACAGCCCGACGATGTCGACGTATTGATGCGATTCCTTATGCATAACATTCAGAGGTGATTGGCCGGTAATTGCTACAAGGGGAGCATTGTCGAGTTGAGCATCTGCGACGGGAGTCACCAAATTTAGAGCGCCCGGACCGAGAGTAGCGAGACATACTCCGGCTCTGCCGGATAGCCTGCCGTATACGTCAGCCATGAAGGCAGCGCCTTGCTCATGACGTGTTTGGATGAATTTGATATCAGAGGAAAGTAGCGAATCCATAAGGTCAAGATTTTCCTCTCCCGGAATACCGAAAATATATTCTACACTTTCGTTTTCAAGACATTTTACAAACAACTCAGATGCTTTCATACAGGATTTCCAATCTAATAATTGCTATTTCTGTTCTTTCTCCGGCACGGAAAGTAATATAGCTTTTCTTCTCAAAATGAGCAATCACTTAAATAGAACCAGATCGGGATGTTAATATGGAAGATGAGTACCGCAAGTTCTCAAATTGAAGACTAAATATTTTTAAAACGAATTATACGTATATATTAGTTTTCAGAAAGGCTGATATTTTTAACAGGTGAAAATTTTCATAAAATACATTTCAATCCTATTCTTCCTCGTTCATCCTGACTCAGGCATTGCTTCAGTGTTCGGCGTATAATGCCACTCTTAATAGAATCGCGAGCTTATGGTAATTAGCTTTCGAGACAGAAGGCGAACTGAATAATAAACGAATGATTATGAGAATTGAGTAAAATTTTCAGTGTAATCTAAAATCAAAATCTGTAACATAGTAGGTGGAACAGCTATAGAGGACTGGTCAACATAGTTAACCTTATTACACCATGACGACCCATGTTTTGTCACGGAAATTGCTATGGGAAGCGGAGTATGAATTTGGAGATTAACACAAATGGGACTATATTTGTAACCAGGTATAAGTTGGTGTCATGAGACGTTCAAAGATAATAGGTACAGGGCGATTTCTACCGGAACGTGTCGTTTCGAATTTTGATTTAGAGGAGTTGATGGACACTTCTGATGATTGGATAACCGAAAGGACAGGTATAAGGAATCGGCGGTTCGTCGAGGATGGGGTTGGCTCATCCGAGCTTGGATATAAAGCGGCAATAAAAGCGATAGAGAAAGCCAAGCTTAACCCGAAGGACATTGACTTCATAATCGTAGCCACTATTATCCCGGATTATTTTTTTCCGGGGAATGGGTGCTTGATAGGGCAGATGCTCGGGCTTCCAGGAGTGGGCGCGTTAGACGTGCGCAACCAGTGTTCCGGTTTCCTTTACGCGATCTCGGTGGCTGACTCATTTATACGAAGCGGAGTTTACGATAACATCTTAGTCGTTGGGACGGAGGCACATTCGGTCGTGCTTAAGATGACTACTGAATGGAAAGATACAGCGGTGTTATTCGGAGACGGCGGGGGAGCGGTTGTATTAGCACCATCGGAAGATGAGAGTAAAGGAATACTTTCCACTCACCTACACGCGGATGGGACCTATGCGAAGGATCTCTGGCTTGAAGTTCCAGGAAGCAAGCAGAATCCTTGGTTGACCCACGACATGATAGACGATGAGCGGCACCATCCGAAGATGAACGGCAACAAGGTGTTCAAACATGCAGTGAGACGATTTCCGGAGGTTATAGAGGAGGCACTTGAGAGGAACTCGCTCACTGTTGACGACATCTCCTTACTTATACCACATCAATCAAACCTACGGATAACACAGGCAGTGGCGAAAAGGCTTGGATTGGGGATGGAAAAGATTTACAGCAACATCGATCGCTACGGGAACACAACGGTCGCGTCAATTCCCATTGCGCTGGATGAGGCGGTTGAGGAGGAAAGGATAAAGGATGGTGACATAGTGATATTTGCCGCCTTCGGCGCAGGGTTCACCTGGGCATCGACGGCCATTAGGTGGTAGAATTAACAAACGAATTAGAAACCCACATGCGGTTGTATGAGGTAGTTGGTCAACATACTCATTTTATAGGGAGGGATAATGTTTTTTCGAATATTAGGCACACGAATACTGACTTTGTTTAGATGGATGCGCCCGGTAGTTGTGGGCTTAACATTGGCAGGTTGTGCGTCAGTGGTCGTAATTCCACCCCTGGAAGGCTTGCCTCCTGATGCGCCGGAACAGCGGATAAAGATAACGGCGCAGAAATATCGCTTCGAGCCGGAGACAATAAAAGTACCGATCAACACACACGTTATCATAGATATCGAGAGCTTGGACGTGATGCACGGCTTCAAACTTGAGCGATACGGCATTGACAAGGAGATACCGGTTAAGGGAGAGGGAACGGTTGCTGTTGAGTTCTATACCCGGGAAATCGGCACCTATAAGTTCAAATGTTCGCACATTTGCGGAATAATGCATCCCTGGATGAATGGAAAACTTGTCGTCGAATAAGCTTATCGATGCGAAAGACGACCGTGATTCGGTAATACAACGCTTCTTTTCGGAAACAGGGCGCACCTACGACCGAATAGTCCGGCTCACTACCTTCGGAAGCGATGCCGCCTGGAAAAAGGAAATCCTTAGCAGGTTACCTAAACGGGCAGAACGCATACTTGACCTTGCGTGTGGCACTGGGATTCTCACATTCCAGCTTGCCAGGCTTTACCCCAACGCTCACATCACGGGTGTCGATATCACGGAGGGCTATATAGATGTTGCCAGGCAGGATATTGAGAAATTGAGAGTAGAGAACGTCTCTCTTATTCTGAGCCGTGCCGAAGACGTGAAATTCAACACTTCGTTTGACTGCATCGTTTCGTCCTATCTGGCAAGGTACGCCGACCTGGAAGTCCTGACACACAACTGCGCGGAAATGCTTCGTTCCGACGGCATATTGTTGATGCACGATTTTGTCTTTCCTACAAATCGGATAGTAAGGTTAGTTTGGAAACAGTATTTTAAACTGCTGTCTTCCTTTGCCCGATGGCGATACCCTGAATGGGAGCCGGCTTTTTCAGGACTGGCAAACCACATTCGCAGCACAACCTGGGTTCATGACCTCACCACGGCGATGAATGATGCTCACTTCTCAGACATCAGAGTCGAAATTCTGGGGCGGGGAATTTCAGCCATCGTAACGGCTCGCAAGGTATGAAAAGCGATGTGAAACTGTATCTGAACACATTCGCTTTGTGGGTAAGTTTGTTGAGGCAAGAAAAGAGCTCCTTTTAAAATAGTATCAAGCAGTAAGCAGGATACCATAATATTATTTGGAACGCTTTGAATTTTTCATCCGGCATTTATTTCTACATACTCCAAGCCAGCACGACATCAGTCTGGCGGGCAGGTGATTTCATCCAGACGAGAAAGATGGTGTTTCTGAATATCGCTGCGCCATAAACGTAGGTTTTGACATAACAAATCGTTATCTCAAAACTCGTGAAAGCGAGAGCTAAAGATAGTTAGCTTTCGAGACACGGGGCGAAACGTTTTATAAACGGTCGTTATTGGGATTATCACAAAAGGAAAAGTCTAAGAGAAAGAGGTTGTGAATATATCAAATTTAGATTATAATGTCTACAGGATGAGGAAGATTAAGACGATATCGGTCATAGTACTAACAGGCGTGTTAATCATTCCGCATGGACTGGCAAGCTCACTCGATAGTGATTTATGCATAGACTGGATTAGAGGTAACAGCGAATCTAATATCTTTTGTGTAATGAACAGTGATCATAATGAAGGGTCTCAAGTTGAAGCATCAAGTCTTTGGATAAAAACTACAATGGAATGTTGTGGTAATATGGCTGGTACCAGCCCTCATCCGGAATTTCTTACAAACTTGAAGAGGGATCCACAACCTTCAGTTAGGCAATTATCGACCCCTAAAATCCCTGTCATCTCGGAATTCTCAAGTCAAGCCAATTTGCTGTATCAGGAATCCAGGGTTAATACCTCAGATCCTTCTGTAAAGATATATAAAGAAGTCAACTCCTACATCATTTGATTCATCCTCCACCTGGAAGTGTTCTGTTTTCAGCAGAATGATATATCCGGGATTCGCACTTAATTAAAGAAGAGTTTATTTCAATAAACGGGAGTCTCTTTTTGCGGTGAACTTCATCATATAACACTCGATATGAGAAATTTAAGGAGTAACGGAAATGAATAGTATTGATGTAAAATACGTAATTATAACCCTTTTAATTTTATTATTAGAATCTACAATTTTATTCGCTGATCATGGTAAAGATTTTACCGTAACTGAAACTATAGATCTGCCTGAACCAAAAAGCTTTTGGTTGCTTTTATCCGTGGATTTCGGGTCGGAGGAGCAGTTAAATAGTGAACACGGAGTGTTCGAATTTACGCCTGGAATATTGTATGGTATTTCAAACTCATTCGCCTTTGAAGCACACCCTCACTTTGCCAAAAAAGAGGATGAAGATTTCGCTTATGAAGCAATAGGTTTTCAGTTAAGATATAATTTACCTAATTTGAGGAATCGATTTGATTTAGGCCTTTTAAGTGAATACAAAATCGCCTCAAAGAGCGAACATGAGAATCTTTTGGATTTGCGAATAATCATTTCAAGTAAGTTAGAAAAATTTAAATTTTCTCTGAACGGAGGTTTTGAAATTGAAGACGAAACTTCTTTCGTGACTCGTTTAGGATTGAGTTCAAGAATCAGTGATGATCATTCATTCGCCATCGAACTGCTCTCAAAGTTCGGCGATGAAACCAATATTGATATAATTCCTAGCTGGACTTACGAATCAAAGAAAGAACATGCCCTGAGGATAGGATTAGGCTTCAGTACGGGTAAAGATAGACCCCAGCTGTCGTTTAGGAGCATGCTAATATTTTCTTTGTAAATAGAAAACTTTCACGTCTTATGTAAATGACCTCAAAAAGTTAACAAGCGCGATGATATTCCAACTCAGGTTTATAATATTTAGTTTTGAAGATACGAGATAGACTAGATAATCGGTCGTTTAAAAGACACAATTAAATGGAATTACAGATTGTAATATATCTATTAAATCATTATATTCGCATATATGAAATAATGAAATGAATTGTAAATCTAATGGCAGTTGATTTGTTGAGCATACATAAAAAGGAGATACTATAAAAACGTCATCCCTACTTTTGCTGGTTTTGGTTTTTGCAGGAATCATTGTGACCGAAGTTGCAATAAAAACTACTGCCATTAACGGAAAGAATTCAGGGTCCTCGGGGCTCTCGGATCGCTTTGCGTTAGGAAGAGATCTTTACGAGGACAATTGCGCTGATTGTCACGGTCTGAGCGGTAAGGGAGATGGGAAGGAGGCTCACCGATTTAAGCAGAAGCCTCAGGATTTTACTTCCGGCAGTTTTAAGTTCCGCAGCACGCCTACCGGCTCGCTACCAACAGATGAGGACATCTTCCGTTCCATTACGGAAGGGATTAGAGGAACTGCCATGTTAGGTCAAATCCATCTTTCAGATAAGAAACGCTGGCTGCTTGTCGATTATATAAAGACTTTCTCTTCTAATTTTTCAGAAGCTGTTCCCCAACCGGTGATAGAAATAATTGCTCCACATGAGAAAACAGACTCACTCATAGCTTACGGCAAATGGCTCTACGAAGAAGCCGGTTGCTGGAACTGTCACGGTGACAGCGGCGTAGGAGATGGGCCATCGGCAGATACGCTTAGAACTGCAAGTGGTTACCCTGTCGTAATACCTGATCTCACTCTGCGTCCGCTAAAACGAGCGAACTCTAATGAAGAATTATATAGAACGTTAGTGACAGGTTTAGACGGAACGCCCATGCCCTCATTTGAGGATGCGCTAAACGATACACAGCGCTGGGCGCTTGTTTACTACCTTGAAGATATGGCTTTCGGAAACAGATCGTCGGTGCAGCCTATGATGGGTATGAATATGATGCAGGGGATGATGTGTAGGATGATGGATCTGGTGGGAGAGGAATACCTCGGCATGATGATAGACATGCCCGCAGCCCGTGCGAAAATGCAAAGCCGTATGATGGGGACTCGGATGGGAATGAAGAGAAATAATTAATTTAAAATAATAGTTTAGAACAAGGATATATTAATGGATAAAAAGATATTCGAGCTTCATGCAGATGTATGTAAAATGCTTGCCCAGCCATTGAGATTAGAGATATTGTATCATTTAAGCGATGGTGAGCTAAGTGTAAATGAACTGTCAAAACGTACCGGCGCCAGAATGGCAAACATCTCTCAACATCTTGCTCTCATGCGGCAGCAGGGGATTGTGACAACCCGGAAAGATGGCGTTAAGGTTTATTACAGTATAACAAATAAGAAAACTCTAAAAGCATTTGAGCTGATGCGCGAGGTGCTTTTGGAAAGGCTTAGAGCTGATGAAGAGCTCGCCGATTCTCTATCTGAAATGTGACGTAAAAGTAAAGGAGAAACCATGGATAATTTATATGACCTTCTGAAGATAGTACATGTCGTGAGTTTCGTTTTCATGTCTGTCCCTCTTTTCAATCTGATAGTAGTCGCCGAAAGGGGGAAAATGGGAGCAGGCTTTAGTTACACTATAGACAGGTACACTGAAAACATTATCGCGGGTGGCGCGCCGCGCTGTTTCGTATTCCAAGCGACAGTCGGAATCACAGGCGTACTGCTCCTTGTTTATGGACCGCTCGGCATCGAGGCGTTGTGGACAGAGTGGATAATAGCGACTAAAACCCTTTTACTCTTTGTTCTTATAGCGCTGCTCTCCAGTGTGCACTTGGGAATCCAACCTAAGATCGAATCCCTCATTTCGGATATTGATCCTGATAAACCCCTCCCGGAAGAAGCCGCGTCGGCGCTCAAACCTCTCCGCGCCCGCAGGAAGAAACTTGCGGCTATTTGCCTTTTTATTGTACTGACGATAATAATTTTAGGAGTGCAGGTGTATTCAATGTATTCATATTGGCTTACCTTGACAGTGATTGCCGCTGCGGCTCTCTTTGCACGCGGGGCTTACAAAAGTGGAAATCCTTTCGGGTGGGCTTAATAATAAACACAAACTGGGGGAGCTATATGTGGAAGGCTAATCCATTAAATTTTTTTATTTTTCCGCCACCAGGTTATTTTTTGCTTCTCTAACATACGCACTGATGTTTCCTATACAGCAAGTACCTTTTGGATTTTTTATGTCACATTCACAGAATTTTGCTCTCATCTTCTCGGCAACATCTCGCGCAGCCGTCGAAACACCTGTTTCCCTGATCTCCTCCTCAATTCGCCCCCGAGTCCAATCAAAACAGTAGCAGACGTTCACGTCTTTACCCGGGTCTTTCGCGAAGACCGCCACCCGTATATCTTCGGTGGTGAATTTG
>JADFMS010000037.1 GCA_022563775.1 Fidelibacterota bacterium | reverse complement strand
AACACGTAAGCCGAACCTGAACCACTTCCATTATCATCATCCCCAAAAGCTCCCACAACGGCATAGTCGCCGGAGATGGAGACTGATTTTCCAAACTCATCACCTGCCGCTCCATCGGAAGGAAGTAATTTTACTTCCTCCGTCCAGCTCGCGCCGGCGCGTTTGAACACGTAAGCCGAACCTGATTTACTGCCATTATCATCATCGAATTTAGCTCCCACGACGGCGTAGTCGCCGGAGATGGAGACTGAAACTCCGAACCGATCTTCTACTGCTCCATCGGAAGGAAGCAGTTTCGCTTCCTGCGCCCAGCTCGTGCCGCTGCGTTTGAACACGTAAGCCGAACCTGAAGAAAGACCATTATCATCATCAAACCGTGCACCCACGACGGCGTAGTCGCCGGAGATGGAGGCTGATTCTCCAAAATGATCATTTTCCGCTCCGTCAGAAGCCGTTATTTTGAATTCACTGATCTGCGCGTAAGCCGGCTGTGAAATAGACAGCGAAGCCGCCGCACATAATAACAAAACGATAAATGAACTTTGTTTAAGATTTGTAAAAACATTGCTGCTGTTGATCATTCTTTCTACCTCCCGTCTTTCACCCGACCCCCGATTAGGTGATGTTTAACTTCTTCCCGACTTTTAGATTACTTACTATTAGGATAAATGTAAGCAAACTATTTCTTACTAAATTTAATATTATCAATAATCATTATCCAGTTGTTTAATTTTCGGCTCCGGTTTTTTTCACTTTTCCGGGGATATAAGCTTTCTCGCCTGACTGTCGTGCATTAGTCGGACATTCCCCTTTGAAGGGGAATTTAGGGAATAATTTTTCTATTTCTGACTAACATCGGAACATCGTATTACGAACCTGACAGATGACATATGGGCAATCTCATTCCGCATTCAAATCAATTATGACTTACCTTACCAACTATACTATCCTCAGAAAAAAGAGCCCGAAAGATTCCCCTCTAAGTAAGAGGGGTGCCTCGCAGAGGCGGGGTGTGTCAAGAGTTTGAAAAAAGCGGTATTGCCGCATCAATCATCCACATGCTCCTTTATCCATTTTTTAATAAAAAGTAGAACTCCATCAAGATTGTTCCGTATATCCGAATCTAAAAAACGAATAACGGAAAGAGACATTGATTCGTGTTTAAGTTGCCGCTTGATATCTTCCTCAAGTTTGTAATTATGAGTGACGCCATCTACCTCAATTATCAGTTTTAGCGTTGGAGAATAGAAATCTACGATGAAATTACCTTATGGTTTTTGACGGTGGAAATCATGACCCGGCATCTTCTTTCCCTTGAGCTTGTTCTAGAGAAGAGTCTCAGAGAGAGTTGATTTATTTCTTAATTTTGTGGCAAGTTTCTTAAGATTCTTATTGTAAAGGTATTTTGTCATTATATTTTGATATTCTCGTCAATCAGTAAAGCTCATTACACACCCCGTCATTTTGATAAATCAAAATGCCACCCCTCTTATCAGAGGGGAACTTAAGGAATAATTTTATTATATACACACCCCGTCTTATGAAATTATATTTCTTCCCTTATTATGGTGAATAGGGGAATAAACCAATCGTGCTTGTATATCTCGCTCGTTTTTGATATTTTGATATGCTATTACAGAATGGAGAGAATTATTTGATAAAGGAAGCAGAGATTAAACTTAAAGGGGCTGATCCGCTCTTATTTCTCGGTTCAGAGGACAAAAACATAAAAGTCGTTGAGAAACATTTTAAATCAAATATCATCGTTCGGGGAGATGTACTTAAGATAAAGGGCGAAGAGAAAGAGATAGAGAATATCAAAAAGGTCGTGACTCAGATGCTTATTGAATTGAACAAGAACGGCGGATTATATGAAGAGGATGTCAAATCGATCATCACTTACAACGAAGCCGGAGAATTCAATGACGATAACGTCGATCTTGATCAGGTAATTGTCTTCACAAAAAGCGGTTATGTGAAACCTCGAACGGAAGGGCAGCTGCGATTATATGAATCGGCGTTAAACAATGACATCGTCATTGTCATCGGTCCTGCCGGAACGGGAAAAACCTATTTGGCGGTCGCCTTAGCGGTTGCGGCATTAAAAAACAAAGAAATAAACAAGATAATACTCACAAGACCCGCAGTAGAAGCCGGCGAAAAGTTGGGATTTCTACCCGGTGACCTCAGAGAGAAAATCGGGCCTTACCTTGCTCCGCTTTATGACGCATTAGATGAAATGATGCCGGCAGAAAAATTAAGGGGCTTGATGGATAGGCGCGTTATCGAGATCATACCTTTGGCGTACATGCGCGGGAGGACGCTCAATAATGCCTTTGTGATATTGGACGAGGCGCAAAATACGTCTCCGATGCAGGTCAAAATGTTTCTTACCCGGTTAGGCACTTCAAGTAGGGCGATTATCACAGGGGATATTACTCAAATCGATCTCGAGCCGAATCAAAAATCGGGATTGGTGGGAATCCAATCAATTCTAAAGGGAATCGAAGGAATAAAGTTTGTCTACTTGGATTCCAAAGATATTGTGCGGCACAAATTGGTAAAAGATATCATTAATGCATATGAATCCCTAAACGGTGACGATATCGAGACACGTGACAATGAGTAAGAACAGAACACCCCTGATAGCCGCCGCATGCAGGACGCCGATCGGCGCGTTCCAAGGTTCGCTCTCTTCTATCGCAGCTCCAAAATTAGGAAGCATCGTCATTCGGGAGACGTTAAAGAGATCGGGAATAAACAGTGAAGAGGTGGAAGAAGTTTTCATGGGATGCGTACTTCCGGCAGGGGTAGGTCAGGCTCCAGCCCGGCAAGCTGCCCTTTTTGCGGATCTGCCTAATACGGTCCAATGCACAACGATAAATAAAGTTTGCGGTTCTGGAATGAAGTCGGTAATGTTTGCCGCTCAGGCGATAAAGGCTGAGGACGCAGAACTGATAGTTGCGGGTGGAATGGAGAGCATGTCAAACGCTCCGTATTTACTGAAGAAAGCACGCGAAGGCTACCGTCTCGGAAACGGCGAACTCATCGATAGTATGATATTGGACGGGCTTTGGGATGTATACAATGATTATCATATGGGCAGGGCTGCCGAGCTCTGTGGTCGGGAATGCAATGTTCCAAGGGAAGCGCAGGATGCATTTGCTGTATCGAGTTATGAAAAAGCGTTAGCGGCTCAAAAAGAAGGTCTCTTCAAGAAAGAGATAGTAACAGTTGAGATTCCTCAACGAACGGGAGAATCTGTTTTAGTTGAAGTAGATGAAGAACCCGGAAGAGTAAAATTCGATAAAATCCCCCATCTGAAATCTGCATTTGAAGAGGGCGGCACAGTTACCGCTGCTAATTCATCTAAAATTAACGACGGCGCTTCATCTATGCTCGTGTTGTCTGAGGCGAAAGCGGAAGAATTGAAAGTAACGCCGATGGCGAAAATAGTAGCATATTCTACGGCTGCGAAGGCGCCGGAATGGTTCACGACGGCACCCGTTCAGGCTATCAATTTTGTACTGAAGAAAGCAGAACTAAAATTAGAGGATATTGAGATTTTCGAGATCAATGAAGCTTTTTCCGTGGTAGGGCTTGCGGTCTCGGAAGAGCTTGGACTTGATATGGATAAGCTGAATGTGAATGGAGGAGCTGTTGCGCTCGGGCATCCTTTAGGCGCAAGCGGAGCGCGGATAATTACTACACTGCTGCATGCAATGGAACAGAGAAATCTGAAACTCGGGCTTGCGGCTATATGCCTCGGCGGCGGCGAAGCGACTGCCATGATTGTGGAGAGATGAGAACACTGTGAGTGAATTGACAAACGTAAGCGTGATAGGCGCGGGAACGATGGGTTCGGGGATTGCGCATGTTTTTGCTCTTGGAGGTTATGATGTTAATCTTGTGGACTCTTCTAAGGACTCGTTAGAAAAAGCGCTGATCTCGATTAAAAATAATCTCGGTAAACAGGTCAAAAAAGAAACTGTCACTTCTGAAGAAGCTGATAATTCCCTTGCTCGTATAAGCGCCGAAACAAACATATATTCTGCGATTAACTCGCAATTGGTAATAGAGGCAGTCTATGAAAAAAAAGAAGTGAAAGAAAAAATATTAAAGGAGTTGGATTCGCTCTGTCCTTCCGAAACGGTGTTGGCAACAAATACGTCATCTATTTCGATCTCCGAATTAGCGTCGGTTACAAGCAGAAGCGATAAAATTATTGGAATGCACTTTTTCAATCCGGTACCGATTATGAAATTAGTAGAGATTATTAAGGGTCGCTCCACAAGCGTAGAAACATTCTTATTTATTAAGTCTGTTATTGAACGTCTTGAGAAAATCCCGGTTGAAGTAAACGATTCACCGGGATTTATTTCTAATAGGGTATTGATGCCGATGATAAACGAAGCAGTCTTTGCTCTTATGGAAAACGTTTCATCAGCAGAGGATATCGATCAGGTTATGAAGTTAGGAATGAATCATCCAATGGGTCCGTTGGCTTTGGCAGATTATATCGGATTAGACGTCTGTTTGAATATAATGGAAGTATTGCAAAAAGGATTTAATAATGATAAGTATAGACCCTGCCCATTGCTGCAGAAAAAGGTCGCAGCGGGAGAACTGGGTAGGAAAACAGGAGTAGGATTTTATGATTACTCATAAAACCTAATGTTCATTCAATTAAAAAGTGAAGAATAATGAATTTTAATTTATCAGAAGAAGAAATAGCGATTCGCCAGACTATTAGAGAATTCGCCGAAAAAGAGATTGCTCCAAGCGCAAGAGAGAGAGATGAAAAATCTGAATTTCCTTTTGAAATAATCAAGAAGCTTGGTAAGCTTGGAATTTGCGGAGTATGCGCATCGCCGGAATATGGCGGAGCAGGAATGAGTTATCTCTCTTATGCGATCATCATCGAAGAGTTGGCGAAAGTGGACGCCTCTGTTGCCGTGATAATCTCTGTAACGAATACTCTTGCAAGTATTCCTTTAAGACGATTCGGAACTGAGGAACAAATGAGGAAATTCCTCCCCGCTCTTTCATCCGGTGAGAAATTGGGAGCATACTCTCTGAGCGAACCTCAGGCAGGCTCTGATGCTTCAAATTTGGCATGTACAGCTGTACGGGATGGTGATGAGTACATACTCAACGGTGTAAAGAATTTTGTAACGAACGGCTCAACTGCCGATTTAATAATTGTATTTGCCGTGACCGACAAGGAAATAGGCTCAAAGGGTCTGACAACTTTTGTGGTGGAGAAAAATTCTCCGGGACTATCTATTGGTAAGATAGAAAAAAAATTAGGTATCCGATCATCAGATACTGCTGAACTTATTTTTGAGGATTGCAGGATTCCGGTTTTTAATAGGATCGGAGAAGAAGGAGAAGGTTATAAAATTGCTTTAACGACTCTTGATTACGGCAGGATAGGGATAGGAGCGCAGGCATTAGGTATAGCACAGGGCGCTATGGATAAAGCTATAGCATATAGTCAAAAACGAGAACAATTCGGAAAAACCATAAATAAGTTTCAGGCAATTCAATTCAAAATTGCTGAGATGGCGATGGAAATTGATGCCGCAAGATTATTGTTATACCGGGCTGCTCTAAAACAAGATAGTGGAGAGAAATTCACAAAAGAATCGGCGATGGCAAAGCTTTTCGCATCACAAACAGCGATGAAGACCGCAAATCAGGCTGTTCAGATATTCGGCGGATACGGATATATGCGTGAATATGAGATAGAGCGATTTATGCGAGACGCTAAGATCACGGAAATTTATGAAGGTACATCGGAAATACAAAAAATAATCATCGCGAGAGAAACTTATAATAGTTACAACAAAGTATAGAAGGTATATATGGATGTTTTTGAATCAATGGAGATAAGAGGGCATGAGCAGGTAGTTTTTTCCAGTGACCCTATTACCGGCTTAAAGGTGATAATAGCAATTCACGATACAACTCTCGGTCCTGCGCTCGGCGGATGCAGAATGTGGAATTACAAAAAAGAAAGTGACGCCCTAAAAGATGTTCTCAGGCTTTCAAAGGGAATGACGTACAAAGCCGCTGTAGCCGGTCTCGATTTAGGAGGCGGAAAAGCTGTAATTATCGGTGATTCGAAAACAATGAAAAATGAGTATCTTTTTCGCTCGTTCGGCAGGTTTGTTCAAGGTCTAGGAGGAAGATACATAACCGCTGAAGATGTGGGAACGAGCGTAAGCGATATGGAATGGGTTCGTATAGAAACGGAGTATGTTACCGGAATTTCACGCGCTCTTGGAGGCGGCGGAGATCCCTCACCCGTTACCGCATTGGGCACATTTACGGGGATGAAAGCCTGTGTAAAAAAGGTGTTTGGTTCAGATTCTCTTAAAGAGAGAAAGATAGCCATACAAGGTGTAGGGCATGTCGGCACATACTTAGTTGAGTTGCTGCACAAAGAGGGAGCGAAGTTGTATATATCTGATATAGATGAAGATAAACTCAAATCCGTAGCAAAAAAATATGCGTGTAAAGTCGTTAATAATGATAAAATTTACGAATTGGAAGTCGATATCTTTGCTCCGTGCGCAATGGGAGGAATCATTAACGACAAAACTATACCGAAACTGAAATGCGCTATCATAGCGGGGGCTGCAAATAATCAGCTGGAGAAGGAGAAGAAACATGGAAAAGCTCTTCTCGACAAGGGAATACTTTACGCTCCGGATTATGTAATTAATGCAGGTGGCATTATCAACATATATAATGAGCTTCAAGGATACAATCGTGAAAAAGCGTTGTCACAGACAGAAAACATATATCAAATACTAACGGAAGTGCTCGATTATGCTGAAAAAGAAGGAGTGCCTACTCCCGTAGCTTCAAATATATATGCCGAAGAGCGGATTAAAGCTGTAAGAAGTTTAAAGAAAACGTTTATCGGAGAGAAGCAAATAAGCATGGAGCAGGGTAGTGCCGAAAGCGCGGATTCCGGAAGAAGATAATCCTAATATGAAAAGCGATAGAAGAAAGTCCCGTGAATTAGCGTTGCAAACAATTTATGCTTACAATATGCAAATTGAGGGGGAAGAGCTCGAAAAAGTCAGTATAAACGAGATTAAGAAGAATTTGATATTCGGGTTGAATGTGAAAAAAAGTGTGGCGGAATATGCTGAAAAGATTGTCGATATTACTCTCGCAAACAAGAAAAAAATAAACAATCAGATTATCAAAACATCGGATAATTGGGACATTGATAGAATTTCACATGTTGACAAAGCATTACTTTATATAGCGATTGCAGAGATGCTCAACTGTCCTGATGTTCCTGTCAAGGTTGTCATAAATGAAGCGTTAGAACTCGCTCGTTCTTACAGTTCAGATGAAAGTATTCCTTTCATAAATGGAATACTTGACGGCATACACAAAAAATGGGGGAAGAAAGTACGCCGGATTGAGGAACCTTCTAACAAGTGAAAACAGCAGTTATCTCTGATATCCATTCGAATATTGAAGCTCTGTCAGCAGTATTTTCTGAATTGGAACAGACCGGCATAGAAAGAGTGATTTGTCTCGGCGATATAGTAGGATACGGCGCTGACCCGGATGACTGTCTGCATCTTATCAAGGAGAAGTGTGATGTTGTTATCAGGGGAAATCATGACAGTGCCGTAAGCGGCTCAGAGGAATATTCTTCATTTAATCCTGAAGCTGAGGAAGCTATCCATTGGACTCGTAACAGAATATCTGAGGAATGGAAGCGTTACCTTGAAACACTACCTATGATTTTTGAAGAAAACGGTATTGTTTATGTGCATTCTTCTCCGCATAAACCCGAACGATGGAGTTATATTGTATCCCGAGAAGATGCATTATTTGAGTTCAGATACTTTAAAGGCAGCGCAGCATTTATCGGGCATTCGCATATATCGGGCATATTTTGTCATGACGGAGATACATTTGACGATGAGGTCATACTAAATGAAGAAAAACGGTATATCATAAATGTAGGTAGTGTAGGACAGCCGCGTGACGGAAACACCAATGCGGCGTATGCCGTATACGATGATACGATGAAACTTGTAAGCATAAACAGGGTGGCGTATGACGTGGAATCAGCCGCTGAAAAAATCAAAGATGCCGGTCTGCCGAGCTTTCTTTCAAGTAGACTGACAGCTGGAATCTAATTTAACAGTGATAATTCAGACTTAATTCAATGATAGGAAAACTGATAACAAAGGTAATCGGAACGAGCTCCGAGCGGAAAGTGAAAAAGCTTAATACTGACGTGGAAAAGATAAACTCCATCTATGAAGGTTTAAAAGATGTTCCTGATGAATATTTCCCGGAGCGAACCGCCGAATTCAGGGAGATTATCTCTAAGCGGCGTGAAGAGGCTGTTCAAGAAACAAAAGAAGAAGAACTTTCAGACAAAGAGATTCATGATGCCGATATGGCCGTGCTGGATGAAATATTAGAAGAGCTGATGCACGAGGCGTTTGCAAATGTAAAAGAAGTGTGCCGAAGATTGGTCGGTGAGACTTGGAATGTGGTAGGTCAAAAAGTTAAGTGGGAGATGGTTCCGTTTGATGAACAGCTCATAGGAGCCATAGAACTACACCGAGGTAATATTGCCGAGATGAAAACGGGTGAAGGGAAAACATTAGCGGCTACAATGCCGCTCTATCTGAATGCTTTGACCGGCAATGGTGTGCATCTTATAACGGTAAACGACTATTTGGCTCAGAGAGATTCAGAATGGATGGGAATGGTATATAAAAAACTCGGGCTGACGAGCGGTTGTATGCTGAACACCATGAATAACGAACAGCGACGGGCTGAATATGCGCTGGACATCACTTACGGTACTAACAACGAATTTGGTTTTGACTTTTTACGCGACAATATGTCGATTCAGCTTGAAGATCAAGTTCAAAGGGGTCATTTCTACGCTATCGTGGATGAAGTTGACTCGGTTCTTATTGATGAAGCGCGAACGCCGCTAATTATTTCCGGTCAGGTAGAAGGCGATTCTAACGACCAATTTATGGAGCTCAAACCAAAGGTATCATCGTTGGTTCATGCCCAATCGCAATTGGTCGGTAAGTTGATCGATGAGGCAAAGGATTTATTAGAAACAGATGAATATCAGGCGGGAATAAAAATTCTTGTCGCTCGGCGCGGTATGCCGAAGCACAAGAAATTACTAAGCCTTTATGAACAGGAAGGTATTAAGAGATTAGAACAGCAAGTTGAAAATGACTACATCAGGGATAAAAAACTTCATGAGCTTGATGAGGAATTGTTTTACAGCATAGAAGAAAAAAATAATATTATTGATCTTACCGAAATGGGCAGAACTCATATTTCGGCTCACGACATGGACGCTTTCGTGATACCAGACATAGGCACAGAGTTTGAAAAAATTGCGAACGATCAGAGTTTAGATGAATTAGGAAAATCTCAAAAGGAAGCTGAGGTACAGGAGCATTATGCCAGCCAAAGTGAAAAGATACACAACATAAGTCAGCTGTTAAAGGCTTACTCATTATTCGAAAAAGATAACGAATATGTTATCACAGACGGAAAGGTAATGATCGTTGATGAGTTCACAGGTAGAGTATTGCCGGGTAGGCGTTATTCCGACGGACTGCACCAGGCTATCGAGGCAAAAGAAGGTGTAACAATTGAGGCTCAAACTCAGACGATAGCAAGTATCACTATTCAGAATTATTTCAGGATGTATGATAAACTTGCCGGCATGACCGGTACGGCAGAAACCGAAGCGGGGGAATTCGCCAGCATTTATGATATGGATGTGACGGTCATTCCCACGCATGAAACTGTTATTCGTGAGGATAATGAAGACCTTATCTACAAAACGAGACGTGAAAAATTCAAAGCCGTGGTGGAAGAGATCGTCTCCTGTAACGGGAAAGGTCAACCTGTCCTGGTCGGTACTATAAGCGTAGAAATATCTGAAATGCTAAGTAAGATGTTGACCAATCGAGGTGTCAAGCATAAGGTGCTAAATGCGAAACAGCACCAGAGTGAGGCGGAGATAGTGGCAAGCGCCGGGGAACCCGGAGCTGTCACGATTGCCACGAATATGGCGGGTCGTGGTACCGATATCAAACTCGGAGAGGGTGTTATAGAGGTTGGCGGGTTGCATATAATCGGCACCGAGCGTCATGAATCAAGGAGAATTGACCTTCAACTTCGGGGTAGAGCCGGTAGACAAGGCGATCCCGGCTCCTCGGTCTTCTATCTCTCTCTTGAAGACAATCTTATGCGTCTTTTCGGCAGCGAACGCATTGCGAGAATTATGGACAGGCTCGGACTTGAAGAGGGAGAGGTCATTACCCATTCAATGATAACCCGTTCGATAGAACGGGCGCAGAAAAAAGTCGAAGCGCGAAATTTCGGAATCAGAAAGCATCTGCTTGAATATGATGATGTAATGAACAAGCAAAGAGAGATAATATATGACCGCCGGAACAAAGCCCTTAAAGGCGGCAATATGAGAGCGCAGGTCATGGAACGGTTAGAGGAATATGTAGAATATCTCACGGACATTTACACGTCAGATTCGCCTCACTCCGACGAATGGAATTGGACAGGCTTATCAAACGAAGCTATGAACACGCTGATGGTCGATATCCGCGATTTGGAAAAATCAGACACTCCTCTTACTCCGGAGGCGTTGGAAGAGGAATTGCTTGAAAAGGCAAAAGAAAATATTGAACGAAAAGAAACTTTCCTCGGCTCGGAGATGATGAAAAATTTGGAGCGATTTGCCGTTCTGCGGGTGATTGACGAGCATTGGAAAAATCATCTATTTGATATCGATCAGGTGAAAGAGGGTATAAATTTACGCGCATACGGACAAAAGGACCCTCTGTTGGAGTATAAAAAAGAGGCGTATGAGCTTTTTCTCGACATGCTTGAAGAGATAAATAAAGAGACGTTGCGGACAGTCTACCGGTTTACTCCGGCAGGTGAGATAGCTCCTGTTAATGTCATACGCGCCCGCAACGTACAGACGACGCATGATGATACATCCGGAATGGGTTTTGCTGGTGTTCCGGCAGCTGACAATGGCGGTGGAAGAGGTCAAGGTCCAAATGTGTCGCCCGATGGACGACATGCCTCTTTATCAGGAAAGCAAGCGCCTGTGATAGTGGGAGAGAAGATCGGTCGCAACGATCCCTGTCATTGCGGTTCAGGCAAAAAATATAAAAAGTGTCATGGAAGGTAGTAATAAATCGACAGTGTTTAAGCCGGTAAAAACAAGATTATTTTATCAGCTTATTATTCTGAGTTCGGTTTTCTACTCTTGCGAAGATGAACCGGAAGTGCAAAAGCAACAATTTGCTGTTTGGAGAGGAGGAGGAGAAAAAGTATCCGCGTGGGCAGACGTGTACAAAACTGGAAGCGTAAATATATTTATAGCGAATAATGCGGGAGAACCCGACGCAACAATACAATTAGACGATGAGCAATTAAGCGCAATGGATGCGATGGAAGCCGATTTTGGAGACTATCTGAGTAACTACCCATCTGTTGTATGCAGTTATGATGGTGATTTCACTTACAGAGTGATATTGAAAACGACTCCTTCAGATACAACCTGGACTTGTGGTACGACTAACCCGGCTATACCTGCTTCGCTCTCCACGGGATTAAATGTAATAAACGAATTGATTATTAATGCTTATTAGATTTGAGAGGATTTAGGGCTTACCCTGACCGCAAGATATTTAACTAACAGCGTCAGCATAAGTCCTGACTGCCACATATTAGTCTCCCTTTCTTTCAAGGAGGAGGAAAGTCATCGTCATTGCGAGGAGTCTGTCAGTTGACGGACGACGTGGCAATCTCGCTTTATCGATACGGGATAAAAAATGATTATACCGTAAATGCTATACCGAGATTCCCACACCTCGAAAAATCGAGGTTCGGAATGACAATAAGGAGTAGAAAAACCATGCGAGTCAGGATTCAGACTGACCGCATAAATAAAAAATAAAATTTCAATTAAGGTAGATAATATGGGATTTTCAACAGACGCTATACACGCAGGACAGAAACCGGATCCTACTACAGGAGCGGTAACTCTGCCGATATATCAAACTTCAACCTACGTGCAGGAATCGCTTGGAAATCCGATAAACGGTCATGATTACGCGCGAGTGAAAAATCCGACCAGAACCGCTATTGAGGCGAATATCGCCGCATTGGAACAAGGGAAATTCGGAACGGCATTCAGCTCGGGAATGGGAACGGTGAGCGCGCTCACCGTATTCCTGAAAGCGGGTGACCATGTCATTGTCGGGAATAATACCTACGGCGGCGTGTACCGCTATTTCGAACTGATGATACGAGATTTTAATGTAGATTTTTCATGGATAGATACATCTGACGTGGAAAATATAAAATCTGCGGTTCACGAAAATACAAAGATGCTTTATATAGAATCGCCAACGAATCCGATGCTGACACTAACCGATATTCAGGCAGTCTCTGAAATATGCAAAGAGAACGATATTCTATTCGTAGTTGATAACACGTTCATGAGTCCCTATTTCCAACGACCGCTGACACTCGGAGCGGATATCGTCTCACACAGTTCGACCAAATATCTTGCGGGTCACAGCGATTTGATAGGCGGAATACTCATTACGAACGATGAAAAATTAGACGAACGACTGAAATTTGTTCAGAAAACTGCCGGAGCGATTCCGAGTCCGTTTGAATGCTGGCTCTTACTCCGCTCAACAAAGACCCTCTCTCTAAGGATGCGTCAGCATGATTCAAACGCGAGAGCAATAGCGAAATGGCTTGAGGAAAGACCGGATATAGAAAAAGTGAATTACCCCGGACTTGAGAGTCATCCGCAGCATGAACTCGCTAAAAGACAGCAACTCGACCCGAACGGTAATCCCGGTTATAGCGGGATGATCTCACTCGATGTGGGAAGTTTCGAGAAGGCGAAAAAGGTGCTTAACAGCGTCAAGATATTCAGTCTCGCGGAAAGTTTAGGCGGAGTGGAGAGTCTGATCGGCAACCCCGCGATTCAAACGCACGCCTCCGTCCCGAAGGAAGAACGCGAAAAATTGGGAATCACGGAAGGACTTATACGCATTTCGGTTGGAGTCGAGGACGTGGAAGACCTGATCGCCGACCTCGACCGGGCGATGAGCTGATTCGTCACGCTTGACTTGCTTCAATCGGGAATCTATATTTTCCTGTTAGAGCCGCGGTGGCGGAATTGGTAGACGCGTCAGACTTAGGATCTGGTGAGCGATTGCTTGTGGGAGTTCGAGTCTCCCCCGCGGCACATCTGTCAATATCATTATAATAATTGAATCTTCTAAATCTTTGAACTAAT
>JADFMS010000081.1 GCA_022563775.1 Fidelibacterota bacterium | reverse complement strand
GAACATCAGGCTTCCAATGAGACTCAAAATCAAAGCGGCATCCCATGAAAGAGTTATCCTTTGTGGCTTGATAAAGGTCCTCCTTACACCCGCCCAGAGAACCATCATTAAAACCGCCACTTCGAAGAAGTCAATAAACGGAAGATAAAGATTGCTGAGTAAATCACCCGGTCCGAAAAGAGGCAGGCTCCAATCGGGATAAAATCCTCTTCCGACAAAATGTATCGAGTTTACTACCACTGCCATGAAACCCCAGAATATGATGGCATGCATGATCCCCGCGCCTATGTACTTAGGGGTCAAAATCCTTCCCTGACCGATAAAAAACTTAATAACGCCGGACATTCTCGCACCTATATTCCCGGAGCGGTCATCGCGAACGGCTAATCTGAGTATCTGAATTTTTCTGCTCATCAGAACTAAAAAGAAGCTGAACGACACGAATAGAATTCCCGAAAATATCAATATGGACAAAATATTCTCAATGGGATTCAAAAAACGCCTCCTTTGCGTCAGATTAGTGTGATCAACCGTTACGCTAATTTATCATACAACTTCGACTGTTACAAGACTAACTCAAAAACGGTTTATAGGCACGGGATTGAAGATTTAGTTTACTCACTAAAATATAATCGAGAACCCTTGATCAATAAGGAAATTGCCTACAAAATCTACCGGTTAAACCTGGGTTATGTACTTATCAGTGTGATGCCGTGTATTTTCCACACCGAGTTTTTTGAAGAGGAATTCAAATTTGTTCTGTAAGTCACTGAAGATAGTCTTTTTTATATCGGCATCAAGTTCCCAAAACTCCCTTTTGAAGGGACCAAAACCCTTTTTACGGGTATTATAGTAGAATTGTTTATCCGTCCACTCCTCCTTCCGTTCATCGGCATGAGCTTTGGAAAGGTGCTCATATATTGAATCCCGGAACTCCTTCGGCAGGGCGGGATGGTCAAAAATCAAATTCTGAAAAGCGGTCGCGAGGTGAATCTCCGCACATCCGACCTCCGGGAATTTATTGAAGACTTCATCCGGAAGTGTAGATGCTCCGTGTTGAACCGCACCGCACAACCCGTGCGTATTCCGGGCGCTGTCGGACAGGACTCCCAGAGTCTCGATATCAAGGTTCACGTCCGCGATACTCCCGTCGGGTAAAACGACTCCTCCGTGCGATGTACCAGTTTGAACGCTGATCTTGCTGATTCCGGTCAGATCAGCCGGAAGAGATTTGCTGTACCCTTCCATAAATGCTTCGAGTTCCTCGGGAGTACTGTTCTTTTTACCGACCTCCCCTATCTCGCCGCCCACTGAGACAGTGACGTTATACGGTTCATTTTCCCTTATAAATTCAGTTAAGAGAGCGCAGTTTTCGTAGTTTTCCCTCTGCTGTTCGGAAAGACCTTCCAGCTCTAAATCGACAAGAGTGGAAGTGTCGACGTCGATGTTATAAAAATTGGCGTCGATCGCCTCTAAGATCAGTCTTTTGATATCGTTCACTTCCGTTTCGCCGTTCTTGTTATAGGCGCTTGCCTTGATCTGGAAATGGTCCCCCTGAATGAATACAGGCCCCCTGTAACCGGTATTGATAGCTGCCGCACAGATCATTGCGGAGAATTCTGAAGGTCTTTGAAGTGTATACCCGATTTCGGAGCGGGCGATCTCAAAAATGAAAGGTCCGACGTCAAGCTTCATTGCCGCTCTGAAAACGGTGGCGGCAAAATGATGAGTCATCCCCCGGATGTTTATCGCCGGTACTGTAAAGCCCGCCGCTTCTCCACGCCCCATTGCCTCATAGAGATTTTGAATTGAAGCGGGGTATGCGCCCAAATTCCTCGATATTGACCGGATAAGTACCTGGCACAGTTCTTTTACTCCATCCTCTTTGTGAAACAGGGCTGTTTCTATCAGGTTATCCATCACTTCACCGTGTAAACGCTCTTCATCGTTTACTTCGGGTGTCAGATCATCCCCTAAATCAACAATCCCTTTGATGGATTCCTTTAATTCCATTACGTTTTTATAGATCACGCTTAAAATTACCCGTTATGCTAATTCGTTTAAATAATCTTCGTCGAATCCGAAGGATACACCATTAGAGGAGACGATCAGAGGTCTCTTAATCAGATTCGGATCTTCAAGCATCATAGATATCGCTTCCTCTTTTGAAGGAAGTTTCATACCCAAACTCTTTTCCCTGTATATCTTGCTTCTTGAGTTCAGATACGTCTTAAGATTGTCGCTGTGGATATTTTTCTTTAGAAATTCCGGTGGGGGAGGTGAGGATATGATGTCGACATAATCTATTTCTACGTCATGATCCTTCAGCCACTCAAGAGCTTTCTGAGTGGTCTTACAAGTCGATTTACCATATACCCGTATATCGGTCAAAAGTTATATGTCCAATATCAAGTGTCGGGGTCAGAAACACACCTATTGAATTGACAGTGTTCGATGAGCAATACGGCTTTGATCGATATCGCCCGAACTGTTCAATACAAAAATTCGATTAGGCGAAATAGTCAGCGTTTGTCTTGGTGAATTTCTCCCATTCTGATGGCAGATCCGCCTCGTCAAAAATCGCGTCTACCGGGCAGGGATCTACACAGGCGCCGCAGTCTATGCACTCATCGGGATCGATGTAAAGCATATCCACTTCTTCAAATTGAGCTTCATCCTTGGTAGGATGGATGCAGTCAACGGGACAAGCATCTACACATGATGCGTCCTTTTCATCTATGCAGGGTTCAGCTATTACATATGTCATTTTTTTCTCCCTTCCCTAATTTGGAAAGCAATATTTAAGCCCCTATTTTTAAGTTCTTACTGAATTTAAATCGCTCGTTTACACAATGCAAGATTTTTTCAATGTACAGTGAAAATTGTTTGTTGTTTTCAATTTTAGTCTGTTTTGAATCTACGATTTTAGTTGCCCGATCGCCTGTTTGAGTGTATCCCATCCTAAGAGTGCGCATTTTATCCGGGCTGGAAATTGCTTCACACCCTGGAGAACTTCGAGCTCACCCATATCAATTTCCGGGTCTTCCTCACCTTTCATCATAGCCCGAAAATTTTCCACCAGCTCCAGGACTTCATCAGGAGTCAATCCCTTTATTTTGTCTGTCATCATAGATATAGAAGCCTGACTGATAGAGCAGCCTTCACCCTGAAATTTTATATCGGTAACCTGTTTCCCGTCTGTTTGTATATGAAGGGTAACCGTATCTCCGCACAACGGATTATGACCGTTGAATTCCAATTCCGGCGATTCGAGAACACCGCGATTGCGCGGATTCTTGTAATGATCGATTATTACTTCTTTGTATAGGTTGTCTAAGCTCAATTAAATATCTTTTTTATCTTTTGGAGCGCAGCAATAAAAGTGTCTACCTCTTC
>JADFMS010000036.1 GCA_022563775.1 Fidelibacterota bacterium | reverse complement strand
GGTATGAAGACGGAAAGTTGAAAAATAAGATAAATACGTTTACGGACTTCATAGCTTGCGCGGAATATTTGATAGCTGAAAAATATACGAATAAAGATAAATTGGTTATCTACGGCGGAAGCGCAGGCGGATTGTTGATGGGAGCCGTTACCAACATGAAGCCGGATTTATTTGAGCTGGTGATCGCAAGCGTGCCGTTTGTTGACGTGATAAATACAATGTTGGATGAAACGATTCCGCTTACGGCTATCGAGTGGGAAGAATGGGGTAATCCGAACCTGAAAGAAGATTACGATTACATGGTGAAGTATTCTCCGTATGATAATGTGGTCGAAAAAGATTATCCGAATATGTTTATCAAAGCGGGTCTGAACGACCCACGTGTGGGATATTGGGAACCTGCAAAATGGGCAGCGAAGTTGAGGGACCTTAAGACCGATGATAATTTATTGGTACTTGATACGAAGATGGGAGCGGGTCATATAGGGGCTTCAGGGCGATACGACTATCTTAGAGATAAGGCATTTGAGTATGCACTGATTTTTAGTGTTTTAGGCATAGCGAATTAGTTTAAGAATAAACTAATAATTTATACGCTTTTTGTGCAGAAAATTCTATATATAGTATAATATAAGGTTAAAAAACAACAAAATGTATAGTTCAATTGTACAAACAGATGGCCAATTGAAAGAAAGTATCATTAATTGCATGAAGCAACTCTATCATTAAGATGTTTTTTAAGGAATAATATTAGTTTAAGTATAAACCAGTATTTTATTCATTTTATGCTCATTATATACAGGATATAGTAAAAAATATTATTAATTATTATATATAGATATTAAATGGAAAGATTAATTGAAATGGAATGCCATTCGGCTCTACATAACTTGATAATGAAGTAAAAACGGGATAAGTACTTATTTTACAAAATTGGTTTAATTCTAAACTAATATTGAACATTTTTTAATGAAAACGAACACGAAAATTTATATCATTCCTATCGCAATTTTGATCTTCCTATTTTCGGGTTGGTTTTATTACCACTATTTTTTCTCCTCGTCAAATGATTTGTTGAATCATAATAGACCTTCACCCTCGTACGAATATTTGAATATGACTCCTGAAGTTAAATATGTAGGTGATGAGGCTTGCTCAACCTGCCATCTCGAAATATTCAGATCCTACAAACAAACCGGAATGGGGATGTCTTTTTATAAGCCAACCACCGGGAACGTTATCGAAAATTTCAAATCGAACAACAGTGTGTCTGACAAAATTTCAAATTTTCAGTATGAAATGACTCAAGAGGGAGGAGAATTTTATCAGCGTGAATATAGACTTGATGAAGATGGAAATCAAATTCATGAACTAAAAAGAAAGATTGAATGGATCGTCGGATCGGGAAGACAAGCTAGAACGTACATTACAATGATCAATGGCTTAATGTATGAAATGCCTGTGACCTGGTATTCGATTAAAGAAAAATGGGATCTTAGTCCTGGGTATCTTAAAAGAAATCAAAGGTTTTCAAGACCGATAGTGACTGAATGTATGAATTGTCACAACTCATATACGGAGTATGTGGAAAATTCAGAAAATAAATTCAGAAATATTCCGAGCGGAATTGGATGCGAACGGTGTCATGGCCCCGGAGAACTTCATGTTGAATCCCGATACGGCTGGAAGATAAATACAGCTACCTCGGGGAAAAGGGATCCGACAATAGTAAATCCTGCACGGCTACCCCTAAGAGAGCAGATGGATGTCTGTCTTCAGTGTCATCTGCTCGGAGAGAAATCAGTTTTTAAAGAAGGAATGAAATCAGATAGTTTTCGTCCCGGTATGCGGATAACGGATTTAAAATCCATTTATATTACGGATGATATCTCACCTAACAATTTTGATATAGCCAGTCACGGAGAACGAACAAGCCTTAGCGCATGCTACATTAAGAGTAATGGAGCAATGACCTGCATAGTTTGTCATGACCCGCATAATCCGGTAAAATCTCTCGGAAGGACTCACTTTATTAACAAATGTCTTCAATGTCACGAGCTTGATAATCTGTCTCAGGGATCGGAGGAGGTTGAGCATCAAGTGGACGCAGATTGTATTAGCTGTCATATGAAGCAGGGTGATGCCGCTGACGTGTTGCATGTGAATTTTACAGATCACTGGATAAGAAAAAGGTTGGGTGAAAATGAACCGAAAAAAGAAGAAGGCAGGCTCATTACGCTTAAAGACTTTATGGGGGAAACAGACAACGCTGCGGATATTCGTTTAGGAATAGCGTATGTAAAGTATTTTGAGGAGAAACACGCTGAACAGGAATATTTGCGTAGGGCGGTCGAGCTCTTGGAAGAAGGATTGAAATCAAATCATGGGCATATCGGAGGACTGTATAATCTCGGTAAGGCTCACCTTAGTCTGAATAATCCTCGAAAAGCTGCTCAGGCGTTTGAAAGAGCTATTAAGCTGCATCCTGAGCATATGGGTTCTCACTTCGCTTTGGGAATTTCCTATGAAAAATTAGGTGAAAAAGATAATGCCATGAATGCGTATTTAAAAAGTCTCGAGATCTATGCTGAAGACGCGTTGGTACTGACAAATTTGGGGAATTTGGAGCAGAGCGCGGGGAATTCGGAAAAGGCAATAGATTACTATATTAGGGCGATAGAGTCAGAGCCTTCATATACGGGTTCTTATGTAAATTTAGGCAGACTTTATTTAGTAGACTACGATAATACTTTAAGGAGTAGAGAGTACATTCAAGAAGCTCTCCGTCTTGATCCCGATTACACTCCGGCACTATCTCATCTCGGTTCGATTCTCATTGCCGAGGGAGATGATGAAGGAGCGATCAAATTATTTGACAGGATATTAGGAATTGATCCTCGCTATATTCCTGCTTACGGCAATCTTGCAAGCGTCTACGCAAAGCGAGGAGAACTAACTATGGCCAGAAAACAGCTGTTAAATCTGCTCGAACTTGCTCCTAATAATAAAAATGCAAGAAAAATGCTTACTCAGATTGAGCTGTCAATACAAAAGTTCAACTAACGACCAAGTTAATTTTCTTGGGCTTGTTTAAACATCTGAAATGTTTTAATTTAGTTTTATGACTCTGAAACTTTATAACACTCTTTCCAGGAAGAAGGAAGAGTTTGTTCCGCTTCATGGCAAAGAAGTAAAGATGTACGCGTGCGGTCCAACGGTTTACAGTTATCCGCATATTGGTAATTACAGGGCGTATGTCTTCGGGGATCTTCTGCGGAGGTATTTGGAATACAAGGGTTATAACGTGACACTGATAATGAATATAACGGATGTCGATGACAAGACTATAAAAGCATCCGGCGGAGATAAGAGCCAGCTTGTCTCTATAACAAGGAGATATGAAAAAGCGTTTAAAAATGGGCTGTCTGTTTTAAATGTAAAAAGCGCGGATGAATACCCAAGGGCTACAGAGACAATTGACGAGATGGTCGAATTGATAGAGGTGCTTCTCAAGAAAAAGTTCGCCTACAAGGCAGACGATAGCTCTGTATATTTTTCGATAGACAAATACTCCAAATATGGAAGAGAAAATCTTATTCAGTTAGATCAAAAAGCTATGAAGGTAGGTGAGCGGATATCCGAAGATGAATACGATAAAGAGGGTATCAATGATTTTGTTCTGTGGAAAGCATGGAAAGAAGAAGACGGAGATATTTATTGGGAAACTTCATTGGGAAAAGGTCGTCCCGGTTGGCACATCGAATGTTCGGCAATGTCAATGAAATACCTTGGCGAGGAGTTGGATATTCATTGCGGCGGTGTTGACAATATCTTTCCTCATCATGAAAACGAAATAGCGCAAAGCGAAGCCGCATCCGGTAAAAAGTTTGTCAAGCAGTGGATGCACTGCGCTCACCTTATATATGAAGGTGAGAAGATGTCTAAATCTCGTGGCAATATAATATTATTGGAAGATCTAATTAAGAAATATTCACCTGAAGCGATACGATTAGCGCTTCTCTCTACTCACTATCGTTCGCAGCTTGATCTGACCGATAAGAAGCTGATAGAAGCTGAGGGGAACATCCGGAAAATAACCGACTTTGTCAACAGCATGGAAAGAATCAGGGGGAAAGGAAGATTTGATGATGTAAAACTTAGCGCTACGAGATCCATAAATCTAAGTGCTGCGGGACCTATGGAGCTCCAAAGGGAATTTGAGGAAGCTTTTGATGATGACTTGAACATTTCAGAAGCCTTGTCAGCTCTTTACCGGACTATGCGAAAAGCGAATATTCTAAAAGATGAGGATGATATAGGGAAGGAGGAAGCAGACCAATTTGTTAGGCAGTTGTATAAATTCGATGAAATGTTAGGAATATTACAGGAAAAAGAGACAGAAATAGATGAATCGGTCTATGAAAAGATAAAGCAGAGGGAAGATGCTCGTTTAGCCAAGGATTGGGATTTGTCTGATAAGATCAGGGAAGAATTGTTTGAAATGGGATACAACTTAGAAGATACTCCTCGTGGTACTGTCCCGAAAAGGAGAAAATAGCTCTAACCTAAACCGCTTGATTTTAGTGCGGTCTGAGGATATATTAACTTAGTTATTTTGGATTTAATTACTATATCAATAGCTGAAAATGTCGCTCAAGTGCTCGAAAGAGTGAATGATGCAGAGTTGAAGTATGGAAGGCGCGAAGGAGAAGTTACAATTGTTGGAATCTCTAAAACTTTTGACGCTCAGGCACTGATAGAAGCTGTTAACGCAGGCATCACCGATATAGGTGAAAATCGAATTCAGGAAGCTGAAAGAAAGTTCCCCAATACTATTGGCGGATTTAAAAAGCATATGGTAGGACATTTACAGTCGAATAAGATCAACAAGGCGCTGAGATTATTCGATATCATACATTCCGTGGACAGTTTAAAACTTGCGAAAAAAATAGCTTCTTCCGGTGGAAACGATAAAGAGTTTCTACTTGAGGTTAACACTTCCGGTGAAGATACGAAATTTGGGGTCAAACCCGAAGAAACGTTAGATCTGCTAAGTGAGATAACCGAGACCACAGGATTGAAGATAAGTGGAATGATGACGGTAGGCCCGAGGTCAACAGGTGAAAGTAAGATTAGAAGTGCTTTCCGAGAGTTGAAATCGTTATACAACAGGGCATCAGGTTCAAATATTGAAGGGATTGATATGAAATATCTTTCGATGGGTATGACGAATGATTTTGAGATAGCGATCGAAGAAGGTTCTAATATGGTTAGAATCGGGCGAGCCATATTTGGTGAACGTTCTATCGGGAGGTTCGAGTGGTAATCATCGGAAATTTATTAGTAGCGCTGGGAAAGATTCTCAATCTGTTGATAAGTATCGGATATGTACTTTTCTTAATACGGTCGGTAATATCATGGATCGAAGTGGACAGGGACAATCAGTTTGTAGTTTTCTTATATAACATAACAGAGCCTCTATTGGCGCCGGTAAGAAAATATATGCCGGCAGGAACAGGAACGATCGATTTTTCTCCAATGGTGGTATTGTTGGTACTTTATTTTGCGGATATATTTGTAGTTGAAACTCTTCTTGACGTCGGATTTAGACTTAAATAAGTAGGAGGTAACGCTTGAAACTTTCACCTATCGACATACGAAAATGGGAATTTAAAAAAGGAGTAAGAGGATACGATAAATACGAAGTTCAGGTATTTCTTGAGCTTGCTTCTGAAGAATTTGAAAAACTTCAGCAGGAACGAAGAGAGTTTGAACAGAAAAGTAAAAGGTTAGAAAAAGAGATTGAAGAATACAGGCGGGTGGAAAAAAGTCTTCAGGATACTCTAATAAGCGCTAAGGAGACTACCGACAAATCGATGCAAAATTCTCGCAAGGAAGCGGAGTTGATAGTAGGGGAGGCGGAATTACAGGCGGATAAAATATTGGACTCAGCTCGCAAAAAAGTCTCAAAGATTGAGGACGAGATAACTCGATTGACAGTATTGAGAAATTCATTTGCGGTTAAATTGAGAGGTTTGTTGAATTCTCAGATAGAGCTATTGGAATTGTTCGACGAGGCGAATACGGATGAAGGGGAAAAGGTTGTCAGGAAAGAATTTATTGACGATGATAAGCCAGACTCCGAACCGGTTATACATGAGCAAGGCAATGAAGATGTTCAAGAATCTGAGTCGGAGGAGCAAACTCATCCTACGAGTATGATGGATGATTTTTTGAAAGAAAAGAGCGAATCGAATGGACCTTTATGAGAGGTTCAAGTCCGCAGCAAATGAAATACAGCGTAGATTCCCACTAATTGGCAAAAGAGCATTCGTTCTCGGTAATAAACTACAAACTTTTTTAAAGTTTAATTCAGAAAAATTTGTCGCCTATTCTTCTCTTTCAGGACTAAAAGACTTAGGATTTAAAGGTGGCGGTTTTTATTCAGAAACCGCTGATAATAGTGTAATTATAACGACACTGCCGCTTTTTGAAGATGATTCAAAGGTTGATGTTAGGTTACGCGCGACAGGTGTAAGGATTTTGCAAATCCTTGGGATAACGGAACTGTTTCTTTTCGGAATAGGGGAGTCGCTCAAAAAAGATGATAATGGAGAACTGATGTTCTGGGCTGAGGATCATATAAATCTGTCGGGAATAAATCCGCTTGTGGGGGTGAATATTGATGAGTTTGGAGCCAGATTTCCTGATATGACTGCTGTATATGACAATGACTTGACATCAATCGGAAAAACCGAGTCCGAAAATGCAGGTTTTAAGGTTGAAAAGGGTGTATGGGCGGCGTTCGACAGTGATCGCAATCGATTGGATGAATTTTCTGAAGACCTAACAAAAAATTCTGTTCATTATTTTGGTGATGAATTGATAAGCGAATCGATCGCTGCAGCGCATGGAAAACTCAATTTATCTCTTTCCTTATTAATTAATCCGTCAAAAGACGCTTCTGAAAAACTCAGAAGGTTGCTCGGGAAACTAATTCCCAAAAGTAATTAGCTTGATGTTTTTGATGCAAACAAGTAATTTTTACTTATAATTAATTATCGGAGTCAATAATGGCATATTCTATAAGCAGTCTGAATAAAGTAATTCTCATAGGCAGACTCGGGGGCGATCCGGAGCTGAAATATACTCCAAACGGCACTGCACAGGCTAAGTTAAATCTTGCTACCTCTGAGCGTTGGAAAGATAATGATGGAAACAACCAGGAAAAGACCGAGTGGCATCGCATTATTACATGGCGTAGGCAAGCCGAATTTGCGGGAGAATGGCTCAAAAAAGGACAATTAGTATGCGTTGAAGGGAAGCTCCAGACTCGTTCTTGGGAGCAAGACGGTCAGAAAAAATATATGACAGAAGTTGTGGCGGACAATATTACCATGCTCGGTTCAAAAGGAGATGCTGGGGGTAAGAGTTCCGATTCAGCGCCCACTGCGGGAAATTCTGCTGATGAGCCGAAAGACATTGAAGATGAAGAAGATGATCTGCCATTTTAAAATTTAGGAGTGATAAGTGTATCAATTTATGAAAAGTACTCTAAATAATGTTTTACCGTATCAGGAAAGTAAGGTAATCAGAACGATGTTTCTCGTTGGCGGATTTGCCCTTCTTACCGCTCTTGGAGCGCTTATCAGAATTCCACTGCCATTTACTCCGGTTCCCATAACTCTACAAACTTTTTTTGTTCTTCTTGCCGGTGCGACGCTGGGAAGTAAAAGGGGTACTCTTTCACAGATGGTTTACGTGTCAGCAGGAGCAGCAGGAATTCCCATATTTGCGGGAATGTCGTCGGGAATTGCGCTATTAGCGGGTCCTACGGGCGGATTCTTAGCAGGATTTTTGTTTGCGCCTGCGGTTGTAGGTTATCTGATCGGCGATTCATCTTCTCGATCCCGTTTGATGGGCGCTCTTTTGGCGGGAACCGCACTGATATTTCTGTTTGGAAATCTCTGGCTATGGAAAGTAACAGGCGGCACTCTGATGAATACACTTTCGCTTGGTTTCCTACCATTCATTCCGGGTGCGATAATTAAAATAGGGCTTGTAATAGCAATAATTGAAGCGTTTAAATATAAAAGAAAAGATATATAAACTATCATTTAAGTAAATTTGAGGGGCGCAGCGTGCGCCCCTTTTTTTAGGGTGACAAAACATTTGATGGGGTTGAGAATTGTTAAAAATCAGTGAGATATATTCGAGTATTCAAGGTGAATCGAGTTACCAAGGATTACCATGTGTGTTCGTTCGTTTGACCGGGTGCAATTTACGTTGCTCATGGTGCGATACCGCCTACGCATTTTTTGGCGGAGAAGAAAAGAGCATAGATGACATTTTAAATGAGGTCAAAGAAACGGGTCTCTCGCTCGTTGAAATAACAGGTGGAGAACCTCTCATCCAGGAGGAATGCTACGAGCTTATGTCTGCTTTATGCGATGAAGGATTGATAGTACTGCTTGAAACGGGAGGCTCAATTGATACTATCAAGGTAGACGAGCGAGTAAAAAAAATAATTGATTTTAAGACCCCTTCAAGTCTAATGGTGGACGAAAATGATTGGAATAACGTATCCCGATTGATTGCGGAAGATGAAGTGAAGTTTGTTATTGGGGACAGAGCTGATTATGATTGGTCTCTTGAGATGATAAAAGAGTATGAGTTGGAAGATAAAACAATTGTAAATCTATCTCCTGTACACAACGTGTTGCAACCCGCTGAGTTGGTAAAGTGGATAATGGATGATAGTTTAGATGTGAGAGTGAACCTTCAAATACATAAATATATCTGGGGCGAAAAGGCGGTAGGAGTATAACTGACTGAGAAATGGAAAATCTGAATAAATCACTAGCTGTAGTGGCGGTATCAGGCGGATTGGACTCTGCGGTAGCTACGGCAATTGCTGCGGAAAAGCATGAGCTGGCGCTGATGCACATCAATTATGGAAATAAAACCGAAAAGAGAGAGTTGGAAGCTTTTCATGCGATAGCAGATTTCTATAAGTTCAACAAAAGATTCGTAGCGGACATAGACCACCTGCGAAAGATAGGAAGCTCGAGTCTTACAGACAGAAATATTCCTGTAGATGATTACGACCCGGGCATCCGGGGCATTCCGTTAACGTATGTGCCTTTTAGAAATGCAAATATTCTTTCAATTGCGGTTTCATGGGGAGAAGTGATAGGGGCAAGCTTAATTTATGTCGGGATGATGGAAGAGGACAGTGCCGGATATCCCGACTGCACAGAAGATTTTATAAGCGCCTTCAACAATATGATCAAGGTCGGGACTCGCCCTGAAACTAATATTGAGCTCATAGCGCCGCTTATTCATATGACCAAGGGAGAGGTCATTAAAAAAGGATTGGAACTTGGCGCTCCGTTAGAACTTACATGGTCTTGCTACAGAAGCGAAGAGGTAGCATGTGGAAAGTGTGAATCATGCATATTAAGGCTTCAGGGCTACAAGGAATTGGGAATTGAAGACCCGATCAAATATGTTGAGATGGAGGATATTGCAAGTAAATGAAGGGAATAGAGAAAGAGATAGTCGGGGAAATGAAATCCACGGACGCAATTCGGGCAGATGTCTTAGAGTCATTTGAATATGAATTTCCCGAGAGAGATGTAGAATTGGATATCAGTACAGAGGAATTTACAAGCGTCTGTCCAAAGAGCGGGCTGCCGGATTTTGCAACCATCAGAATAAATTATCTGCCCGATAAAAAATGCGTAGAACTGCGAAGTTGGAAGTTTTATTTGATGTCTTACAGGCATGTAGGGATATTTCATGAGCATGTAGTAAACAGAATATTGGAAGATTTTGTGGCAGCCGTTGAACCGAAACGAGCGACTGTATATGGTGATTTCACTATCAGGGGCGGAGTACATACCACTTCAAAAGTCTCATGGGAGAATAAAACTGAATAAGAAAGCAACTATCTTTGATGCCGAACGTTGAATGTTTAACAGAAATTACTCACATGGTCAGTGATGGGAGCATGAATTGAAAGCCGTTTTGCAGGTAGTCACGTCAGCTATATTCATACTATTGATTTCGACAGAGCTGTATTCTCAGGGAGGAAAAGCAAGTCTCATAAGAATTCAAACACTCGACGAGGAAGCGCTTAGAGAGTTGACGAAACAGGGATTCGACGTTATTGAAAAAAAAGAAGGAATGTATTCTGAGGTAATTGCATTTGACTTCGATCTGAAACGGTTAGAATCTCTTGGAATTTCCTACGAAGTTCTGGTACCCGATCTGACGCAGTATTACCTGAAGAGGGCTGGCAGCTGGCGATCCGGCAAGAGTCTGCGCATTGGTGACGGAACAAAAATGGGTTTTTTCAATCTTGATTCCATGTATTTGTTTCTCGATAGCCTTCAAGCAGCTCACCCGGATTTGATAAGTGAAAAAGACAGTATCGGTCACACTATTCGAGGAAGGACCCAATGGATGTACAAGGTTTCTGATAATCCGGAAACAGATGAAGCGGAACCGGAACTGTTGTTTACCGGCTTGACGCATGCCCGCGAATCAGGTGGCGCAACGGCTTTGCTCTATTATATGGAGTGGCTTGTTAATTCATATAAAGCCGAAGATTCTGAGGCGGTATTTCTTGTTGATAACAGAGAGATTTATTTTGTGCCGGTAGTTAATCCGGACGGATTGGCTATCAACGACAACGACACTACCGCTCGATCCGGTGGCGGTATGTGGCGAAAGAACGCGCGAGATAACGACAGCAGTGGAGTTTTTGAGCGGAATAAGGATGGCGTAGATCTGAACCGTAATTTTGATTATAAGTGGGGTCCCGGTTTCGGTGGTTCAAGTGGCGATCCATGGACTGCTACCTACAGAGGAGTTTCAGCTGCCTCAGAGCCCGAAATTCAAGGGTTACAAAATTTTGTACTCAGCAGAGAATTTAGTTTGGCTTTCAACTATCATGCTTACGGCGATCTGCTCATCTGGCCCTGGGGATATCTGGACTCGGAAACTAACGATTCTACGGTTTTCAGAGAACTCGGCGAAAACCTCTCCGAATTTAACAAATACGTAGCCGGAACGGGAGGCGAAACAGTCCGATACACCGTAAACGGCGCGTCGGATGACTACATGTACGGCGTTCACGGAATTTATTCTATGACACCGGAGATCGGAACCAAAGTAGATGCCTTCTGGCCAAATCCTGTCAGGATACTACCGCAGGTAAAGCAAGTTTTACATATGAACAAGACGCTTACATGGCTTGCAGGAGCTTATTTGAAAATCAAAGATTTCGAAATAAACGATGAGGAAATTCCGAATTCCTCATTTACGAATGATAATGACGGTTGGGCAGACCCAGGTGAACTGGTAAGCATACTATTTTATGCGCGAAATTTCGGAGTCGGCAAGGAGGCACTCGGTATTACGGCAGAAATGTCAACCAATTATCCTCATGCTGCCGTTCAATCAGACATTTTTGCATTTAGTGATGCAGGAATTCTCTCAGATACAGATAATGCCGATAATTATACGCAACTCATGATTGACAGTTCGGCAGTACCTGGGGACACCATTGAAATATTGATAAAATGGCGAATGACGTCAAACATCAGCTATGTTAGTTTCGATACAGTCAATATAATAGTAGGGAGTCCGGTAATACTGTTCTTTGACGGCGCAGAGGACGGAACCCTTAACTGGAATATGACCGGAAGTTGGGGGGTGTCGGATAATTATTCGGTAAATGGCAGTTGGTCTTTTGATGACAGCCCGAATGGGACTCCTCCGAGCAATGCGAATTATTCCATGACCCTAATCAATGGAGTTGATCTGTCAATGGCAAACTCGGCATTTGTTACTTTTGAGAGTAGATGGGATATTGAACAGGATTATGACGGTACCATGGTAGAGTTTTCTTCAGATAATGGCGGTTCGTGGCATCAGATAGGAGGACGTGATACATATGCGGGCGTTGATACGGTAGGAAGAAGTTGGTTTGTCGGAGTGCAGCCTTTAGGGGAACCGATTTACAGCGGATACGGAAATCGCAATTGGCGGAAACAAAATTTGAGCATCTCAAAATTCCTCAGCGCTAACCCCGTAAACAGCAAAATAAGATTCCGAACCGTTACGGACCCATGGATAGAGTATGATGGATTTTATGCGGATAATATAGCGATAGGTATGTACACGAGTGAAGAGATTGATCCTATAATACTGAATGTTCCCGTGCTGGAAGATACTCAAGACACAACTGATTATCCTATTTCTGCGATAGTATCAGATGATAAGAACATAGACTCGGTTTTTCTGCGATATTCGACTAACGGTCAAGATTTCAGAGGTATCCAAATGGATAAAATCGATGATTTCCAATATGAATCAGCAATACCGGGTCAACCCGCAGGGACAAACGTAAGCTATTATGTAGAAGCGATTGACAACGACAGTAACGTCAGTACAATCCCGTTGGAGGCACCGTGGATGTCATATACGTTCAAAGTAGATTTTATAATCGGAACAGAGCCGGAGACACAACTCCCGAAAGATTTCGCCTTATTGCAAAATTATCCGAATCCGTTTAATCCGCAAACGGAGATCCGATACGAACTGCCCGAAGCCGCATATGTTCGCCTGACCGTATACAACCTTCTCGGACAGGAACTCTCAACTATCGTTGATAATCAGCAGGAAGCCGGCTTTCACAGAGTGACCTGGTTCGGCAGGAATAACAACGGCATGAACCTTGCGAGCGGTGTATATATCTATAAACTCACAGCTCAAACACCTACACGCTCATTCGAGCAGGTAAGAAAGATGGTGTTGTTGAGGTAAGTATGATATCAGCTGGAGAAATTATTTCATATGGTGAAATGTGTAGAATAGAAGATGTAAATACTCTACAGCGTGGAATGAATTTTCGAATTAAAAGAAATTATAGTATGGTTTTAATGAGCAGAAGGAATAATGCTCCGTATTTAGACAAAATTGAGAAAAATGGTCAAGTATTAATATATGAAGGTCATAACATATCAAAAAAAGATACAACCGATAATCCTAAAACGGTTGATCAACCGTTGAGAACACCTAATGGAAGTTTAACTCAAAATGGTAAATTTTTCGAAGCGGCTTTAAAATCAAAAGAAAATACAGATTCTGTTGAACTGGTAAAAGTATATGAAAAAATACATTCAGGTGTATGGGTTTATAACGGCTTTTTTAAATTGGTAGATGCGTCAATAGAAACTAAGGATAAACGAAAAGTTTTCAAGTTTAATTTAGAATTAACAGATCAAAAATTAAACAGTGAATCAGGAAATTTAAAACACAATAGAGTTATACCCGCAAAAGTGAAACAAGAAGTTTGGAAGCGTGATCAGGGACGATGTGTTGAATGCGGCAAGGATGACAATTTACACTTCGATCATATTATTCCCTATTCAAAGGGAGGATCATCTTTGGTAGCCGAAAATATACAGATCTTATGCGCTCGACATAACTTGTCAAAGCATGATTTAATTATCTAAAGCCGCTATGAATAAGTTTAGCTATTCCTCCAAAGTCGAAAGATCACCCTCATCCTCGCCGAGCGCGCGTGCTTTAAGCACACGCCGCATTATCTTTCCGCTTCGTGTTTTCGGGAGTGAATCCACGAATTCGATAGACTCGGGCCTGGCGATAGGTCCTATTTCACTTCGGACATGCTGACCGAGTTCTTCCGCCAGCTCATCGGAGCCTTCTAATCCCTCGCGAAGAATGACGAATGTATGAATGGCGTTACCTTTCAGCTCGTGCGGGAGTCCGATAGCGGCGGCTTCGGAGACAGCGTCATGGCTTACGAGAGCGCTTTCGATTTCCGCAGTTCCGAGCCTGTATCCGCTGACCTTGA
>JADFMS010000080.1 GCA_022563775.1 Fidelibacterota bacterium | reverse complement strand
GCCTGATTTATTTATAGATGATTCAAGTGAATATTCAGAATAATCGAGAACATATATGCCCATCAGCTTTTCGCTTAATTTATTACCTGCGCCGCAATCAACAATTATATTCTTTCCATCCCCCTGGATGAGCATCGCCCTCATCGCCAGCTTTATTCTGTTTTGTTCGTCAGCGGGATTCGTTTTTTGCCAAAGAGTTTTTGGAACGACACCGAACATCGACCCACCGTCGAGACCCAAGTATCCGCATTCGATGGCAGAAACAGTGTATCTTCCCAGCTGCATTTATTTGTTTACCTCTATATGAGTAAACTTAAAATCAGGAATAGGGGTAACTTTAAGAAAAACCGGTTGTTTTTCCTTAAAATGCTCCCGGTTACCAAAGAGAGTCAGGCTCTCTTTATGAGAGTTAAACAATTCCGGTAGATGTAAGGTTCTGTGTCTAAGCCGCTTCATGAAGCGCTTTCATTGATGCTCCATGCCGCGCCGTTTTCATTGGTTGGTTCTTTTCAGTGAGATCAAATTGTGCTAAAAGACGCTCCTTATCCCAAATCATTTCAGAGCGAGTATAGGATACTAAATCATCTATATAAGTTAATTCTATCGCATCTTCGGGACATGCTTCTTCGCACATTCCGCAATAGATACATCTTAACATGTTGATCTCAAATTTTTCGGGAACTCTCTCCCTGTCCGTCCAATCAATTGGCGATGCTGAAGGTAAAATTGATATACAATTTGCAGGGCAGGCGGTTGAACACATTTCGCAAGCTACGCATTTAATTCTGCCCTGATTGTCTTTATTTAATCTGTGTGCTCCTCTATATCCCGGATGATGTTCTACCCTTTCTTCGGGATATTGAATAGTAAATTTGCTTCCTATCAGATGTTTGAAGGTTATTGCTAATCCTCTAAAAATAGCAGGTAAATAAAATTTATCCCAATACGAATTTGGGCGGCGTACTATCATTTAAAACCTTTCATCCCTCGTTTATTTCTTTCGATGTGAATATACTGTCCAACTATTCAGTAGTCAATAACAGTCAAAAATAATTGAGCGACTTTGATTTTGTCTGCGTCAGTCTAACTCTGCATTTATTGCTTGTGGGCGCAACTGGATTCGAACCAGTGACCCCCGCCTTGTAAGGGCGGTGCTCTAAACCAGCTGAGCTATGCGCCCAATCGGGCAAAGTTTAAATCCGATTGATATGAAAATCAAGCAATATGAGTAGAACAATCAGAAGAATAAATTTTTGTTACCTACCTTATTATCTATTTCGAGCCAATTGATTAAAATTATTCTGTCGCGGCAATCCTTTGCGCGTTCACAACGGCGATAGCGGTCATGTTCACGACATCTTTGACCTCTGAAGAGCCTACTTGTAAAACATTGACCGGTTTCTCCAGTCCGACAAGTATAGGACCTACCGCTTCCGCCCCTCCCAGTCTCATAAGCAGTTTGTAACCGATATTCCCGGACGCCAGATCGGGAAATATCAATACGTTCGCCTCTTCCTGAAGCGTTGAAAACGGGTAATTTTCTTTCATAACAGACGGCACGACTGCCGCATCGACATTCATTTCTCCGTCAATTATCAAGTCCGGAGCTTTATGTTTTATTATTTTAACGGCATCGGCAACTTTTTTGGCGTCGGGATGAGCCGAGCTGCCGAAATTGGAAAATGAAAGCATGGCAATTTTTGGTTCAATATCAAATTCTCTTGCGAGTTCAGCGGTCAGTATGGCTGTTTCAGCAAGAATTTCCGGCGTGGTTTCTATATTCATCGTGGTATCAGCGAACAATTTTATCTTATTCTTGAAAACCATCAGATAGACTCCGCTGATCCGGTTGATACCTTTCCTCTTGCTTAATACATGCAGGGAAGGACGAATAGCCTGGTTGTACTGTTGAGAGATTCCCGAAACAAGTCCGTCCGCGTCGCCCGATTGAACCATCATCGAGGCGTAGTAATTTGGATCACCCATTCTTCTAAATCCTTCCTTATAGGTAATTCCTCTTCGTTCTCTCATCTTGGTGAATTTCTTTGCGTAAACCTCTCTTTGATCTGATTCTCTTGGATCGATTATAAGCGCTGTATCAAAGTCGAGATTGAGTTCCTTCACTTTTTTCTGAATGCGATCTTTTTTCCCTAACAATATCGGCTGCGCAATTCCTTCATCAAATATTATCTGACATGCCCGAAGTATCTTTTCATTCTCACCTTCCGGATATACAATTCTCATCGGTCTGTTTCTCGCTTTTCGGATCATCATCCGCATCACCTGCCTCGACATTCCCAATCGGTTTTCAAGCGACTCCCTGTACTCATCTATATCAATTCTGATTCGCGCCACTCCGCTATCCATGGCAGCTTTAGCCACAGCGGTGGCTTCCCAGATAAGGACGCGCGGATCCACGGGCTTTGGAATGATATAATCAGGACCGAACTTGAAATTCTCCACATTATATGCTTTTGCGACGGAATCGGGCACGTCTTCCTTGGCAAGTGCGGCGAGAGCCTTAGTTGCAGCAATTTTCATCTCTTCGTTGATAGTACTTGCACGCACGTCCAATGCGCCTCTGAAAATAAACGGAAATCCAAGCACATTGTTTACCTGATTCGGAAAATCCGACCTGCCCGTCGCCACTATTGCATCAGGTCTGGCTTCTTTCGCATCTTCATAAGTGATCTCGGGATCGGGATTTGCCATTGCGAATATTATCGGATTCTCAGCCATCGATTTGACCATCTCTTTACTCAGAATACCCTTTACCGACAAACCGCAAAATATATCCGCGCCTTTCATCGCATCCGCAAGAGTGCGTTCTTCAGTATCAACAGCGAAATCCAATTTATACTCGTTCATCCCCTTTTTTCTGCCTTTGTATATGACTCCTTCCCTATCCACCATTCTCACATTTTTCTTGTCTATTCCTAAATTGATATAATGCCACGCGCAGGCAGTTGCCGCAGCGCCGGCGCCGCTTATTACTATCTTTGCCTCACTCGCCTTCCTGCCGGTGATTTCTAACGCGTTTAGCAGCGCGGCTCCGGAAATAATAGCAGTTCCGTGTTGATCGTCATGGAATACTGGGATATTCATCTCTTTCCTCAACCGCTCTTCTATTATAAAACATTCAGGCGATTTTATATCTTCAAGATTGATTCCGCCGAATGTCGGCTCGAGAAGCTTCACGAAGCGGATAAATTCTTCCACATCTTCAGTGGCGACCTCCAAATCGAAAACATCCACATCGGCAAACTGTTTGAATAATCCCGCCTTGCCTTCCATTACCGGCTTGCTCGCAAGCGCTCCGATATTTCCCAACCCGAGAACGGCGGTACCATTTGTGATAACGGCAACCAGATTACCTTTCGCTGTATATTCATAAGCATCATCGGCGTTTTTCTCTATTTCAAGGCACGGTACGGCAACTCCGGGCGTATAAGCGAGTGAAAGGTCACGCTGGGTGTGAAATGGTTTAGTAACATTTACCTCTATCTTGCCCTTTCTTTCTCTTGAATGATATTCTAAAGCATCTTCTCTGCGTATCATCTTGATTCCCTCTTAAAAGAATTATTTAACGAAAATACGGGCGTATCAGTGCTACTCCCC
>JADFMS010000079.1 GCA_022563775.1 Fidelibacterota bacterium | reverse complement strand
ATCATAGAGATATTATGAGTAAGACTGTTACAATAATACCCGGCGATTGGATAGGCCCTGAGATAGCCAAAGAAGTGACGAGAGTGGTGGATGAGTCGGGAGCAAAAATTGAATGGGATTGGCAGGAATCCGGAGAAAAAGCGATAAAAGCTCACGGGACACCTTTACCTCAAGAGCTGATGGACTCTGTCGAACGCAACAAAGTTGCCCTTAAAGGTCTGATAGATATACCGCTCGGCGCTCCCTATGAGCCTCCAACAGTGGCTCTCAGAAAATCGTTTGATCTTTATGCTAATCTGAGACCATGTAAACTATTCCCGGGTATCGAAAGTCGGTATGATGAAATTGATATCGTCGTAGTGAGGGAAAATACTCAGGGAGAATACTCGGGAATAGAGCATAATATATCACCTGATATCGTAGAGATGATGAAAGTCGTTACTGAAAATGCCTCAAAACGAATTGCGAAATTTGCTTTTGAATTTGCCGTAGAAAATGACAGAAAAAAAATCATTACTGCCCACAAAGCGAATATCATGAAACTTTCCGACGGATTATTCATGGATATAGCAATTGAAACCGCCAAAGAATATCCCGGCATAGAACATAGTACGATGATCATTGACGCTTGCTGCATGAATCTTGTGATGAACCCCGAACGATTCGATGTTCTACTGATGGGGAATCTTTACGGTGACATTGTTTCCGATCTTGTAACAGGAATGGTCGGAGGGATCAGCGCCGTATACGGAGTGAATATAGGTGACAAAATTCGCGTCTTTGAAGTTATGTACGGAAAAGCGCCCGAAAAGGTAAACGTGGTGGATGCCAGCCCCCTACCCTTACTGATGTCAGCCATCGCACTGCTTAATTACCTGGATGAGTCAGATGCCGCAGAGAGTATTCGCTCATCGATCTCATCAAATCTAAATGACGGTATCAAGCCTGCAAACTTAGGAGGAACGGTTCCGTTGAAAGAGTTTACCAATTCTATCATTGATAAGTTGCACTGAATAAAGAGAATTGGGTGGTTTATCCAAAGTTTTATGCCTGCGAATAATAAAATAATGATCTTAGGATGCGGCGGTATGCTTGGAGAAGCTTTCTATAACACATTTAAAGACGATTATGATATTCGCGCGTCAGATATTGACGTCAACGAATCCTGGTTGACAGAGCTGGATGTCAGAAATTACGATGCGATAAGGCAAGATGCTTTAAAGTTTAAACCTGATTTTATATTTAACCTCGCTGCATATACCGACCTTGAATTTTGCGAAAACAATCCCGATGAGACATTTCTCACCAACACAAATGGGGCGGAAAACGGAGCGCGAATTTCAGAAGAGATGGGCAGTACTTATGTATTCATTTCAACCGCGGGTATCTTTGATGGTAACAAGGATATTTACGACGACCATGATATTCCATTACCGCTCAGTGTTTACGGGAAATCGAAACATCGCGCAGAACTTTCAATAAAAGATATTTGTACAGAATATTTTATTTTTCGCGCCGGCTGGATGATGGGTGGCGGTCAGAAAGATAAAAAATTCGTGCACAAGATAATAAAACAACTTATAGAAGGTAAAAAAGAACTTTATGTTGTCAGCGACCTAAAAGGCTCACCTACATATACATATGATTTTGCTGAAAACACGAAGGAAATGATCGCTACAAAGTTTTACGGACTTTACAATATGACTTGTGAGGGCGGTCCCTCCCGTTATGAAGTGGCTGCGGAGATGCTGAAAATATTCGATTTACAGGATAGAATTGAACTGATAGAGGTCAAGTCCGATCATTTCAGCCAAGAATATTTTGCTCCACGTCCTGAATCGGAAGTATTGGACAACCTTAAATTAAAAACGATAAATCTTGATAAAATGAGAGCCTGGGATCTTAGTTTGAAGGAGTACCTTGAGAAGGATTGGGCTCAAATTGTTAAAGAGAAAGTGTCGTAACATCCTAAAAACCAATTTAAAGATCAATTAAGAGAATCTTACGATTATATAATATTAGGGGCTGGGGTCGCTGGTCTCCCGCTTCTACAAGTATGGTAAGAGCTATAATCGGTCCAACACCCGGGAGAGTTTTGAGACGTTGAAAGTCGTGGTTGTCTTCAAGGAAACCCGCAGCTTGCTTCTGTATCCAATCTCGTTTTTCACATAGTTCCCGGTGCTCCTTTAGTACCAGACGAAACACGCCCATGGCTTGAGATTCTTCCGTGACATCTAACCCTATACTCTCTTGAGCCGTCATATATAGATCTTTCAAGAATCCTTTTTTATTTACCTTTCGACCTATGACATCCCATGCTTCTGTTTGAAATTGATCCGATGTATAGCACGTTATGGCAGATGGACAAGGAAACCGGTATAAGAGTTGTGTAAACCACTGCGCCCTGCTCTGTGTGTAATACTTATCCATCTCCGGGAAGTACAAAGGTAAGAAGTGAGTCAGTATGCTGTGCTGAACCCGAGTTTTAAGAAGAGAAACCTGAAAGTGCGTTCTCGAAAGTTCCAGAATGTCATTTGTCTCTTCTAGAATGGGATCCCGGTAGGTTTGGGTCACGCCTGTCTTCATAAGATGAAGAATCACCTGGGCGTCTTTGGGATCATTCTTATCCCATGTATTAAACAGGGCATCGCGTGTACGCGCTAACGCTACCGAAGAGATCAAGCGTACTGCAAATCCATTCCGTTTAAGAAAGTAAGCCAGGGGGCGATGATAGTTCCCTGTAGCCTCAAAGGCAATAAGGGGAATATCGGGTAAAGATCTTAAGAATCCCTTGAATGCCAGATAATCTTTTTTATTGTTTGCCATCTTGAAAGCTCTTTTCTTACCATTCGGAGATTGAACCAGGACTGTGTTGTACTTTTTAGCAATATCAATTGCAACTAAGGTTCTATCTAAAGTAGATTTTTTATTATTGAACATAGCCGACGCCTCCTTATTATATTGTGTTGAGTGTATCCTATTTTAGGGAGGTTGTCGGTATTAATCATCATCATTCCGAAGGTACTACGGGAGTGAATTTTCCGGGACAAGTAAGCCTGGCAAAAAGAAGGGATTTGTTCACGAAGTGGAGAACATACTCAAATCGAATCATGAGTTTATACCTCCGGCATGTCCGAATGCCAATGCCGACGTTGAGTCTTCCCATGCGTTGATAGAGCATGAGTTTTTTGATATAGAGTCTTTTAGCGGCAGAGATGACTTCCTGAACCGTGTTACTACTTATCAGCACTGGTTTAATCTTTTAAGGAAGAACAGTTACAAGGGAAAGAAGACTCCATTGGACATACTTTTAGAGTGGAAAGGAACCAGCATCAAGGAAGAAGTGTTTATGTTGCCACCGATAATACTTAGTGATATATTAAAACAGCCTAAATACACTCCAAGAAAAAAGAGGCAGGTGGGTCAACATGTACCTGAGCTTGCCGAAAATTCGTTAAATAACACTTGAAATCGCCTCATATTTTTTGTATATTCTCTGCTCGGTAAATAACGGAGTACGGTGGCAGCTAACAAGATAATAGTACGCGGAGCGAAGGAACATAACCTTCAAAATATAAGTATTGACATACCAAGAGAGAAGTTGGTTGTGATCACAGGGCTCTCCGGTTCAGGTAAATCCTCACTCGCTTTCGACACGA
>JADFMS010000035.1 GCA_022563775.1 Fidelibacterota bacterium | reverse complement strand
CGGAATAATGAAAAACAAATCAAGGTTAATAGAAGAATTGAACGGTTATAATTCCAAACTCGAACTACTGAAAGATAGAGATAATCCATATTTTACACCGAATAATATGGATGTAAAGCTAAAGAAAATGGTAGATGAAGCGATAAAAAAAGTAGAGAAAGCACAAAAGCTTGAAGATAAGATTAAAAATGTTGTACAGGCTGAATTGGAGAATGTGGAATCAGAATTACTTGATATCCATGAGAATGAGGAAATTCTCCATAAATATTCAGATGGGAGGATTGAGAACGCAAGATTCATTGATGTTAATAGATAGAGCGCCTTAAATTAACAGTGGATGGAAATGAAATGACGATAAGAAACGTTACAAGAGTTTTACTCGACAGAGAAATTAAGAGGGCGCAAGGTGAGGACTCACATAAATCTCCCAAGGAGGAGAAACTAGATCAATCTGCTAATGTATCTGTAGACTCCGCACAGATTTCTCCGGAAGCAAAAGAGATACATGCGGCATATGCGGATAATTCCGCGATATCCGGTTCTGCTATAAAAAATGAAAAGGCTCTGAATAATGAAGAGATCAAATCAAGAATTCAGAGCGGATATTATAACAGTCCGGAAGTATTGGAGGAAATAGCATCTTCAATCATATCTTCTGAGGAATTGACCCGGAACGAAGAAGAAAATGATCGACTCAAATCGATCAAGAGTAATATAAACAGCGGTTATTACGATACTCAAGAGGTTATTGAAACAGTCGCATCCAGATTATTGGAATTTTTAAAGTAGTTAAAATCTGAATTCGAATATGAGCCCGGAAGCCCGTTCCCGGCTCTGAATTTATCCGTTTTGCCTTTCCCCAAGAATGCAGGGTAATAAAAACTAATCAAGGTTCGATGGCAGTCAATTGCCAGTTTAAGAATTACCTAAGAATTACCGATAAGACTATAGTATGCAAAGAACAGAAAACAACTGCCCGAAATGAACGCAATCAGAGCATTATTGTAAATATTTGTACGCTATCGGGCAGTAAACGTCAAAATGGCATATAATTTGCAACTGGCTATAAAGAGATTGACAACAGCGTGGAGGACAGAGAATTGAAATTGGAAATGATCAAAATCAGGATGGTGAGTCAATTTTCTCTCTGGCTGTTCATGATTTCGTACCTGGTATATCAGGTTGCAATCAGGTAAAAAGGAGAATTGAGAATATGCAACAAACTTTAAATAGCAACTATCTCGCAGGATTTTACCAAAAAAATGCTGACTTTGACGAAGATTCTATGGTTAAAATGAACGCAACCTTAGAAGACATTCTGCAGGTAACTGAAACAATGATGGATGCTGTTAAGGAAATTTCGGACATAGTTAACGAGGAATAGTTTCGCCGACTTTAGGTTATTGAGGGAAACAGGTATGCGCCGCAGCTTTCACCTTTAACGTAATGTGCGATGCTCACCTGTACCTGAGGTTGTGTTAGTGAGGATAAAATTTCCTTCACCTCAAGATCAAGGGTAATTATTTCTCATTTAGTATGAGAACATATCAAGAATGAATATTGAAAAAATAGAATACGGTAATTTCGATGAAATCGATTTTCTCTCTCCGATGTTCACTGAGAAAAAGAACAAATTGAGAATTGTTATGCGCCTGGACTCGAGACTATCCGTATGGAGATCAAATATTCCGAATATTGTCTCCTCAGCCAATGATTTGTTACAGGAATGCAAAGAGCAAGATTGTATATTTTCGAAGTATGCTGCTGTAACAAAATTTGATCATTCATTTGATAGAAATCTATCTGATCTGCCTTATATCATGGAGCACCTCATTCTCGGGCTGATGTACAAGATTTCGAAAGTGAAAGATGAAAGTGGATTGACCTGCATGTCGAATTATAATACAAATGTGTACAATATTTTCATCGAGTGTGAAGATCCTCAGCTGGGAGAGTTTGCCGTTATGGCGGCAAAGAATCTAATGGAAGATGTATTGATTCACGGAGACAGAAGCCCGCTTTGGAGCTATTTAATTGATATGGCGACATTCATATATCCTGCCTCAATAAATGATATAACGGAAAAAAAATTCGGCTCGCAGTTGGGGTGGCCTAAGACTCAAACAGAGCTCGCAATAAATACGCTAAAGTCACTTTCGTTTTTTTATAGTTGTTCGGGAATTGCATGATAGAAATTATCATTTTTCGGTACGAAGTATTTATTAGTCACTTACAATATTAACAAAGACGGAAAAGAATGAATAATGAAATGAGATCCAAAGATATTTCACCGGTTGAGAAAGAGATTTTTTCCATTGAAGAAGCTGAAGAATATCTCGGAATAAAAAAGAGAACATTATACAAACTGGCTAAATCCGGTAGTATTCCAGCCGTGAAAATAGGCGGTCAATGGCGATTCTCAAAATACAGGCTTGATTCCTTGTTTCAAAAAAACGAGGAGATTGGAGAAAAGTATGATGAGTAATTCCGATACTATAGAAATTATCAAAGAAAAAATGGTTAATGATGAAGCAGGAGTCAGGAGAGAAGCGGCTAATGATATTGTCTTCATAGATGAGCCGGAAGCTGAGGATATGCTGCTCGGTTTGCTGTTAGATGAGAATAAAGGAGTCCGTGAGGCTGCCGGAGATGCTTTATTGAGGAGGGGAAATCAACGCGGCGCTCAAAAGCTTGTTGAAAATTTTAGGAATCCGAGGATTGAGGTGCGCAACCAGGCGATGCTTCTACTTACTGAAATGGGAGAGCCGGTGTTAGAGTATGTAATCCCCTCTTTATCCGATCAGGATCACGACGTACGGAAATTTGCTGCGGATGTACTTGGCGAAATCGGATCCACGGCAGCTATCACATCGCTTGTGAAAACGATAGGTGACGAGGATCCGAATGTCGGATTCTCCGCTGTCGAAGCTTTAGGTAAAATAGGTGGTGATGAAACGTTAGACGAATTAGCAGCAGCTTTTCGAAAATTTCCAAAAATAAGAGCATCGGTGGCGGAGACATTAGGTAAAATGGAAAATCCTGATGCGGTAAGGGTTATCCGCGACGGATTAGAGGATGATGATCCCATCGTTGTATTCGCTGTGGTGGAAGCGTATGGCTCAATTGGAGCTGTTTCCGATTTGGAAACGCTGGAGGAGCTCATTGACAGGAGTGAGGGATATATAAAAAGTGTCGGCATGGCTTCCCTGATTAAAATCATCAACCGTACAAACGGAAAGATTGAAATTGATCTCCTTTCGGACGCACACATTGAAGATTTTAATGATGCAGTACGGAGTGACAGGGAAGTGGCAGAGTTCGCAGAGGGGTATGTAGTTAGTTTAGCCGTACAAGAAAATAACGGTAGACTCTCTAAATCATATCCGAAGCTTAGCGATGATTTGAAGGCATTAGTATTGGAGGCTCTTGCGGATTCACAGAATAAAGACGCACCAACAATATTATATAACGCATTAACGGATCAAAATCCGAAGGTAAAAATGGCGGCGATAAGAACGTTGTCATCCCGGAAAGACCATAATTCGGTGAGTAATCTAATAAAGTTGCTTGACGACGAAGATGATTGGGTATCATATCGGGCTACTGAAGCGGTTGGGATGATAGGCAGCAAGGAGAACGCCGAATTACTCTTACCGAAAATTGAGACAAAGAATCCATTACGCCAAATAGCTATTATAAAAGCGCTCTACTCACTCGGAGCGATAGATGAGCTGCAATCTTTGCAAAGCTCCAATTTACTCACTGATGAAGGAGTCCGCGAAACCTTGTCCGAAATAATTGGGAGTGGAGAATAATGGATGGTTATCTGAATAAAGAAATCAGGGAAAGAATCGAGTCGATTGGACAGCTGCCGACGTTCCCGGAAACTGCGACTGAAGTTGTAAAACTCGTAAATAATAGTTCTGTATCAATGCGAGAAATAAGTAACGTGATCGGTCAGGACCCTTCGCTTGCGGCGAAAGTGTTGAAATTTGTCAATTCCGCATTTTACGGATTACATCAGAGTATTTCATCACTTCAGTTGGCTCTTGTAATGCTGGGAATAAGGGAAATCAGAAATATTGTGATCGGACTCTCAGTATTCAAGACTTTCGAAAATGTAAACCACTCTACACTTTTTGATAAGAGGTTATTTTGGCGGCATTCGGTATGCACAGGTCAGATCGCACGAAGTATTTGCACAAAACTGTCTATTCCGATGGAGGGCGAAGAGTTTACAGCGGGTCTGCTACACGACATGGGAAAAATAGCATTCGATCAATTCCTAACCGAGGAATTTGCCTCTGCATGGAAGAGGTCAAATGAGGATAAGATTCCACTTCATCAAGCAGAAAAAATGGAAGTAGGAGTAAGTCACGCAGAAGTCGGGGCGTGGATGGCAGAAAAATGGAACCTACCGCCCAATCTTGTCGAGGCTATTAGATTTCATCACGAACCGGAGAAGGCTCAAGAGTCCAAAATATTGGTCGCAGTAATAAGTCTTGCCAACCTGTTTTGTAAAATTGAGGGAGTGAATTTTGGAAGTTTACTGACTGAGACTACTCTGGAAACAAGTGAACCGTGGAAAATTATCGTAGAAGAACGTCCCCAATTGAATGATATAGATTTGGAGCGGTTTACATTCGAATTGGAAACAGAAGTTATTAAATCATTTGAATTTCTTTCAATGGTGGGATCCTTCAAGCAAAAAGCGGAGGTATAGAATGGAAACTTCCGCATCTGCTACCGATCAGAACGTAAAATCGCTTAATGATAGGCTGTTTCGCGAACTACGAGATCATATATATGAAAAAAGCGGGATGTTTTTTGCCGATCATAAAAAATATCTGCTTGAGAACAGAGTAGCGAAGCGGGTTAAGGAGTTAGACTTAAACGATTATGAAGAATACATGTACTTGATCAGGTACGGTACAAATCGGTTAGAAGAGCTGAGCAATCTCTTTGATGCGATTACCACAAACGAGACATACTTCTTCAGGAACGAACCCCAATTAAAGGCATTTAGAAATATTATTGTACCCAATCTGATGGAGAAGCTGTCAGGAAAATTTATAGAAAGGGCAAAAATATGGTCTGCCGGATGTTCCTCAGGGGAGGAGCCGTATACACTTTCAATTATTTTTATGGAAGAAGCGGCTCTCGGAAAAAAAGTGCCCTATGAAATACTTGCCTCGGATATTTCCCGGGATATCCTCGACAAGGCAAAAAAGGGAGTATATGGAAAGTATGCAACAAGAAATCTTACAAACTCGCAATTGGTAAATTTTTTCACTCAGATCGATAACGAACAGCAGGTGAAGGACGAAGTTCGCAGACCGGTATCACATAAGATAATTAACCTTTCGGAAGTTCACTCTTATCCATTGAGCAGCAAATTCGACGTTATATTTTGCAGAAATGTCTTGATATACTTTGACATAGAAGCGAAGAAGAAGGTTATAAGGAAATTTTACGATTTGTTAAATCCCCGGGGATATTTGTTTATCGGCCATTCTGAATCGCTGCATGGAATTACAGACGCCTTTAAACTGGTTCATTTCGAAAAAGCGCTGGCTTACCGAAAAGAGTAAATATGCGAATAAGTGACACAAAATTGGAGATAAAATGAACAAAATAGCACTCATAGCTGATGATTCATCGACGGTTAGAAAGTTCGTGAGCTTTGCATTGAAGTCTATGGGAATTGAAGTGGTGGCTGCATCTGATGGAATCGACGCCTTAGAGAAGCTAAGCACAGAAAGGTTTGATCTGGTCATAACAGATTTAAACATGCCGCATCTTGACGGTTACGAGCTCATCTCATCTATAAGAGAAATAAAAGATTATGAAGAAGTACCTATAATCATACTTTCTTCGGAATCCGGTGAAGAAGACCGTTCCAAGGGTTTCTCTGTGGGAGCAAATTCATACATGGTTAAGCCGTTTGATGCAAAAAAACTTCAATACGAAGTGTCAAAGTTTTTAAGCGAGTAGGGAGGAGAGAAATAAGTTTATGAAGGGTTCGTTGGAAGAAGAAATGTTAAAAGAGTTTCTTATTGAGACGAAAGAGCTGCTTGAAAAATTAGAAAATGATTTTGTGAGCCTGGAATCGAATCCGGAAGATACAGAACTTATAAACGAGATATTCCGAGCCGTACATACCATAAAGGGCGGCGCAGGAATGGTGGGGAATGAAAATCTTCAGACAGTTGCTCATCATATGGAAGATATCCTGAATAAAATTCGGAAAGGCGAAGCAACGATAGATTCGGGTATCACCGATCCGCTGTTATCGGGATTAGACGTACTGAATAAGATAGCAGATGCGTTGGATAAGAGTGAAGATGCTTCCTCCATCGATATTTCGATCATCGACTCATTAGCCGAGATTTACGATAGAATGAAATCGGACTCGGGAACTAAAAATGATGAACTTGAAAGCGGCAAAGCAGAGTCAGACATCGATGGAAAAGCTGCTCGACTTGCGGCCGAAGCCGATCAGGAACAATCGGAATTTGAAGTCGATTTGTTCGGCGAAGACATGGAGGAGTTGGTTGAAAGTTTTAGTATCGAAACTGATGAGATTTTAGAAACGCTTGATCAGGACCTAATACAGCTTGAAAACACTCCGGACGACGATGAGATTCTAAATTCAATATTCAGAGGTCTTCATACCATAAAGGGTACGTCATCTTTCCTTGGATTGGAGCTCATTACCAAGCTGGGTCATCATGCTGAAGATGTACTAAATGATCTAAGGAAAAAAGTACTCGATGTAAACACGGATATAATGGATATCCTTTTAGAAACTGTCGATTTTCTGAAATTATTGATGGAGGATGTAAAAAATAAGGATATAGTAAATAGAGATATAATGCCGCTTGTTTCGAGTCTCATGGCTCTCCGTGAGGATGACGAGGATAGTGTCCAATCCAAAGGAACAACTGAAGAAACGGCTGCACCGGATAAGGATAATAAGAAGGCTGAAGCGGCAAAAACCCCCAAGAGGGCTATCGTCGACTCCACCATAAGGGTAGACGTTGAACGATTGGATTCGTTGATGAACCTTGTAAGCGAGATGGTCCTGAGGCGGAATTCACTTACTCAACTCAGCAACAGGTTTGAGAGAAATTTTAGTGACTCCGACCTTGTTGAAGAGTTAAGCTCTACTTCCGGTCACATCAGCTATCTGACTACGGAGCTACAATTCGCGGTGATGCAGACAAGGATGCTACCTATCGGAAAAGTATTCAACAAATTTTCACGTATTGTTCGCGATCTATCAAAGGATTTTGGTAAAAAGATAGATTTAACAATTGAGGGTGCGGAAACAGAACTTGATAAATCCCTCATAGAAGAGATCAACGATCCCCTGGTGCACCTTATACGCAATTCGGTGGATCATGGGATAGAGTTACCGGAAGAAAGAAAGGCGAAGGGCAAAGATGAAGTAGGTAAGGTGAGGCTCTACGCAGCACAAGAGGGCAATAATATCATTATAGGTATAGATGACGATGGTAACGGTCTCGATGTTGAAAAACTTAAAGCAAAAGGAGTAGAGAAAGGACTTATAAGCAAATCTGATGCTGAGAGAATGCCTGAAAAGGAAGCGTTTAATTTGATATTTGCTCCCGGTTTCAGTATGGCTGAAAAAGTGACTAATATATCCGGACGTGGCGTGGGAATGGACGTCGTTAAAACAAATATCACTAAGTTAAACGGGATGATCGACATCTCATCGGTGCTCGGTAAGGGAACTCAAATAACGATCAAACTTCCCCTGACCCTTGCAATAATTCAGGGATTATTGGTCGATGTGAATGAGGAAATATTTGTTATTCCGCTGGGTTCGGTCTTAGAAACTACAAGGGTGAACGTAAAGGATCTTTCCTATTTGAATCAGATGGAGGCTATCCAACTCAGGAATTCCATTCTGCCTCTTGTGAGGTTGGACAGACTGTTCAACATACCGAGCAAAAAGAAGAAAGAGCCTGAGTCTTTTTTATATGTAGTAGTGGTTGGGCTCGCGGAAAATAAACTCGGTATAGTGGTAAATAAAATGCTTGGGCAGCAAGAGGTAGTAATAAAATCTCTTGGAGAAGATCTCGGAAAGACTCGCGGAGTTTCCGGCGCAACAATCATGGGCGACGGTAGAGTTCGAATGATATTGGAAATAAGGGATTTATTCGAAATGGCGTCAGAGAAAAACGGGTCGGCAGCCGCACCTTCAAACGGGAGGGCCGATATGGAAGAGATTACCGATCTCGATGATAAGGAAGGACTGTCTTACGGGGAAATCAGTAATGATCTTGAGGAGTCGAATAAAGTGATTCTCAGTGAGGATTCTCAAGACCAGGAATTGGATAAAATCACATCCCCGGATGAAGAAACCGATGAAGTAACGAATGTTCTATAACGGAGAATAATTTAAGTTGAACATAAAAAAAACGAATAAAATCAAGGTTGTAAAGGGGAATGATTGGCTCGGAAAATAAGGATAATCGTAGTGGATGACTCAGCTTTTATGCGGCGTGCGATTACAATGATGCTGGAAGATGAACCGGATTTTGAGATTGTCGCAACAGCTTCAAACGGCGAAGATGCGATAGAGAGCATACTCGAGCTGAAACCGGACGTAGTGACTCTTGATATCGAGATGCCCGGAATATCGGGACTTGAAGTCCTTGAAAGAATAATGTCAGAATATCCGACTCCGATTATAATGATAAGTTCATTGTCAACGGAAGGGGCGAAAGAGACGATAAAAGCTCTCGAGTTAGGGGCTGTGGATTTTATCCCCAAATCACTATCATATGTGTCTCTCGACATAATAAAAATAAGAGATTCACTCGTCGAAAAAATAAGGAGTATCGGATCCCGGAAAAAGAGTATATTAAAGAACTTCTCACTTCAAAGAAAATCACTACATGTTCTTAAGATGAACTCAGAATCGGTAGGGAGGAAAATTCGATTTGTGACTATAGGTATCTCCACCGGCGGACCGAGGACGCTTCAGGAGGTCCTACCACGATTACCAAGAAATTTCCCCAGACCGGTTATGATAGTACAGCATATGCCTCCCAAATTTACAAAATCCCTTGCAGAGAGACTTGACAGCATGAGCGAAATAAAGGTCAAGGAGGCTGAGCATGGCGAAGTGATTCGTCCGGGATGCGCATATATAGCTCCCGGGGGATTACATATGCTTCTCAAGAAAAACCACTCAAATCTGCACGTTGTCCTAACTGATAAACCGTCGGATACACCACACAAACCGTCCGTAGACGTGATGTTGAATTCTGTAGTGGATATCTACGGCTCTCAGACGCTGAGCGTTATTATGACAGGTATGGGAAAAGACGGACTGATAGGCTCAAAAGAGGTTTATCGGAAAAATGGAAAAGTACTGGCTGAAGATGAAGATAGCTGTGTTGTTTACGGCATGCCAAGGGCGGTAGTAGATGCAGGGATTGCTGACAGAGTAATAGGAGCTGATGGAATAGCAGAGGCTATAATCGATTACGTGAGTCAATAATAAAGTTAAGAGGTTAAAAGATGGCAGTTAAAGTATTAGTTGTGGACGATTCTCCAACGATGAGGAGAATAGTTTCAAACACGTTAAAAAGAATAGGATTTAGTGAGACAGAAGAAGCTGAAAACGGTCAGGAGGCATTAGCAAAACTCAGTGCTGCCGAATTTGATCTAATAGTTACAGACTGGAATATGCCCGGTATGTCCGGATTGGATTTTGTCAAATCGCTGCGGAGCAGCGGAGACTATGATGATATGCCCGTCCTGATGGTAACAACGCGCAGTGCTGAGAATGATGTCAAGGAAGCTTTGCAGGCCGGTGCAAACAGTTATATTGTCAAGCCATTCACTCCGAAAGTATTAAAAGAGAAGATTGACAGTATTATTTAAGAATTATTCAAGGAGACTGAAATGAGCGATAACAGCGATCAAAAATGGTTGGATAAAATCAAGGATAACATAGACGAGTTATCCACGAATATAACGGGAATGTTTGAATCTCTTGAAATTATATCTCAACCTATCAAGGAGAGTACCAAGAACATCCCTGTGGCTGCGGACCATCTCACTAAAATTTCGAAACAGACAGAATTAGCCACAAACCAGATCCTTGATAAATTAGAAAACATGGCGGAACGGGACACCGACGCTCTTGAAACTATTGCAAGTACTAAGGAACATCTCAAAGGTAGGGGGAAAGATGACTCGGTAACCGATACCCTGGATAAGCTTGATAAAACAATAAACGACGACCTGAATGACGTCTATATGATAATGGAGTCGCTACAATTTCAGGATATCACATCTCAAAGAATAGGGTTTATAACATCACTGATCGAAGACGTAGAAAACAGGCTGAACACACTGCTCTCTGCGTTGAGCGGAGTCACAAAAGTAGAGGTATCGGAAAAAAAGGATCATTTTGATCCTGAAGCGGAATACTCTGATTCAGAGGAAAGGCAGGAAATGGTTGACAAGATCGTGAACGCCAAGGAATAAAAGGAGTTTATTGTGCATATCGAATCGTTGGATAAGATAGAAACAGGAGCCAAGCTGGGAAAAACACTCTACTCGGGCGACGGCAGGGTATTATTGGGAAGGGGCGTCGAGCTTACTGACAAGTATATCAATCGGCTCAAAGAGTTTGGTTATTATTCAATTTTTATCTCAGATGATTTTGATGATGATGTGGACGTGAGGGATATAATCCAGGAATCTACCAGAACTTTCGCCATCTCTCAAGTGAAATCGCTATTTAAATCTTCGATGGAGGGAAACGGGCAGGCAAGATATATTGGGCTGAAAAACGGCATAGAAAATATCACAAACAGCATCATCGACGACATTACGGGTAACGATAATTTGATGATAGATTTGTATAGTCTCAAGACACATGATGATTATACTTTTCAGCACTCTGTAAATGTAAGCGTTCTTGCCCTCGTACTCGGTGTTAAGGCAGGTCTCAACGGTATGGAGCTCAGAGAACTGGCTAAAGCGGCGATACTTCATGATATTGGTAAAATGCACATACCATTTGAGATATTATCTAAGGATTCCTCATTGACAGACGAGGAATTTGAGTTAGTTAAGAGCCATACAAATGAAGGATTTTCATTCCTGTTAAATGATGCAAATGTCAGCCCCAAAATTGCAATCGTCGCATATCAGCATCATGAACGTTTTGACGGATTAGGATATCCTGAGGGCATAGCCGGCGAGCGAATGCATCTATACTCGAAAATAGTTTCTCTGATCGATACATACGATGCTTTGACTTCAGACCGTGTGTATAGAAAACGATTCAACAATGATACCGCCCTTAAGATCATTTTTAAAGAATCTGAGGGAAAATTTGAGCCCAAAATATTGAGTTTACTGAAGAACTGTGTGGTGAACTATCCAACGGGAAGTCTTGTTAAGCTAAACACGGGAGAAACCGGAATTATATTAAGGAATAACTCCGAGATACTTAATCGGCCTGTCATAAAATTACTTGCCGATAAAGACGGTAACAAGATAGAAAATTCCGAGGAGATCGATACTTCACAAGACGGAATAGCGGACAACATAGAGATAGTATCTATTATATGAACAACTGATAATATGAATAAATCAACCGTATTAGGAATCGTATTGGGAATCGGTCTTGTTGTAGGAGCAATTTATCTCGAAACACAGGACTGGAGAGTATTCTATAATCCGGCCGGAATATTGATAGTAGTTGGAGGAACAGCAGCGTCATCGTTTTTAAGCTATCCGTTTACTGATGTGATGGGAGTGTTCAGGTCATTTTATATTGTCCTCCGAAAGGAACCCCCGAGAGTAGAAGATTATATCCAGCAGGTAATGAGTCTTGTTTTGAACGCCCGGAAAGGGGGCAGATTAGCGTTAGAAAAAGAGGTCAAGGGAATCAAGAATCTGTTCTTGGCTGATGGGATTCAGATGTTGGCAGATGGATATTCCTTAAATGAAATCAACGATATATTAAAAGAACGAGTTTACTTCAGGGCGGAACGCGAAATAAAAGAAGCAGATATCCTCAAAGCAATGGCAAAATATGCTCCCGCGTTTGGTATGATCGGCACACTTATCGGGCTAATTATTTTATTGAGCAACATGACGTTGGAATCTATGGACAATATCGGTTCCGGGATGTCGGTGGCTTTAATTACGACTTTTTATGGCGTACTACTCTCAAATTTGATATTCAAACCTATAGCGGTCAAGCTTTCAACAAGGACTGAAGAAGAAGTTATGATGATGGGAATGATCATCGACAGCGTCAAAATGATCAGCGAGGGCTGGCATCCGGCAAAAGTGCAGGATTATATGAATTCTTTTATTAAGCCATCTAAAAGAGTGGTACCGAACCGGGATGATTTCAAGGTTCAAAAACAGCAGGTACGTGAGGCGGTCTAATGATGCGTCATGTAATGAAGGGAATTTCGGGAAAAAGTGTACGGAGAGCCGTTGATACGGACGACGGAGATGATTGGCTCATAACTTATAGCGACCTGGTCACGCTGATATTGACATTTTTTATACTCATCGCTGCGATATCGAAAGTTGATCCGCTTCGATTCGAAAGAGTCGCTCAATCACTATCAGGCGCATACGGCAAACCTGAAAAGGGTCAAAAAGTGGATTTAATGACTGTTTACAGGATGATAAATGATCTTGTGGGCAGGTCTTCATTTGCTTCAAAGGTCAATGTAGAATTAATTCCCATCGGAGTTTCAGTCACTTTTAGAGGAAATACCCTGTTCAGGTCCGGCGAGGCAAAAATCCAAAAGGAGATACAACCGGTTTTGGATGGGCTTGCTTGGGTCATGCAGGAATTACCTTATAGTGTGGCAATAGAAGGTCACACAGATGACATCCCTATATCATCAGATGAGTTCCCGTCAAATTGGGAGCTCTCCACTGCCAGAGCATCCCGTGTTGTAAGGTATTTGATCGACAAGGGCGTTTCGTCTGAAAAGTTGTTCGCTGCCGGATACGCAGACACAAAATCCAAAGCTCCAAACCTTAACGAATTTGGCGAACCGATTCCGGAAAACAGGGCAGAGAACCGCAGAGTAGAGATAATTTTCCTGGCAAGGTAAGATTTAGCATCTCATTTAAAAAGATCTGAAACAGTCAGGGTCTTTTTTCGTATATAAATAATAATTGACAACCTTCAGCGGTTTGTTAGAGTCAATATAAATAAACAGCTAAACATATTGGATCGAACATGAAGTTTATCGTGTTACTTACATACTTTTTGGTGGTCTCAAATATTTTCGCGCAGTCATCGAACAATGAAAATCATCCGTCAAAAGAGGTTGAAGCACACAGGCTAAACGAAAATATAAGAATAGACGGATTTCTCAGAGAAAGTATCTGGCAAAAGGAGGGTGTGTCGGGATTTACTCAACGGGACCCGATCGAGGGGAATACGCCTTCGCAGAGAACAGAAGTATGGGCGGCATACGACGACGAAGCACTCTACATAGCGGCAAGGCTATACGATTCATCGCCTGATTCGGTCGTAAGACGTTTAGCCCGCAGAGACGAAAGCGTTTCTTCTGACCAGTTTGAGTTCCAGGTTGATCCCTGGCTTGATCACAGGACAGGATTCTTTTTCAGAGTTTCGGCCGCCGGCGCTATCAGGGATGGTATTCTTTATAATGATGATTCGTCTGATGATTCCTGGGATGGCGTATGGGAAAGCGCCACGTCGCTGGACGAACATGGATGGAGTGTCGAAATGAGGATTCCTTATTCTCAGCTGAAATTTCCGGAAAAGGAAGTCCACACCTGGGGAGTAAACTTTATTCGACGGATAGAGCGTCGTAATGAACGCATAGAGTATGTGATGATCCCGAAGGACGCAGCCGGGCAGGCTTCCTGGTTTGCTCATATGAACGGAATTCAAAATATAAAACAACCGAGGAATATTGAATTTTTACCGTATTTCGCAAGCAGAAACGAATTTATACAGCCGGAATCCGGAAACCCTTTCAACGATGGAAGCAAACTGTTCAGTCAATTGGGATTCGATCTTAAAATGAATTTGACCAGTAGTATAACGCTTAACGCAACGTTCAATCCTGATTTCGGGCAAGTTGAAGTCGACCCGGCTGTTGTGAATCTTTCCGATTTTGAAACCTTCTTCCCTGAAAAACGACCCTTCTTTATCGAAGGTTCGAATATTTTCGATTTCGGACGAGGCGGTGTCAACGATAACTGGAACTTTAATTACGGCGATCCGAACCCGTTTTATACAAGACGGATAGGGCGAACTCCGCAGGTCAGTCCGGGTCAGGATTATGACTACAGTTCGATTCCTTCCGGCTCGACTATTATTACCGCACTGAAAATTTCTGGTAAATTGACTCCGGAATGGTCAATCGGCGTAATCAACGCAATTACGGCGCGTGAATTCGCTGACCTTGAGTTCAATGGTGTCAAGTCAACAGAAGAAGTGGAACCGCTGTCGAACTACTCGGTTATCAGGACTCAGCGAGAATTTAAGGAAGGAAGGTATGGACTTGGAATAATAGGGACAGGTTCGGTGCAAGACTTACGAACGGGTAACCTCGAACGGTCACTTGCGAGCAGCGCTTTTATGGGCGGCGTTGACGGCTGGTTAACCCTTGATTCCGATAGGAAATATGTCATGACCGGTTGGATAGGCGGAAGCAGGATAAACGGTAACGAGAGCGTAATCACCGATATCCAGCGTTCAAGCCCGCACTACTTTCAGAGACCGGACGTCGATCATATATCTGTCGATTCCTCAGCCAATTCAATGACCGGAATGGGAGGCAGGGTATATATAAATAAGCAGAAAGGGGACGTGGTATTTAACTCCGGTTTCGGCGTCATTTCACCCGGGTATGATGTAAACAACCTTGGATTCCAATGGAACGCGGATCAGTATAACTGGCATATTACGACAGGATGGCAGGACTTTGATCCGGGCACTGTTTTTAGAAGTAAGTTCTTTGCGGTGGCGACGTTCAGAAACTGGGATTTTGACGGGAATAAATACGGCGAAGGATATTTCCTCTTCAGTAGCGTACAATTTCTGAATTATTGGAACCTTGATTTCGACTCTTTCTTCAGCCCGGCTACTATGAATAAAAACCGTACACGCGGCGGTCCGCTGACTATTTCGCCGAGTTCGGATTTCAACAAAATTTCTATCAGTACCGACCA
>JADFMS010000005.1 GCA_022563775.1 Fidelibacterota bacterium | reverse complement strand
GAACTTCTCACCGAAGAAGAGCGTCTGACGCGGGATTCTGTCCGGGAGTTCGCGGATGAAAAGATAATGCCGCTGATTACAGCTCACTATCGTGAGGGCACCTTTCCCACAGAGCTGATTAAACCGATGGCGGAGCTCGGTTTATTAGGCGCGAATCTGCCCGAAGCGTATGGCTGCGCCGGTTCGAGCGATACGGTTTACGGTCTGATCTGTCAGGAGCTGGAGAGGGTTGATTCCGCGATTCGCAGTTTCGTCAGCGTGCAGGGTTCCCTTGTAATGTGGCCAATTCACGCTTTTGGCAGCGAAGAGCAGAAACAAAAATGGCTGCCGAAGATGGCGAAAGGAGAGGTTATCGGATGTTTTGGTCTGACAGAATCCGATCACGGTTCAGACCCCGCGGGCATGACCACTAAAGCGGTTCTTGAAGGAGATGAATGGGTCATATCCGGCTCAAAGATGTGGATAACAAATGGAACTCTCGCGGATGTCGCATTGGTCTGGGCTACCACTGATGAGGGTATCAGAGGATTTCTTATTGAGAAAGGCAGTAAAGGATTTTCGTCAAATGAGATAAAAGGCAAACTGTCGCTTCGTGCATCGGATACATCCGAACTCGTGTTTGACGGTTGTAGGATTCCGAAAGAGAGTGTTCTGCCCGGATCAAATGGATTAAAATCACCATTATCCTGTCTTAAACAGGCGAGGTACGGCATCGCATGGGGTGTTGTCGGAGCGGCAATGGCATGCTATGATGAGGCGCTTAGATATGCCAAGGAGCGGATTCAGTTCAATAAACCGATAGCCTCATTTCAGTTGGTACAGCGGAAATTGGTAAATATGCTAAATGAGATCACTAAAGCTCAACTCCTTGTTTTCAGGCTTGGAAAGTTGAAGGACGCAGGAAAAGAGAGTGTTGAACAGGTTTCGCTTGCAAAACGCAACAATGTGAAGATGGCGCTTGAGATTGCCCGAAACGCAAGGGATATATTGGGCGCAGCGGGAATAACCGATGAACATCAAACAATGAGACATATGGCAAACCTTGAATCTGTCTATACATATGAAGGGACTCACGATATGCATACGCTGATAATCGGTAAACAGATAACGGGCTTGGGAGCGTTCAGCTAAACCGAATGAAAAAGATAGACCATATTGCCATTGCCGTAAATTCTCTCGAAGAATCAATCAGAGTGTACACATCTCTTCTCGGGGTTGAACCCGAATTGGAAACTATCAGTGCCGAAAAAGTAAACACAGCGATCTACGATCTTAACGGCGTCTCTTTGGAACTGGTCGAACCGATTGGAGATGACTCTCCCATCACCAAGTTTCTTGAAAAAAGGGGAGAAGGACTTCATCATGTTTGTCTCGAGGTCGATAACCTGGAAGAAACTATCGATGAGCTGAAAGAGAAAGGTATCGACATTATTGATGAGACTCCGAAAAGCGGCGCGGGAGGTAAGAAAATAGTCTTCCTCCATCCTAAAAGTACCGGTGGTGTGTTATTTGAATTGAATTCAAATCTGAAGAATAAGGAAAGTGACGAAGATGCCGATTGACATTAATCATGCAAAGTTGGCTGAGATTCCTAAAAGTCCCGGATGTTACCTGTTCAAGAGCGGAAAAGGGGAGATAATTTATGTCGGCAAGGCGAAACTGCTTAGAAACAGAGTTCGATCCTATTTTCAGGAGGGGACATCCAAAGACGCCAAAACGCTCGTTATGGTCAAAAAGATAGAAGATATTGATTGGCTTGCTACAAATAATGAAGTGGAAGCATTCATATTGGAAGCGAATCTTATAAAGGAGCATATTCCCCGATATAACGTCACGCTAAAAGATGATAAGAGCTTTCCGTACATCAGGATAACCAATGAGCCGTATCCACAGGTGTTTCTAACGAGACGGGTTGTCCGTGACGGGTCGAAATATCTCGGTCCCTTTACGAATGTGGCAAAGGTCAGGCAAGCATTGAAGGTAGTGAAAAAAGTCTTTTCTATTCGTTCGTGCTCCTATCATATAAATGATGAATTCATAGAGAAGAAAAAAGCAAAAGTCTGTTTGGACTATCATATAAAAAAATGTGACGGTCCATGCGAAGGTCTGGTATCACAAAAAGAATATGTTGCGATGGTTCGGCAAGTTGAAGATTATCTCAATGGAAAGATGTCGGGCGTTATATCATATATTACGAACAAAATGAAGGAAGCGGCAGAGGCAGAAGAATTTGAAGACGCAGCCCGTTTTAGAGATCAGCTCTCAATACTGAAAAAACGCGCTGAATCTCAGATGGTCGAATCGCTTGAAGAAACCGACAGGGATTTTATCACAATCGCGCAGGAAGAGGAGAACGCATGCGCGGTTGTCTTACGCGTTCGAGAAGGAAAGATGATAGGATTAGAACATTTCTTTCTGAAGGGACTTGAGAACGAACAATCAGTATCAATCCTTTCGCAATTTGTCGGACAATATTATACAAATGCTGAAAACGTGCCAAAAGAAGTTTATACTGAATTTACGCTAAACGATTCAACAACTATTGAAGAGTGGCTGGGAAAGAAAAGGGGGAGCCTTGTAAAACTCATGACCCCTCAGCGGGGGAAAAAGAAGAAACTGCTTTCAATGGCTATGAAAAATGCCAATTTACATTTGAAGGAATTCATACTAAATAAAATTGCCCGTTCAGATTACGTTCCCAAGAGTCTATCAGCTCTAAAAAATGACCTGAACATGGAAAAAATACCGCGTAGAATAGAAGCATTCGATATCTCGAATATACAGGGTAAAGACGCAGTGGGATCAATGGTTTGTTTTATTAATGCCACAGCCAAGAAAAGTGAATATAGGAGATTCAAGATAAAGACGGTTGAAGGACCGGATGATTATTCTATGATGAGAGAGATTCTTCTACGGAGATATAGGCGTGTTTTGGAGGAAGATAAACCGCTGCCCGATCTGATTCTCATTGATGGTGGAAAAGGACAGCTCTCCGCAGCTGTGTCAGTTCTTACAAACCTCGACCTTCTTGATTTGGATGTAATAGGTTTGGCAAAGCGTTTGGAAGAAGTGTATAAACCCGATCAGAGCGAGCCTCAAAATATCTCCAAAACGTCACCCGGATTGAGTCTCCTCAGGAAAATAAGAGATGAATCACACCGCTTTGCGATTACGTATCATCGTAAATTACGTAAAAAAAGAAATCTTCATTCGGTTCTTGATGATGTAAAAGGAGTCGGACCGAATAAACGGAATGCGCTGCTCGCAGAATTTAAATCGGTTAATGATATTAAAGACGCCCCAATAAATAAGCTGACGGTTGTTCCCGGTATTTCTACAAAATTGGCTGAATCGATTAAAAAACAGCTTACGGAACTCCTCAGTTGAGCAAAACCTTTTTGGCGGTTATAATGATTTTTATTTCTTCCGCTTCGTACGGGCAGACAGTAGCTGACCAATCAACCCTGGTTCACCCACAGAAAAAACATGCGCCGATTAGAAAGGCGGGTAAGTATCTGCTCAAACTCTATCTTGGTATTAGCGCGAAAGTTGATGATCCGCAAGGCCTTGCCACCGTAAAACTCAGATCGCGCGATGATCCTGATGTTCCGAAAGACGATGACGAAATAACGGTTTACGGTGTCAACAGGGGGAATAATTCGATAATATATAATAATTCCCTTCTTTCGGTGGCTATATATGGAAAAAATCTACCCGAAGAGCAGCGGTTGAATTCTCCTTATGGTATCACGGCTAATCCTGAAGGAAGGGTTCTTGTTGCGGACACCGGTAATGACAGGATAGTGGAACTGCAAGACAGCGGGACTCTCTCTCATAAGAGGACATATGGTAAAAAGGGAAATGGGAGAGGGGAATTCAACGCGCCGTTAGACGTTAAATTTGATTCACAGGGAAACTTTTATGTTTTGGACAGCGGTAATAACAGAATTCAGTTCTTTTCGGCGGATGGCGAAGTGCTGAAAATATGGGGTGAGGGAGACGGGTTGAGTCTGAATAATCCGATCTCCATGGCGGTAACTGACATACAGGAGAAATGGTCATACAGAAAAAAGAACATGATAATCGTATCTGATAACAGCGGGGCAAGCCTGAAAAAGCTAACCGGCAACGGTGTTTTGACAAAAGAGGTGACGGGAGCTGATATTGGTTATCCGGATGCATTGTTCTCAGCTATCGCTCTCGATTATTATGACAATATTTACGCAACCGATAAGAAGAATCATCTGATCCATAAATTCAACTCCAACTTATCATATATAACGTCTTTTGGCAAGAAGGGGAAAAGTAAGAATGAGTTCATAGAACCGAGGGGCATAGCCATCTGGAGAAGATTGGGTCAGGTAATAATTGGGGAGAAAGAAACGGTACAGTACTATTTGATCGGAACAGACCTGCAGGACGTTAAATTAGAGACCGTGAAAGGGGGCGTGTATCTGTCTGCAAAATTGACCGAGCGGTCTATCTTGAAAGTAGATATTTTCGATGAGGACAATAATTTTGTCAGAAGATTGAACAAAACCGGTAAGAAGTACGGACCCGGCAATATTACATTCAGGTGGAATATGATGCCGGGTGAATTTGAAAAAATCTACAAAGAAGTTGATGGATATGTGCGTAAAAAGAATTACTCTATGGATGAGAAAGTTCCGGCAGGAAAATACGAAATCCGGTTAGAGGCTAAACCGACTTATTCTTCAAAAAAGTATTTTGCGGACAGGGAACAGATTGATTTGGAACTGAAAGAAAACGGTATTGTTGTTGAAATCAAACAAGGTGAATAAAACCGGTTGAAAGAGCAAAAAGTTACATTAGAACTCGCTGTTGAGCATGGTCTCACTGAGGCTGAGTTTGAAGAAATTAAGGGTATTCTCGGAAGAGATCCGAACTATACCGAATTGGGAATATTTTCCGTAATGTGGAGCGAACACTGCTCATATAAATCCTCTATCGCAGAGTTAAAAAAACTTCCAGGAGAAGGTAAGCATATATTATCCGGTGCAGGAGAAGAAAACGCCGGACTGGTTGATATTGGAGACGGAATTGCGGTCGCGTTTAAAATAGAAAGCCACAACCATCCTTCGGCGATTGAACCTTATCAGGGAGCGGCAACCGGAGTAGGGGGAATTATGAGAGATGTATTCACTATGGGCGCTCGTCCGATAGCCTCTCTCAATTCATTACGGTTCGGTCCTCTTGATAGCGCGAAAAACAGGTATCTTCTTGATGGAGTAGTGCGTGGGATAGGCGATTACGGCAACTGTATGGGAGTTCCCACAGTAGCGGGAGAGATCTATTTCGATCCCCATTATGAAGGAAATCCGCTTGTTAATGCCATGACAGTAGGGATTGTGAAACATAATAACACGGCGAGCGCAATCGCAAAGGGAGAAGGCAACAGCGTAATGTTATTAGGCTCCTCAACCGGAAGAGACGGCATTCATGGAGCAACTTTTGCTTCTGTGGAACTTTCTGAGGAATCGGAGGAGAAGCGACCGGCTGTTCAAGTCGGCGATCCATTTACCGAAAAACTACTTTTGGAGGCAGTACTTGAACTGACAAAACAAAATTTGCTTATAGGTATGCAGGATATGGGCGCTGCCGGGATAATCTGCTCATCAGCCGAAATGGCTGAAAAGGGTGGAGTTGGAATGGAAATCGATCTTTCAAAGGTGCCGTTGCGGGAGGAGGGGATGATTCCCTATGAAATCCTTCTTTCAGAATCTCAGGAACGGATGCTCCTTGTAGTTAGAAAGGCAAAAGATAGAGAAGTATTGAATATTGCCGAAAAGTGGAAGCTTAATTGTGTTAAGATAGGAAAAGTGGTTATCGGAACAGAACTCAAGTTCAAGATGAAAGGGAATGAAGGCGCAATAGTACCGGCGGAATCGCTTGTTTTGGGAGGTGGCGCTCCCGTTTATCATAGGGAGAGCAGGCAGCCGGAATATCTTGAGAAGCTCAGGAAATTTGATGTCAAAGTTATTGAAGTTCCTTCCGATATAGAAGCGACTTTTCTCCAGTTGCTCTCAACAGCAAATATCGCAAGTAAAAGATGGGTTTACCGACAATACGACAGCACGGTACAGTCTAATACAGTGATTGGTCCCGGTAAAGCTGATGCGGCGGTAATGAGAATAAAAGAGTCGCCCAATAAGGCTATAGCGATAAAGACAGATGGAAACGGTAGATATACTTATATCAATCCTCGAAAAGGAGGCATGATAGCTGTTGCGGAATCGGCTCGGAATGTCGTCTGTACAGGCGCGAAACCTATCGCAATAACTAATTGTCTTAATTTCGGAAACCCGGAGGATCCGGAAGTATTTTGGACGTTCAAGGAAGCTGTGGCAGGTATAGGAGAAGCCTGTCTTGCGTTTGATACTCCGGTTACGGGTGGAAATGTCAGCTTTTACAACGAAAACCCCGAGGGAGCTATCTTTCCTACGCCGGTGATCGGAATGCTTGGTTTGATAGAGGATCTGGCTTATATTAGGCAGTCAGGTTTTGTCGATGAAGGCGATTTTATAATCCTTTTAGGAAACCTTGAAGGTTGCCTCGGTGGGTCTGAATACCTAAATCTGATTCATGGAAGGGTGGAAGGAGATGCTCCGAACATAGACCTTGATTATGAAAAAATGGTTCAGGATACTGTGCTTGAAGGCATTCGAAGCGGGATTATCAAATCAGCTCATGACATTTCAGATGGCGGCTTGGCGATTGCGCTCGCAGAGTGTTGTATAGCCGGAAGAAACAATATGGGAGCGAACATCGTAATAAGTAGAAAGATGAGAGACGATGAGCTTCTCTTCGGAGAGACTCAATCGGCAATAATTGTAACGGTTTCAGAGAGTGATCTGATGCGAATTGAGGAAGTTAGCGGAGCATTCGAGATACCATGCGAGACAATAGGCAAGGTTTCCGAAAACAGTCTCTCGATAAACAAGTATTTTGACATACCCGTTACCGAGTTGAGAACTAAATATGAATCAGCATTACCGGAACTGTTAGAAAGGAGACTAAGATAATGAGAACTACTTTAACTATTTTCTGCATACTGCTTTATACGTCATTTACCTGGGCACAGGAACATGAGTATACCGAATTAAAACAGATCGATCTTTCAAAAATAGAAGACTATGTTTACAAAAAGACCACTGGTCAGACCCGTTCCATTCAAGAACTCCCAAATTTTGTTTTAGAAGATACCACCGGAGAGATGAAAGATTTCTACAAGTTTATCAAGGGTAAAAAGATAGTTCTTCTTACATTTATGAGAGCCGATTGCGAAAATTCACAGTTTGAATTTCCGAATATTGAAAAGAACTATCAGAAATATAAGAATAAGGGTTTTGATGTATTCACAATAATGGAATACACCGATGCAGACCACCTTGATGAGTTTTTAATGACATACTTTCCTTCAGTTACAGTGACTTTAGGAACCCGCAGTAAAGAAGAAGAGGATATTCGTTTTCTGACTGACCATTATCGGCTACGTAAATCTCTCGGTGATACCCGGAAATGGGGAACTCCCTTTAGTTTCCTTATTGTAGACGGCGATTTACAGAATGTATGGTATGTCGGCGGTGAATTTAATCCGGGAGATCTGGAAAAATTTCTGGAAAATAATCTTTAGGAGAAGAACCGTAGGAAATTTGTGCGAGTCAGGGGGCTTGTTGCCTAAAACTCCTACGGAGCCCTGACCGCACTTTCAAGAGGCGGACAGGATGATTCCTGACTCGCACGGACAGCAGTTAAATACTAAACTCGCCGAACACTTTTGACACACCCCGTCTTCCCGGCACTATGGTGCCGAGAATTCACCCCTCTTATTAGAGGGGAATTTTATCCTCCCCCTTTGAAGGGGGTGCTCCACGGGAGCGGGGGATGTAACCGTTCGGTGCAATAATTCATATAAAAATAAATTCAATTATACTCTTCGTTACTTTGTGATACCTCCCTCAAAGGAGCAGGTATTGTACCCCCTCCGTTTTCTTGTCCGACTGCTTGCCAGGCGCGAAGGAGCGGATGCCTTGAAGAAGCAGGGGTGGTTTATTATTGAAATTTGTGCGAGTCAGGGCTTGCCCTGATTGCCACATTTCATTTTTCCTCCAAAACGGATTCCGCATATTTAATTATCTCTGTGGCGACATCCACACCGGTAGCTTTTTCGATTCCTTGAAGACCCGGTGATGAATTCAGTTCGATAATGATAGGTTCCCCCGGTGTATCGAAGAAGTCTACACCTGCAATCCCAAGCCCGAGAATTTCGGTAGCCCTTACGGCAGTCTCTTCCTGAATAGAAGTGAGGACTACTATTTTACCTGTTCCTCCTCGGTGTATATTCGCTCTAAATTCCTCCGCTGCAGCTTCACGTTTCATGGCGGCGACCACCTTACCGTTTATTACAAAAGCGCGAATATCTCTTCCCTTTGAATCAGCAATAAACTGTTGAATTAAGATATCCTGACCGAGATTCCAAAGAGTGTCTAATGTGGATTCAAACGATTCTTTTGTCTCAGAGAGGATGACTCCTATGCCCTGAGTCCCTTCTATAAGCTTCAGGATAGCGGGTGGACCGTCCGTCAGTTGAAGCGCTCTGACCAATTGATTCGGATTCCGCGCCATTACGGTTTTAGGAATATGTATACCTTCAGCGGCAAGCAGTTGCAACGCTCTCATCTTGTCACGCGAGCGACTGATAGAATCAGCCGAGTTGAGGACGTTTGTTCCGAGGATTTCGAACTGTCTGACAACAGATATACCGTAATTAGTAAGGGTAGCCCCTATACGAGGTATAATGACATCCGGGGGTTTGACTTTTCGTCCCGAGTAATAGATGGAATGCTGATATCTCATGAGATTCAGTTGACATTTGAGAGGGTTAAATGTGATCACCCAATGACCTCTCTTTCTTGCCGCCTCTCTAATGCGTTTGGTAGAATAATTCCTGGTTCCTTTAGATAGAATGCCGAGTCTCATGTTTTTTCCGCTCTCACTTTTGCTCTTAAAATAGCGTCAACGGCTTCTTTGTGGATAATGCCGTTACTTAATAATATATTGCCTGTTTCAAGGTCAAAAGGGTCACCGAACGGAGAACTGATCTTTCCTCCGGCTTCCTGAAGTATCAAACTTCCTGCAGCTATATCCCAAGGTTGGAGCGCAAATTCGTAATACAGGTCGAATCTTCCCATGGCGGTATAGCAACAGTCAAGCGCCGCTGAACCGAGCCTGCGTAAGCCTTGAGCGCTTGTTATCATCTCTCTGACACTCTCCACAATAATATCAAGAATACCTTTCGATTCGTAAGGAAAACCGGTAACAACAAGAGCATATCCGAGTTCTTTCACTTCTGAAACCGTTATGGATTCATCGTTCAATTTAGCACCGTTACCGATTGCAGCGGTGAACTCTTCATTATTATACGGATCGTAGACCACTCCTGACTGTATCACCCCATCATTTTCGTAAGCAATTGATACGGCGAAACCCGGTAAGGAGTGTGTGAAATTTGTGGTGGCGTCGAGAGGATCAACTATCCAACGCTCATCGGCGCGTCCATGTGATTCTTCTTTTTCCTCGGAGGTGATGTGCACACCGGGAGAATTCTTTGACAATATTTTCAGTATGGCTTCCTCTGATTCTCGGTCACTGTCGGTTACGAGGTTGATCTTTCCTTTAAAATCAAGTTTACCTGCATTACCAAGTCTACCGATGAGAATTTTACCCCCTTCCCGAGCGGCAAGACGCGCAATTTCAAGATGCTCAAGACTCATATGTCGCTCAAATTTTCAAATCATAATTGTTGATCTATACTCTGTAATCACAAAATCAAACATCATTCTTATGGTGCTGAATATATTCGTTGGTCATTTTCACCAACAGCGGAGTCAGAAGAAGTATAGAAATCAAGTTGGGTATAACCATAAATCCTAACGCTATATCACCGAACGTCCATGCCATATTGATGGTGAGATTTGCGCCGACGAATATTGCTATTGAAAACAGTATCCTGTAAGGCATTATACCCTTCTGTCCGATAAGGAATTCAACACCTCTGTCGCCGTAATAGCTCCAAGCGATTGCGGTGGAAAATGCAAATAGAATAACTGCGAACGTAACAAAATAATTTCCCCAATTACCCGGTAGACCATGACTGAATGCCTGCGCAGTAAGGTTGGCTCCTGTGAGGAGCATCGTACCGCCTAAAGCCAGCTCACCATCCTGTGTGTCCATATTAAACATCCCGTTATCACCGAGTTCGATAATACCCGTATACGGGGTAGTATTTCCGTCCATTCCGGTAATAGACATGATCCGGGGGTTCCCGATGTCTCCTTTTTCACGAAATAGCCAAACATCATCCTGAATAACTCCATCCTGAACATTCAGCGATCCCGAATAAACAGGTTGCTCTTTCAAATTAAAAAGGTCAACTCCATCAGGCGAGCCTTGATAGAATACTACCTCGGCAAGATTAGCTCCGGAAATACGGTTTTCAAATTTTTCCTGCCACACACCCGTAGTAAGTATCACGAGTCCGGTCATTGTACAGACGGTAAGCGTGTCAAGAAAAGGTCCCATCATACCCAATATCCCTTCGCGTACAGGCTCTTTGGTTTTTGCCGCGGCGTGAGCGATCGGAGCGGAACCCTGACCTGCTTCATTGGAAAACAGACCTCTTTTCACTCCCCAAACAAGTGTCATGACCCAGGCGGAGCCGAAGAATCCGCCCATCTTGCCAGCTGGTGTAAATGCGCCTTCAAATATCGCTTTTAGCGCCGAAGGAATCCCGCCTGCATTAACAAAGAGGATATATAACGCGGCAAGAACATAAAGAACGGTCATAAAAGGAACTAATTTGCTGGTGACTCGCGCAAGCCTCCTAATTCCACCCACTATAACGGCAGCAACCAAGAGAGCAAGCACTACACCTGTAGCAAACGGCGGTATTCCAAAATCTCTTTCAACGGCTGAGGCGACTGTATTCGATTGCACCATATTGGGTGTATTGAATGAACCGATTATCAGAAATACGGCGAATAAAATGGCAAGCCATTTGAATTTTGTTCCTAATCCATGAAGGATAGTGTACATAGGACCGCCGGATGCCGAGCCGTCTTCATTAATTTTACGAAATTTATGAGAAAGAGTAATTTCAGCATACTTCGTAGCCATTCCGAAGAGACCCGTGACCCATATCCAAAACAGAGCGCCGGGACCACCCCAATGAATTGCCGTGGCAACGCCTGCGATGTTTCCGATACCAATGGTGGCGGAGAGAGCGGTGGAAAGCGCCTGAAAGTGAGTTACATCGCCTTCATCATCCGGATCGTCAAATTTACCTCTGACTATGTCTAAAGCATGTTTGAATTGTACGAATTGGATAAGTTTCAATCGGATAGTCAAGTATATTCCGGTACCGACGAGAAGTACTATTGTAAACCAAGGTTGTACTTCAGCGCTCCCCCAGATATAGGCATTGATGGTGTCTAAAAAGCTTTGAAGTTTATGCATTCATTCTCCTTAAAATGTCTGAATAGTACCATCGTTTTAAAAAAATATCATTGCCTAAGTCAGGCTGCAAACGTTGTTTAATCACTAATTCTATCAGCCTTGAAGAAGAGGATTATAGTCATTTAATTGAATTTTGTCAAGGTAATTTGTTTTTGAGATTTCGAATCAACTGATTTTTTCCGTTTGTATTAGTATCTTCTGATAAATATATTCACCCTATCAATTTAAAGCGATTAATTGTAGAATCAAAACGAACTGAATTAAGGATTTTAATCTATGAAACTGTTTGTAAGGAACCTGTCATTAAACGTAACTTCGGATCAGCTCCTGAAAGCCTTCGAAGAACATGGTTGGGTGGATTCTGTCGATATAATCAAAAACGGAAAAACAGGCGAATCGATGGGCTTCGGATTCGTTGTGATGTCAACTTCTTCAGATGGTCAAAAGGCTGTGAAGGGTTTAAACGGAAAAGAACTTTTTGGGAGGACGATTGAAGTCACGGAAGATCGCAGAGATCGAAGCGAAAGGCGTGAATTCGAGGAACGCAGAAGTCCTGAACCGAGGAGAAAACTCTTTGACAGACGCTCTGAAGATACTGATAGAAGGGATGAGGAAAACAGAAGGCACGATCAATAGCAAGTTTTATCAGCGGTAATAATATTAAAACGAAGAAATTAGCTCAGGCTGAACTTTAGTTGAACGAACTAACCGTTCCCATGTAGTACGGAGTTCGCCGTAATCATCATACGCGCTAATAACTGCAAAAAGCTCTTCCGTTTCTGTTTCAGGTACAAATGCCATTCTAAGGGAGACGTTAATATCGGAAGGTCCCATATTGTACATAGCGCCATTTACAAAATCTATAATAAGCCCTATAACACCCAAACCGCCAAATAAAAGATTCCCCCAATACCAGCCTTGAATTCCCTGATGTGTAACAGGCACTTGCGCTTCTTCATACCCATCTAATGTTATGATTACTATGTATTCTTTCTTTCTCGATAAATATGTCACAAATGGCGTTCTACCCGTGCTAACTTCTATTCCATTGCTCATAATCGAAACATAGGCAGTTTGAGGATTTGACTCTACGCTCAGTTGGTGTTGTGTCCCCTTCATGAAACCCGCGCAGCCCAATCCCATCATGCCAAATATAATTAGCGCGCATATGAGCGGGTAACCATTCTGAATTACCAGCTTAGCCATTTATGCCTCCTGAGGGTTTCAACGTTTATCCAACAATTAGTGCTTGCAACTTCTTTCGGTACATTATGTTTATAATAGTTTAACTGACATCGTAGAATAAGCTCAGTTCTGCATTTATGTCAATAATAATATTTGAACTTATTCTCCAGAAATTTGCAATAACACACTAAAGCAGTGTCTGTTCATCAGAGTTATTTGAATTGAAATTAGAATAGTATATCAGTACATTTATAGTCTCAAATAGGAGAGAATTAAGCCATTGAATATTCTTAAAGCTTGGTCAGATAAATTTCATCGAGGAATCATCTCGATAAGTTTGTCCTACTTGATTGCGATGACCTGTTTGTTAAGTACGGTTTCTGCGGATGATGCGAAAAAAGATGTCAATCCTCCACCAAATGTTGTAGCGCAATATGTATTGGATGACCGCGATTTTAATTCTCTTGCGGTATATGTAAGCACATTACGATTCCCGTTGGGAATATCCGTCTGGGGATTCACCGAAGTAAATGCGAGCCAGAATGACCCCGCTCATCGGTTTGACCTGACACGCACATTTTCCGAATATCGTTTCTCTCATAAAGGACTGGGCGATATGTTGAGCGTCAAAGGGCTTGTTGCCCAGGTCGAATACAATGATATAACGCCGCTAGCCGGTCAACTGCTCCGCTTTGGAATTGCTTACAGACATAATCTTAAAATCCCTCAAATAGGGAATGTCGGCGGATTGAACGGCTGGCTTCAATGGCGGGCGCATCCTTATCAGACAAATGGGGATGGAGGACAAGCAAGTCTTATTTATTTCCTGCCTTTTCACAAAAAAGTTTTTATTAACGGCTGGCTCGACCTGAATTATTCTAAAAACTACCGACGTAAGTGGGTATTTGGACCGTTCTTGAATATGAAGATAAGTGAACGGAGTTGGGTAGTATTACGTTATCGACACAACGGTTTCGAGGAAGCGATACCGGGTTTGGATGGAACAGGTTGGGCTTTAGGCGTGAGAGTGGATTTTTGATAACCGAAATTAAGGAGAAACAGAAATGATTAGTTTGAATTTGACACTGTTACCGATTTTTTTGATGTTTTTGTTTTTATCAGATAACCCGAAAGTGGGCGAACCGGCTCCGATTTTCAGCGGTCTGTCGACCGGAGGAAAGACCATCACTTTGGAAGAATATAAGGGCAGCTGGGTGATACTATATTTCTATCCGAAAGCTTTCACACGCGGTTGTACTATTGAGTCGTGCGGATTACGCGACAGTTATGCAGAACTCTCAGAACTGAATGCGAAGGTGATAGGAGTCAGCTTTGACGATATAGAAAAACAGGAAGAGTTCAAAAAAGCGAATGAACTGCCATTTGACCTTATAAGTGATAAGGATAAATCAATTGCGAAAAGTTATAACGCTGTTGGTATTTTGAAATTGTACGCTAAACGAAAAACGTTTCTCATTGACCCTGAAGGAAAGCTCGCATATATATTTGATAAGGTAGATACAGCAACACATCCGCAGGATATAATTGATGTGCTGACCGCTGTCATTAAGGATTCCGATTGACGCTTGGAATGAGAACTGAATGTGAAAAGTGCCACAAGCATTTATCTGAAGATTCAGATGCCTGTATTTGTACACATGAGTGTACGTTTTGCGCTGATTGCTCTCGTGAAATGGAGCACGTTTGTCCCAACTGCTCAGGAGAACTTGTAAAACGACCGAGAAGGTTTGAAACAGCTTAGAGCTAAAGTTCAGAATTATGTTCGGACATAAAAAAGGCAGCAAACCAAGTCTGCTGCCTTAACTGTTACAAATGCCGGCTTGAATTAGCCTAAATAAGCCTTCAACTTACTGCTTCGTGATTTATGTCTCAGTCTCAAAATGGCTTTTTCCTTTATCTGCCGCACACGCTCGCGGGTAAGATGAAACTCTTCACCGATTTCGTTAAGCGTAAGGGGATATTCTCTCTCTATACCGAAATACATCCTGATGACTTCCTGCTCTCTCTCTTTTAGCGTATCAAGCGCTTGCTGAATTTCGTTTTTCAGTGATTCCAACATTAATTCATCGTCAGGGGGAGCTTGACCACTGTCTTCTACAACGTCGATAAGTGAATTTTCTTCCCCGCTTCTGAAGGGAGCATCAAGAGAGTTATGCCGCTTTGACATCATAATTGTATCGGAAACTTCCTCGGGTGTCATTTCAAGTTTTTCTGCTATCTCCGCTTCATTCGGAGGCCGCTGAAAACCCTGCTCAAGTCCTTCAGCCGCTTTTGCTACCTTACTTATCGTTCCGACTCTGTTGAGAGGAAGCCGCACTATTCTTGAGTGCTCGGCGAGCGCTTGTAAAATCGATTGCCTTATCCACCATACGGCATAGGATATGAACTTGAAACCGCGGGTCTCGTCAAAACGTTCTGCCGCTTTGATAAGACCTACATTTCCTTCATTTATCAGATCTGTAAGCGGTAAGCCCTGACCTTGATAGTTTTTTGCGACGCTTACTACAAAACGTAAATTTGCTTCGGTCAACTTCTTCAACGCATTCAGCGCTTTCTCCGGGTCGTTCCCCTTAATTATCTTAGCAAGTTCTACTTCTTCGGATGGTTTGAGAGGTTCGTATTTGCCAATCTCCTCCAAATACTTGGAGAGCGATCTGTTTGCATCCATTCCGATTCTTTTTAGACTATTTGCCATTTAAAATACCTTATTTAGTTTAAATGTTGTGCCCATATGAAATAATAATAGCGATCTTATTTCGCATTTTTAATGACATCCACATTCATAGCTTTTAAACATAGTTATTTTATCGGTAAATAGCAAGAAAATATCACTGTGTGTTTTGCTCTAAATAATTTAAAATAACAGTTGAGGAGTCTTAAGTTTGGAAATTCCAAGCCATATTCGACAATAAAGCGGAGATAAAGTGCCAATAAAGAGCCAACCTAGTGGTCACGAAACAGTTTCAACATTAATCAAACTAGAGTTTCTTGAAAATAATTGTTGTAATTTTGTATTCAATAAATTAGATTATAAGTCATAAATATAGATAAATCTTATAATATAAAAATATTATACTATTATTGTTCATATTCTAATAAAGGCCAATACTAATAGGCAAACTAAAGCCGAAATAATTCATATTCTGAAAATATATGGGAGATAGAGATGGACCCAACAAAATTGATATTAGATACTGTTACAGCTATTGCAACTACAATTGCTGCAAAGGGTGTTGAAATTACTTTTGAAAAAGCGAAAGAAATAATAAAAGATGTTTGTAGTAGGGATCCTTCTTTTGTGGGCGATATTGACATAGATGAGATGGCAAATCAACTTCAGACTCAATCAGGAAATGTTGGAAAATTAGCCTATAATGAAGAAACATTAGCTCGTTTTCTTGAAATTCCCATTTCTGATTTGGTTACGGTTACGCCTGATAATCTTGATAAAGGGCTTTTATATAGTCATATTAAGTTGGAGGGCGAATCAAAGGACTGGTTGCAAGAATGGGGCTACGAAGTTGAAACTGGAACAACTTTATCTGGATTAAGGGGAGTGGAGTATATTCCCGATGTTTATGGGCAACTGAATACTCTTCATGGTCAATTCGAGATTTGTTTAAATTTTGTATGTGACTCTCCTCCAGATGAGGATAGAGTTTTCGCGTTACTTGGTAAAATAGAAGCTTACGCAGAGGCTAAGAAAACATTCTCTTATGGAGATATTTTTTGTATTGTTACGCCTCATAGATTTACACAAGGATCAATAAGTGCAATTGGACTTCAGAATGAGCAAGAAAGTTACTCTGTATTTCCTCTTGACGGAGGAGATCTTCATATACTGAAAATGCACGTACTCCGCGAGACAGATTAGAAGAACTCCAAGATAAAGTACGACAGGCTGAAGAAGAAACTAGAAGAAGTAAAATAAGACGGTCACTGAATCGAAGTGAGGAAAAATGAAAATAGAGAAAATATAAATTTTGATATTATTGCATCCCTATCAATATGAATATTAGGAAAAAAATAAAGATGTGATTAATAAATGTGATACGAAAATGAGCCACCCTAATCGTCACAGGACGACATCAAACAACACTAAACCACACTCTTCTACAAATTAAAACCCCCCTCGATTATAAAGGTTATTTACCTCTCTATTATTGACTTATACCGTTTTCGAGGTATAGCGGGAATGTCTGGGATTTGAAACTGTAAAAAAGAGAAGCAATACCGAGCTTGGGTGACACCACTTGCTTCTCTTCGTTTTCGGATGTTGTTCGGCTAATTAGGATATATAATGATCGGTCTATTCGCCGGCGATAGTTATCACAATTCTAAATAATTGAAACGATAGGGGAAGCTGTTTATTCTTAGCCTACAGCCTTCTTTCAGCAACTATGCGCCGATCAGAAGACAATCTTCTTGTAATTATCTGCCTTCTATCCAATTCAGCTCTTCTTAGTGAGTTGAACCGTTCGTCAAATGCATAACCCGTTGATTTTATCCGACGATCAGAAGCAATGCGTCTATCTTCGTTATTCCTTCTTTCTTGCGCAAAACGTCTTTCGGCATCACTCCTCCGATCATCTCCTTCCCTCATAACAGTAAGTTTCAAAGATTTACCAAAAAGGGTGACACCATTGATATTTTGAATCATTTCTAATGCCTCTGATCTATCGGGTATTTCTACAAACCCTCCCGGCTCCCCGCTGATCTTATCATTTTTTATAGTCAGTGATTCTACTTCGCCCCACAACTCAAACAATTTTATTAGATCATTATTTGCGACGGAGTGAGTTAGATTTTCAACAAATATCTTCATTGCGTTTCCTTCTGGTATTAAGTCCTCCACCTAATAATCAGCATAAGCCTACTAAACTAAAAGAACTGTAACATCATATACCGAACTTACATGTTTAATATAATTTTAATCTTTATACCCTGTCAAGAAGATTTCACTAATTTATGAGAAAAAGGGTAATTAAAACAGAAAGAAATCTATTAATACATTGTTAATATTGGTGTTACCGTATAATTATTATTAAATATAACAATTAATCACATTTTTATTATCAAAGTCTCACTCCATCTAACTGAGCATATATATTCAACAAGCCCTCTATTGCTAAACCACCTTCTTACGATATTTTAGCGTGACGGAAATGAGCCAACCTAAACGTCACAAAACAGCATCAAACAACGCTAAACGACAGTTAGGAAAATCCTAAATTCTTTAGGTGGCAGTCAGGGCTTGCCCTGACGCCTTTAGGATATGAGTTTTGCGGTCAGGGTGTCAAAGACACTCTTTTTATCCCTAACCCGCACAGAAAAACCCTTATAAAATGGAAGCATTGTAAGGGTTTTGGTTCTATTACTTTGTAGCGGGGGCAGGATTTGAACCTTAGTTTAAATGAAGATTATCGTGTATTATCAGAATTGATATTATTAGATTCAGGCGTATCGAATACATATATCTCTCTGTACCCAACTACAAAACCTTTTCTAGCACCCATGATAGCAAAAAGAGGGGTAAGCAAATTGAACCAGTCTTCATCACTTCCAAAGGATCCATCGGTATCTTCTTCTGGCAAAATTAAAAAAATTACGACTACTACCATTACCATAGAAAGAGCCCCTATAAAACTACCCTTCAACCTATCTTTTATCACAATCTTATTTATATCTGATTTCGAATATTCCAATAATTCGTTCGTATCGTTGTGGATCACTTTTATTGAATCTCTGGATGTGTGAAATTCACTAATATCAACTTCTTGAAAGTCTTTTTTATAAAGAATAGCGTATTTTTTTATATGAAGTGGCTCATCGGGTTGGATTAAATGAGTAGATTCAAAAAGAGTAGATTCCCAAAAAGTTGTTAAGCCAGATGAACAGCCCGATAGATTAACGGTGACTAATAAGATGATTAATTGTTTAAACTTCATAAGACCAACCCCATTCCTAATTACACAATCCACTTAAATCCCCGCTTACAAGAAAATAAAGAATCTTTTCTTGCAAAATCAACCGTTAAGTAAGAGATAATGAAAGTATGTGACGAAGAGGTGGCGAAAATGAGCCACCCTAAACGTCATAAAACGACCTCAAATACAACATTGAACAAATATCGCTCAGAATGTAACCACTATGTAACCAAATCTTCGACAGATTTCGGCATACATCAACATACTTCAACACTAAAAACCCTTGAAAAATGGAAGTATCTCAAAGGTTTAAACGGTTAAAACTAAGTAGCGGGGGTAGGATTTCCCGCTCAGAGCGGGACTAATCCCGCCAAAGGCGGGGTGAACCTACGACCCTTGGGTTATGAGCCGAAAGAGTTACCAGACTGCTCCAAACGTAGTAGCGGGGGTAGGATTTGAACCTACGACCTTTGGGTTATGAGCCCAACGAGCTACCAGACTGCTCCACCCCGCGATCTTGGAGTGCAATTATACAAATCTAACTTTTTACAGTCAAGCTATGATTGGTCACTGAATGAAAAATTAGAAGAAATTTTGAATGAAAATGCTATTTGAAGAGAACGGCGCCGCCTGTGGCATCTATGAGTTCGGCTCTGAACTTTTCGGTCTCACTTAGCCGAACTGAAACGGTCAGCAACATTTTACCGGCTTCATGATCCTGCTGCACGTCGGCTTTAAATCTCGACGCAACTCTCAAAACCGTACCCAACAGAGGATAGTCGATCAGCAGCGTAACATCATTCCTGATCGTTTGTTCGATGAGCGTGGCGTTCTCTATCAATAATTTTACGCAGCCCCCGTAAGCGCGTCTGAGTCCGCCGACCCCAAGATTCGTGCCGCCGAAATAGCGTGTGACGATAACTATAAGATTTGTCAACCCGGCTCCGGTAATCAGAGCGAGCATAGGCGCCCCTGCCGACCCTGACGGTTCGCCGTCATCGCTTGAAATGTCCTTGACAGTGTCACCGACACCTATCCGGTACGCCCAGCAGTTATGAGTTGTATCGCGCTGTTTTTTTCTGATTCTTTCAAGCGTCGTCTTCGCTTCCGTTTCATTCTGAACGGGAGAGGCATAGCCGATGAATTTGGAGCCTTTCTCTTTCAGCAGGGAGGTGGCGTCACCTTTGATTGTAAGAAAAGTGTCTACAACGGGCATCTTTAACGGTCAGCGAAGGATAGTGAATTTGCCGTTTATCTTTATGCCATCACCCGAAATTCGATAGAGATAAACAGCGCTTGCCAGCGTAAGCTCGGGAGTGTATTCGAGTAAATTCAGACCTTGTGAAAGAGCGCCTAATGCTTCCTGATAGATTGTCCTGCCGAGCAGATCGTAGACGGTGAATAAGGCTGAGTTAACGGCAGTGCCGAGCTCATAACTTATAGTGATAGTCGTGTTATCAGCATCATATTCCAATGGATTGGGGTATAGAGAAATCACTGTCGAAGGCGGGATTCCGGTTACACGGACCTCAATGCTGTATCGGTCAGGTCCAACATCACTAAGTTTATACGAACCGTTTGCCGCAGCGACTATCAATCCTGATGAAGAGCTGACATTGGCTGCATTCGCTGAAACTCCCGCCCGAAGCGATATAATTAGCGGAGGATTTGCAGTCATGACGGAACCCCAAACATCCGGTTTACTGTCTGCCGTAAATGTGGCTTTAACAGCTGAAGAACGTACCGGGGTGAAACGGTATAGCTTGAATGCGAGTTGATTCAATCCGATCAGAGGCGAGATGACAGCGGTCTCTGAAAAAGTGGTGTCCTCGTCGGCATCTAACTCAAATTCCGGATAAAGAGAACCTTCTTCAAAAAAAATTCCTCCGATGGTTCTTGAACCGGTATACCAGATCCATAATGCATATTTTCCGAATGCGGCTTTTATGCCGTCAATCTTTTCAACGTCTAGCTTTAATGTCTTATCAATTGATTCTACCGCCGAGTTATCAACGATAAAATTCCAGATCGAGTTCATTATGCCGATGTTATAGTTCTCTTCGAGAAACTTGCCGAAAATTGCCGCTGAATAACCGTCCGAGAGGAATAATGACCTGTGTGTTATTCTGTAATAATTTTTGATGTACTGCACATAATCGTTTACTTCATCGTAACCGACATCCTCGAACCAGGTAGAAGCCAGCTCGAAAAACCATATGTCTGAAAATCTCAAATTGTAAGCAAGCTGCACTGCATGAAAATATTCGTGTACAGCCGTGACCTTCATTCCGTCAAGACCGTTGGAAAAATATGTATTTTCAATGAAGTCGTTGTCAGTTTCTATCCATGACGACTGTGTAGTGTCTTCTATAAACTCAAAAACAGTTTCACCATAAAAACCACCTGATAGTTGTTGTATATAAACATCATATTCCGATTCTTCAACCGAATCAATCGGAGGTACGCGATATCCAAGCGAATCGATTAGCAGAAATCGCGCCCATTCGTACGCAAGACCCGATTCGTATATCCAATCAGGAACCGTCTTCCCAAGAGTGTAGTTCAGTTCAACCGCATGAGTGCCGGTTGTGTCATAATGGATGATGAAATTGCCCTCTTCCGTCAAATAAGATGCCTGAGTCACGGGTCTTGTTCGATGGTCAGGAAGCGTTGCTTTTTCAAGCGGACTGAGCCGGTCCATCATCTCTGCCCGAACCGGAACCATACATTTTATCGCCATCTCGTCCTGTTCCTGTTGATATTCTCCGCTTCTCAGGCTTTGATACAGCGATTTTAAATCAGCCGCGTATTCATGTTCACTCAATTCGTTTTCGAGATACCTTTCACGTAATTTGATATAAGCGTCCTGAGCGAATAGAGAGGAAGCACTCATGGTTGCTACCGTGAATAGCAAAATGCTCGCTATCGATCGAAGCTTCAATATCACGCAATTGTTACTCGGTGTAAAGATCTATAACCCGCAGGATAGCGGCTGAGCAAACTAATAAAACTTTATACACTGAAATCTCCAATATTGAGGTCAATAGCGTGAAGTTAATCACGAACATGTACTTAGTCAAATAAATGATTAGGGAATAACAGTTCTATAGGTTGCGTAAAAATGAAAAGAAATGTAAGTTATCCGATGCCGTTTATCAAAAGAAAATTATAAAGGAGATGACCGATCAAGAAATTTATAATTCAAATAATTTCGTTTTTTGTGATCGGGGTAGCGCTGCTACAAGGATGCGGTTCCGATAGGGTCATTGTTCAGACGAGTACGGAGATGGGAAATATTACGATAGAGATTTATAATAAAAAGGCTCCATTGACCGCTACGAATTTTCTAAGATATGTGGACGAAGGACTATTTAAGGATTCAAAATTTTACAGGGTTGTAACCAAAAACAATCAACCGCGCAACGATGTAAAGATCGAAGTTATTCAGGGTGGACTCTTCACGGAAGAAAAGATGTATGAACCGATAAGGCATGAGACGACAAGGGAAACGGGTGTGCTCCATAAGGACGGTGTCATCTCGATGGCGCGGAATGAACCGGGAACGGCAACCTCGGAGTTCTTCATCTGCATTGGCGACCAACCGGAGTTGGATTTCGGGGGAAGACGAAATCCGGACGGTCAGGGATTTGCCGCATTCGGCAGAATCATTGAGGGGATGGATGTTGTGAGGGAGATCCAACAACAACCTGAGACAGAACAGATGTTAAATCATGAAGTCCGCATACTGGACATCACTCGCAAGAATTGGTGGTGTCTGCTATAAAATGCTCCTGAATAAAATTAATGTAATATATAAAATTAATATTATCTTACCCGAAGACTAAAACAATAAGAACGATAAAATACTTTTGTTATGGAAGAATATATAGTTAGATTTCCGTTAGGAGATATAAACTGAGTGACTAAATCATGGGAATAAATGTGTGGCGATAAAAGTAGCTGTTAACGGCTTTGGAAGGATTGGGCGGTCGGTATTACGGGCAGCAAAGCTCATTCGAAAAGCCGATTTTGATTTTGTGGCAATAAACGATCTAACCGACCCGGAAAAACTTTCTACCGTGCTGAAATACGATTCGGTTCACGGTACATATCCTGGAGAGATCAGTATAAAAGACGGAAATCTTTCCGTTGACGGCGATGTGATAAGAATGGTGTCGGAGCGGAAACCGGCGGACCTGCCCTGGGGGGAACTTGAAGTGGATTTTGTCATCGAGTCTACCGGATTATTCAGGGAACGGGCGCAATTGGAAGAACATTTAAACGCAGGAGCTAAAAAGGTTATTCTCACTGTTCCTCCGAAAGACGACATAGATGCTACCATAGTTCTTGGAGTGAATGACGATATTCTGACGGGTGACGAAAAAATAATCTCCAACGCCTCTTGCACCACAAATTGCGCGGCGACAGTTACGAAGGTGATACATGAAGCGTTCAATATCAAAAGAGGTTTTCTGAGCACAATTCATGCATATACAATGGATCAGAAGCTTCTTGATTCTCCGCACAAGGATATGAGAAGAGCAAGGGCAGCAGTGTTGTCTATAATACCGACATCAACAGGTGCGGCAAAAACTTTGGGAGTTGTTCTTCCAACCCTTGCCGGTAAGATTGACGGAATGTCCTTCAGAGTACCTATACCTGATGGTTCAATAGTCGATTTAATTTTTGAGATAGAAAAGGCGACAACAGTTGAAGAGATAAACAGGGTGATGAAAGAAGCGACTGAAAATGGGATGGAAGGTTTAGTGGAGTACACTACTGACCCGATAGTGTCGGTTGATATAAAAGGAAACATTCACTCTGCAATATTCGATGCTGAATTGACTCGAGCCATGGACCCGAACTTTATTAAAATTTCAGCGTGGTACGATAATGAAATGGGCTATGCTTGCAGAGTGGTCGATCTTATTTTAAAAATGAACGAACTCTCTAAAGCAGCTTCCTAATTTCTGGCACGTAGTATGGTTCGTCCCTCGACAATACCCCCCCTATCAATCAGCGCTTGGCTTACCCAAGTATTTTCAGGACCGAGGTAGGGGAGTAGCTGATCATCGAGGTATATTGCAACGGATCTGGTTTTACTAATTCTCAAAGAAAATTGCTCATAGCCTTGCCAGGTATGTTCTTCACCAAGTCTCCGGAAAGTTATGTCATCGGATTCCGAAACTTTGCCGTCGGTTTTAACCACTACCCGAACTCTGGCGCTATCCATGGAAATAATCCTCAAGCTCATCAATGGAGCGAATTCAGCAATAGCATCGGGAATATCGGTGGAATCTGAATCAATAGCGGTGGAGACCAAAGAAGTGTCAAAGACCGACGGATCCACACTGCCGTCATTCAATGCAGCAGTCTCATCTCCGTTGATTTTTCCGGTTGAGGAATCCATGGAAGAATCATCTGTTGAGCAAAATTTCACAGATAATAGTAAAAGAATAAATATTGCAGTCCCTCCGACTAACAAGGTCGAGTATTTCTTTTTTGGTTTATTATCGGAGGTACCATTTTTTTCACCTTCAGCGAGCTCCCTGCGAGCTCTTCTTTTTTCTTTGGGTAATTCTTCGGCAGAGCGGAACAACCTATATCTTCTTGCCGTATCATCAGGATCAATACCAATTTCTTTGGCATACGCTTTGATGAATAATACAATATATGGTTCGGGTAAAAGATCATATTCCCCTGTTTCTATGGCATGTAAATACTGGGGATTAATTTTTGTGACACTTGAAATATCTTCAATTGAGAGACCTCGTGCAAGCCTGCTTTCACGTAATTCTTCATAGAAATTTGTCATAAAAACGATTACTCCATCTATAATTGGTGAATATTACTTAAGTTGTTATTGAGAGTCAAATATAAAATGGTAGACATTAAGATAAGCAGCAGAAAAATAAGGGATTTCGCTATAAGATGAATGGAAAGTTGAACATCGCCTTTCATTGGCTCTTTCATCAACCGCAATACGCCGATCCCGAAGATATTGCTAATTCACAGCCGTGGGTAAGACTACATGCAGCTAGAGAGTATTTGGACTTGGGTTTGATGTTGCAGAAGTATCCAAAGATAAAATCTACCATTACCATTTCATCATGCCTTATAGACCAGCTGTTACAATATGAAAATGGATTTGAAGACAGCTTCCTCTCACTCATAAAATTGAATCCTCAGGATATGAAAGAGGAGATAAAGAGCGATTTTCTCAGAAAGATATTTGACGTTTATTCGACAGAATCCATGATGGCAAATGAGGGATGGTCAAAACAGCATGAGACGTGGAAAAACAGGGTGGAGAAAGAGGGATTGGAAAAAGCCGTTCAATTGACTTCTGACCGGGAAATTCTTGATATTCAAGTGTTACATCTTCTCGGATGGAGCGGGAATAGCCTGTTGAATTCGACTGAGTTGGAGAATACACTGAATAAGGAGAGTGGTTTCACTGTCAATGAGAAGGCAACTATTATTAAACTTCACGAAGAGTTGATTCCTAAAATAATTCCACTATACAAGGAGCTTGCTTCAACGAAACAGGTCGAAATGTCAATTTCACCCTACTATTATCCGATACTTCCTCTCCTGATCGATAATGATTACGGTAAGATAGCAGACCGATATTGTGAAGAATCATCATTACATTTTGTATTTCCGACCGATGCCGTCAGGCAAGTCAGAGATGCGTACGATTTACATGAAAAAGTATTTGACGAAAAACCGATGGGGATGCTGCCACCTGAGGGATCTGTCTGCTTTGAAGTCATCGAACTTTGTTCTCGAGAGGGTATCAGCTGGCTGACAACTGATGAACAAATATTATTCCAATCTGTTGATGAAAACTTAGCTGCCGAAATGAAATACCGGGCATATAATGTTGAAGGATTAAAGAATTCTCCCGCAATCTTCTTCAGATGCCAGGCAATTTCGGAGGCTATAACCAGCGAGTACTTTGATATGCCTCCTGAAGATGCCGTGGATGATCTCATGCAAAATCTTGAAAGCATAAGAAATTCATTATCCGGTGACGGTAAGGAATTTATTGTTCCTATACTGCTTGATGCTGAAAACAGATGGGAATTCTTTCCTGAGAACGGAATCCCGTTTCTCGATGAGCTTTATTCCCGTCTCAGTGAATCTGAGACCATCAGGACGGTCACGATGAAGGGCTATCTTGAAGAAGCGGGAGGGCTTCCGATTATCGACAATATACAGCCGGGTTCTATAATTGATGGTAATTTTAACAGTTGGATAGGTCAGGAGCAGAAAAATAGAGCATGGGATGTGCTAACCGAGGCGAGGGAAACCTTGGAGAAAGCAGGTAAGACCGATGATATTCAAAAAGAACCTTTTAAAACACGATATGAAGCGGCGTATCGGAATATACTTGCTGCGGAAGGCAGTGATTGGTTTTGGTGGTACGGAATAAGTAGAACCTCGCCTAAGGGCAGATTATTCGACGAACTTTACAGATCTCATCTAAGTAAAGTATACAGCTATCTGAATTTGTCTATTCCTGAAGAATTATCGGAACCGTTGGATTATTACGTCGAAGAGGTAGCTGCGGCGCCCGAAGCGATGTTAACTCCTGATGTCGATGGAAAGGAAACAGAAAAAGGGGAGTGGGAATCTGCCGGTTATTGGTATTTGGAAGAAAATGCCGGTCGGCAGGCGGAATATATTCTTAACGGAGTGAAATACGGCTTCGATAAAGAGAACTTTTATTTGCGACTCGACGGTGATTCCGGGCTGCTAAAATCTACCGAAGAGCAAGTTGTAATTGATATATGCGTGGTGAAGCCGGTGGAAGCGGAAATAACTGTTTCGTTGGTAGACCAATTAGAGATTATAAAATATAAGTCTCAGGGAGTGAAGAGGGATATTACCGGTGGAGAGATGAAACTCCAAGATCTGATAGAAGTCAAGCTGCCGCTAAGCGAGATAGGCTTAGGAATGAATGAAAAATTTTATTTCTTTGTGCGATTGACTTCAGAGGGAGAGGAGCTTGAAAGGCTTCCAAGACAGGGGGTCATTAAAACCGTTACCCCCTCAGAGGAATGAAAAACAAAGAGACGGTATCATTAAGGGCCGTGAATGGGTAATGTAAATTTCATATTGGGAACACCTCCCGCTTACCGCGGGACTTCGCCTTTTTTTATAGAGAATATTATCTGAGTTGTTCCTATTTGAGCAAAACCATCTTCCTCGTCCGGACGAAATCGCCTGATTTGAGCCTGTAAAAGTAGATTCCTGTGGAAATATTTGATGCGTTCCATGTTACTTTATGGTAGCCTGCTTGTTGGAAGCCGTCAACCAACCGGGCGACTTCTTCGCTCAGGAGGTTATAAATGGATAATTGTACTCTTCCCGACTTCGGGAGACTATAGTAGATGGTGGTTCCGGGATTAAAGGGATTAGGATAATTCTTAAGCAGGACCGTCCTTCCAATATGTGGATTATGTTCATTTGAACTGCGATTGGTGTTTGTAGGAAAATTACTACATAGTAGACTGTCAACGGTGACCGACCCGGTCGTTGTTGTTGCGGCGCTATCAATAAATGCTCCTGAACCTATCAATGGCTGTGCTGAGTTCACTACGATTGCTGCGTCACCTGTAATTGTGGCGACAACTGATTCGTCACATCCACTAATGCCAAATTCATCCGTTTTTATCAGATAAACATCTTGATTACCCGCTCCGAAGCTAGTGGTATATCCTGTAATAATAAACCCTCCGTCGGCACTTTGCTGGACAGACCAGCCAAAATCGATGCCAGCTCCGCCGAAGGTTCGACTCCACTGATGGTTGCCGTTTGAATCTGTTTTGACCAAATAAACATCACCGGCAAGCCCGTAACTTTCTGTATAACCTGCAACAATATATCCCCCATCTGATGTTTGAAGTACTGAATATCCGTAATCCGATGAACTACCGCCATAAGTTTTCGCCCACGAAATGTCTCCGCTGCCATCAATCTTTACAAGAAGAACATCAGACATTCCCGCCCCGAAACTTTTCGTATAACCCGCTATGATATAACCACCATCTGTCGTTTGCGTTACCGAATATCCGTAATCCGAAGAACCGCCGCCATATGTTTTAGACCATAAAATATTGCCTCTTTCATCCGTTTTAACGAGATAAATGTCGTGTTGTCCGACGCCAAAACTCAATGTCTCAGCTACCAGAATATATCCGCTGTCTGACGTCTGATGAACATCCCTCAAGAAGTCTCCGCCGCTTCCGCCATAAGTTTTAGTCCACAAAGTATCACCGTTGCTATCGGTTTTGATGAGGTAGATATCGTGCTGCCCGGCTCCAAAACTGCTGGTGTGGGCTGAGATAATATACCCTCCATCTTTAGTCTGCTGAATTGAATAAGCACCATCCGCGCTGCTTCCGCCATAAACTTTTGACCAGATTATTTCACCGCTTGGATCGCTTTTTATTACATAGACATCATGGCTGCCTGCGCCGAAACTTTCTGAATGTGCCCCAATGATAAACCCCCTATCCGTCGTCTGCCGGACTGTCAGCGCGTAATCCGTATTGCTTCCGCCGTATGTCTTTGTCCAGAGCGTATTTCCGTTAACATCAGTCAGAATTAACAGAACGTCTCTGTTCCCTACTCCGAAGCTTAATGTATAGCCGGCAACAATATATCCTCCATCAACGGTTTGCTGGACAGAATAGCCGATATCCGTATTGGGTCCGCCAAATGTTTTCTGAAAAGTTATTTGTGCAACTGTTGCTGTATAGAACATCAGAGAAAAAGAGATTATGATAAAGATTACTCTAACCGCCTTAATTGCTAATTCTCCCTATTTTATGCTCATCTTTATAGATTACGAAAAAGGTATCATTATAAATGTAATTATAATTGAGCGGATGTCAAGGTATTAGCATTTATCGGAAAAGCCCTGCAACCCGGTTTCAACTGACAGTTTAATTCGCACATCCGACTATAAGTCGCATGCTCTGCTTTGATACTTCTTTCTTGTCTACTAAGGGAATCTTGAGAGGTATCGAAGTAAGAAATATCCCCACGCCCAGCGGGAAAGTCCCAACCTTTAGAGCGCTTATTGAGAACGATGCTATTTTTCAGCCTAATATCTAAAGTGGAAGAAACCCTAAGTGAGAGGATTTGTCCTTATTTCAATAATAACATCTTTTTGGTTTTTGTGAAATCGGCAGAGCGGAGGCGGTAGAAGTAGATGCCGGATGCGAAACTTGATGCATCCCAATTGACTTGGTGATTCCCTGCGGGCACAGTGTCATTGATGAGGAGCGCTACTTCCTGTCCACGGAGGTTGTAAATAACCAGGTTTACCTTTGACCGAATGGGAAGTGCATACTCTATCACCGTCTCCGGATTGAATGGATTCGGGTAGTTCTGGCTTAATTCGTATTTCTCGGGAACGACTCCTTCATCCGCTATGCCAGTTATCGGATCCTTGGGTGCTGTTGCATAACCTATTTTCCACCCTAAACCAGAACTGGCACCAACATACCATAAGTGGTATGAAGTACCATCATATAGCACTGCAGGAACAAAAACGTGTGACCAATCCCAATCAGCAAAAGGACCAACAAGAAGGACGGGGTTGGAATCGCTTTTCGTCCACACAAGTCCGTCTGTCGAGGTCGCATACCCGATTTGGGTTACTCCCGCCCTTTCACCTTCATACCACATTTCGTAAATACTCCCGTTGTAAATGACCGCACCCACGCCTGCGCTTGCGTTGTCCCATTCCCCAGCAGAAAAGTCCATGACGGGGTTAGAGGCGTGCTTCGTCCAAGTGATACCATCCGGCGAGGTCGCATATCCAGTTCGAAAGTTGAAGCTGGGGCCGTCGCCGCCGATGTACCAACCTTGATAATCGCTTCCATTAAATATCACGGCACTGATACCAGCCCAGAAGTCATCCCATTCCCCAGCAGCTCCCAGGTCCATGACGGGGTTAGACGCGTGCTTTGTCCAGTCGATTCCATCGGTTGAGGTCGCATATCCAGTTCGCCAGTTTGCGCCATCATAGCCCCAATACCACATCTTGTAACTGCTTCCGTCAAAGATAACTGCTCCCGGAGAAACTCTTTCATCATCCCAGCTTCCACTAGCTCCGATATCGAGAACGGGGTTAGACGCGTGCTTTGTCCAGCTTACACCATCGGTTGAGGTTGCATATCCAATTCGACAGTTGGTGCCGTCGTCTCCGACGTACCACATCTTGAAAGTGCTGCCGTCGAGTATTACTTCCGGAAAAGCGACTGCCACGTTCTCCCACGATTCAGCTGGTCCTTTAAGTAATACGGGATTACCTTCATCCTTTGTCCAAACGGTTTGTGCCGACAGTATGGAACCCGTTAGAATTATCAGCGACGTAACCAGGCAGCTAACAGCAATTTTTCTCATTATGCACTCCCCTGAGATTATCTCTCGTTTATTAGTTATTTGATTATTTAGCTTTCGACTTTTCTTTCTACTTGAAAACCACAAAGCCCACTCTGCTTCAACTTGGGCAAAGAGTGTAGTGGAACTCCAGAATGCCGCTGAGCACACAGTTGTGAAGATGAATGTCAGTCGTCTCATAGAGTTATTAATCCAACAGGAGTCGAAAAAAGATTGAGAGGACCCGTTTACTGTTGAAAACAGCAAATTTGCAACATATGACCCAGCTCTTATCATTTTAGGCCCTCAATGTATTCTGATTACTTCCCCAGACATCACGGCTCATTTATATATATAAATATTATCAGTAAATTGGTATTATTAACAAGATAGCCAAAATTTGTCAAATTTCAAGATTTTAAATGACATGACCTATATGCGCCTACACAAAGATCACAAAACAACAATTAGGCAAATCCCTGATATTAGGGGATATTGAGAGCATTATTGGCTCTATTACTTTGTAGCGGGGGTAGGATTTGAACTTACAACCTTTGGGTTATGAGCCCAACGAGTTACCACACCTTTTTTCAATCAAATTATTTCAACGGAAGGAACTCTAACCGCCTAATTTCTAGAGGCTTAGGTGCTCGTTTGGAGCTGCCCCCCGGACAATGTTCGGGCTTACCCGGACTGAGCCCTCGGGGGTAGCTTGAAAATGTTGGGAATAGTGAGTTTCACAGGATTTGATAAAAATTTGGCTTTTAGATTATTCCTCAGCATTCAATTCGCTCTCTTACACCCTTTTAAAGACTGTATTGCTGTAAATGTGAACCGGAGGGTTAGCTTTTTCACGCAAAGACCTTAAAAGGGCTATTAACTCCCCTTTTACTTCAACAGTATCATCTTCCTTGTCTGGACGAAATCGCCTGCATGAAGGCGGTAGAAGTAGATTCCTGAAGCCACCTTTGACGCGTTCCAACTAACTTGGTGATTCCCAGCAGATATATTGCTATCGATAAGACGTGCTACTTCCTCTCCGCGGAGGTTATAAATAATCAGGTTTAGTTCTGACCGAACGGGAAGCGCATATTCTATCACCGTCTCCGGGTTGAATGGATTCGGATAATTCTGTGCCAGTGCATAATCCACTGGAATAGCCTCACCCTCATCCGCTATGCCAACGGGGACTAACTGGATTGAGAAACTGTCGCTCCAGAAGAAATTGCCGTCACTTGAAATATCCAGCGCAAATTGAATTAGCTCATCGCCTGAGCAGTGTTGATTTAATGTAGCCTCGTAGGCTGAGGAAATTGCTCTTTCTCCTGCCGCTAAATTCACAAATAGCCTATAGCTAGTTGCTATTTTTACTATACAACTATCAGTAGTGGATATCATTGCTGTGACTTTCTCCGCAGTTGTATTGAGACCTTCATTCTTGAGAAATAATTTGAAGCTTACTACAACGCCGTCATTAAAAAAAATTTCAGACGAATCATATACAACAGGACCAATTGTTGTAAATAAACCTTTATTATGCATCTGAAAATTTACCGTATCTGCAATTGTTACTAACAGGTCAATAGAATGGAGTCTCTCCTCAATTGATGAGACTGACCAAGTGTTCCCAAAAAGGTTGTCTCCCTGCGCACTGTCATCGTGAGCGCCGTCGTCGAATAGCTGAATGGTATCTATCGGGCTCCCATAAAGCGAGTCTATTTCAGCGAAAAGGGTGAGCGGTGATGAATCGTTTTCTACTCGGACAGTCACAACCACAGAGCCAGTTCCAGGAGTCACATATTGAGGTGATACATTAACTTCTAAAAGTTTGAAATTTCTTCCCTTAAAATCTGTAGTTAGATATCTTTCTCCCCAAGCCATTACTTGTACTTGTGCCGGGATTTCCACATCGTCCACTGCAAAAGCCGACTTGTATCCCCATCTAGCTCTGTCTGCGGAAGAATGGCCTAATTCCTGGATATGACCCGGAATCATTACCTCAGGCTTAAGTTTGTTTATTGAGTTACGCATACCTATCACCGAAGACGTACTTCCAGATTCATTGATCCAGGCGTTAAGCAGAAGAATGTCTAAGTTTTCTACATTCGGTAATGTTACTGAGGTTTGGTTATCGCCTGTATGCAGGATTTTGAAACCACTTGAGGTAGTTACCTCATAAATCCTTGATGCTGCGCTATGAAGTCCGTTATATGCATTTATTTCTAAACCCAAAAGATTTATATTGTCACCAGCTGCCACGGGTGTATTTCCGAAAATAGGTGATTCGAACGGAATTACAACATAACCACCTCTATTCATTACACTGGCTTGTATATTCCCGCTACCTACATGATCTGCATGATTATGGCTGTAGAATAGCACATCTATCTGGGCAAGCAGTTCAGCTGGAAGTTTTCCTGACCAGCTGGAATATCCATCCACCAGATCGAATGCAAATACATTATTCAAGGTTTTAATCACAAAACCGTGATTGTACATCATCCATATTGCTGCTCCCTTTTCCACAGTTTCCGATAGCTCTGTGTTTACCTTATTCATCATCTGATAGTAAAAATTGGAGACGCTTTGTGCACTGCGAGATGCGTCATTATTAAGTATATTTTCAAGAGCCAATATTGTTTCTTCACGAATTACCGGATCACCTCCGTTAGGGGGATTATCGAGAAGAATGGTCTTGATTTGCTCTACTGTTAATTCCTGAGCAAAGAGTGTTACCCTGATAGAGATTAGTAATAATAAGATAATGAAACGTTTCACTCTATCTCCCTTAATTTGTTCTCAATCTAAAAATAACAAGATTACTTACTATTAGGACAAATGTCCGCCCACTTTTTTCTAAATTTAGTATTATCAATAATCATTATCCAGTTGTTAATTTTTGGCTCCGGTTTTTTCACTTTTTCAGGGATATCAACCTTCCCGCCGGACCGCAGTCGGACAGGCCCGCCTTGCAAGCACCCTCCGCTTTCTGCGGTAATTCACCTTTATTCCCTCCTTGGTAAGGAGAGGGTAAAAAGGTTTTCGTTATTTCAGGTTGAGTGATTTTACGTTATCTTTGTCCTTCATTGCCTTGTAGAAGCGGGAGAGAGGGAACCCCATAACGTTTTCGTAGGAACCTTCAATCTTTTCCACAAAAACTGCGGTCCTGTCCTGAATTCCGTAAGCGCCTGCTTTATCGAACGGTTCTTCGGTTGAAATGTACCTTTCGATCTCGTCGTCTGAAAGCTGTTTAAAGTATACGTCGGTCGTTTCCACAGCTGTAAAAGAACGTTCTTCCGGTGTCGAATAGACGCAGAATGCGGTTAGTACCCTATGCATTTTACCGCTGAGTTTACTCAGCATTTTGAACGCATCAGTTGAATCAATGGGTTTACCCAAAACCTCTTTTTCCAATACCACTACCGTATCAGCGCCGACGATAATGCCGTTATCAATATTTTCGGATACAGTTTTCACTTTGAGTTCTGCAAACGATTTGATATTCTTTTCAACGGATAATGAATTATCAAAGTCTTCCGATAGTGTTGACGGAATGACTTCCGGGTGCAGCCCGAGCTGTTCAAGAAGTTTTAATCTTCTCGGCGATTGAGATGCGAGAATAAATCTTCTGCTAAAACTCAGGATCAAGAAATCTGCTTTTCGGAATATTTTTCGAGTGCAATAAGAAGGTCTTTTTCGTTTACTTTATATTTGAATTCAAAGTTTCCGTTTATCTCAATAACAGGTATCTCAACAGCGTATTTCATCATCAGGTCGTCGCTTTGAGTAATATCGACCGTTTCAAGAGTGAAATTTATTTTATTTGATATTCGTTCCACAATTTCGAAGGCAACATCGCAGAGATGACATGACTCTTTTGTGTAGAATCTTAGGAGCGGATAATGTTTTGTCATCTGGCGATAGCTAGTTTTTCGAGCACCTCTTCCCAATTGCCTGTCAGCGATGATTTGGCTCTGAGCCTGTAAATGTAGACACCGTTGGCAATTTTGTCTCGTACTTCATCGGTACCGTCCCATCTGATAGATTGAAATCCTACTGAAACGGCAGAATAATCCTGAATCTTCCTTATCAATCTGCCTGCTACAGTGTAAATGCTTATCTCCACGACTTCGGCAGGATGCGTCAGGTAAAAGGTGAAATCCGTTGATTCGGACATAGGATTCGGGTAATTATAGACCCGTTCGATGGCGAGCTCTTCGCTTGACGAAATATTGAAGACAACAGTCTCTTCGCTAAAATTATTGTAACTGTCCCAGGCTTTCACGGTAACGGAATGCTCGCCCGCTTCCAACAAAGGCATCGGATATCTTAAAGTACCTTTTTGATAGCTGTTGATGTCATATTCGAAAAATTGGGTAACATTAAATTTAGAATTAAGTTCGTTATCAATTGTCAATGTGATCTTGTGACCGACCTCTTCGGCGAGGTTTATACCGTTTTCATCATTTATAATAACTTCTAATGTGGCATCGGAGGGTATGAGGTCGCCTGCGCGGAAATATAATTCCTCGAATCCTATGGTGATGTCGGGGCCTAAATTATCATTGCTGACGCTCGCTGTTCCATCGTATTCAATTCCGTTTAGAGAGCCTGCGCCGTCCATCCCGGTCTTTTCATCCCACCAATAAACAATGCCCTTTCCGGTATTGCCACCGTAGCTAATATCCCTTGGTACGATAAAGGTACTCTCGAATCTGTCGCCAACTGCGCTTACAGGTCCGCTGAAAATGCGAGAACCGGGCAATAGGTATTTTACCGAACCTGTTACTCCGTTATGAGTTTCGCTCCGAGAAACCGAATTTATGGAATCAAAGATATTTACAGCAACCGAAATGTCTCCGGAAGAATATTTATTACCGTTTTCATCGAGAATATTTCCGGTTAGAGTCGCTTTACCAAGCGCTTGTAATGTACGCGGGTTAGGTTCATTAACCACAGCTCTGCCTTTGGGCAGCGCCACTCTCATCGTAGGATCACCGAGGTAGTGATATTTCTGGTCGTTCACATCTTCTCTCGGGTGCGCAATCTTACCTGATAACAGAGCTGCTCCAATTCGAGGAGTATTGCTGGAAAATGGATGGTCTGGAAGAAGTTTCTTAAAAAAGGCTATGGTTATTCCTGAATTAGCTCCTGAATAAACTAACCTTGAAGCCGCAAACATTCCTATGGCGCCGTTTTGATTCTGCACAAGTAAATCCTCTGCCATCGACTGTATGTTGGGATCGTCGTAACGTCCGAATTCGCAGGTTCCCGCCACCCATATCGGCAGCTTCATTCCTGTATCGATGATATTCAGGTCTCTGTCGCTGGAAAGTAATCGCTCCTGAGCAAGAACAGTCGGTCCGCCATGACCGATATATACAAGAAAAGTAGTACCTCGATTCAGTTGTCCGAGTAAAGCTTGTGTGGCATCAGGTTTTCTTACGCCGAAAACGGCGGCATCTGTTTCGACCTTATACTCGGTAAGATAAATTTTACGTATATCGCTGGTCAGCGGAAATGATTTTACTATTGTTTCTGACTGAGTTATATGTGTACTCTCGGAAAATCTTGAGGGTCTGAAAAGATCGTCAGCAACAATTGTCAACGTATTTTTCCAATTACCGAAAATAGGTTGAGTTTCATAAAGAATAAGTTTTTCAACAAAATTTTCCGCATCTTCGGCAGTTCTTGCGACAATTCTACCCAAAGATAGATCGGGGACTACGTCGTTTCCTGAGATGAACGCGAAGTGATCGTCTGCCGCGCGCGAATCTATATAACTTATGTGATTCTTAGTAGTAGTGTCGTCAATAAGTTGATACGTCATGAAAAAATTGGTTGATTCGCCGGTAATGTTACGGTAATCATAATCGCCATCCCCAAATAGCAATGCAAAACTTGGTTTGGGTTCGTTCCAATTTTCATAAGCGTGCTTGAAGAAGTAACGAAGAGCCATCGGATCGGTCTGGCCAGCGGAAAACTCAAGTATGATGTCGTCAATGTCATATACGACTGAATTAAGCCTATCCTTCGGAGCTGCTTCAGATGTCCTGTATTTTGCAAGACGATCTGCCGATTCACGGAAATCCTTATGTGAAACTATTATATATTCCGCTTGTGTGTTGGTTAATCTCGCCTTGGGAGTGTCAAAATCTTCAACTTTGACGATCTCGTTAACGCTGAGATAAGTAGATATAGCGGCGAGATAATATTCGGATGGAACTGTGCCGCTCGCTTGCTCCTGCCAAACAATGTTTGCCGTCGTATTCTGAGAGGGAATGATTCGATAGGTCGAGGCGAGATCGGTCACGTTGTATATTACAACCTCTGTAGAACTGAATCCTGAAGCATTGAAAGAGAGTATGCCTGATTTTCCGGGACTAAAAAAATGCAGCCTGTCCGACTCGGCTTTCAGTTCTCTTTTGTAGCGTATCTCAAGCCAGTCAAAATATACTTTTGAGGGTGAATCGACTCCTTCCCACACTAAACTGAAGTTGTTCACACCCGACGTAAGAAAATCGGCAATCATGGTCTTTTTGGCTACAGTTGTACTGTAAATCTTTACGTGGTCGGAGAATAAGATTGACTTGCTCCCGTGCTTTAGCCTAAGCCTGCCTCCGAAGTCTTTATCTTCGACTCCGCTTCGCAGACGCAGACGAAAGTTTACCCTTTCGTCTGTTATTATATCATTAAGTGTAAGGGGAAGTTGACTGATATCGGACCTGCCCGATAGACTTACTCCAAAGAATCCTGTACCTGTTCTAAGGAAATTAATAAGATCCTCTTCATGGTGCAGATAGGCATCGTACCGCGTAATGACATTGTCAGGAGTATTCGAGGCAGAGGTTACTGACTCCATCTCCATACCGGGTGAACTGCCTGCCGGCGCAACATTCAGCCAGTATGCAGAAAAAATTGAGTACGGATTTTGCGAGTAGTAAATATGGTCTTTCGATTTATTGTATTCCCAACCCGCAGTACCCTTGCCGTAAAAAACTATTTCCTCACCCGTATCGAATTTTCCGTTAGAATTGGCATCCTTTCGCCATAGGGGAATCTCTTTGAGGTTGGGAGTGACTTCAGCGCCTCTTTTACCATTCATAACTCTACCTTCGAAATAAGGCGAGTAAAGTCTTATACGGTCAATATCAATACCTGTAATGTTCACTCCGAATGATCCTAATTCTTCAGTGGTTATTCTATAAATGCCGTCTTCTAACAGGCTGAGCTTATACCAATCGCCGGGTCCGGAAGAGCTGTTTTTTTTAATTGACTGAGGAACATTATACCTGATAAGCCATTTTTTTGATCGCTCAAAATTAAGTATAGCTGAGCTGTAAAGCTCTTCTTCGGTGACAGAATAATTTTGAGGTGTATTATCTCTACTATTGCTTCTGAACGAAATATAAACCGAGATCTCATTAAAAAGATCTAAAACTCCCGTTTCTTTGGAGACCTCATAAGGAATTATAATAGCTTTATATATCCTTTGTTGACGAAAATAACCGGCATCTTGCAATTGTACGCTTTTTATCCTGAGATTAGAATATGGAGAAAGATTATCATTAACGAGCTTGAAAACCGGAATGCCATTTTCCCTCTTTATGGTGTTCGGAATTCGGACAAGCTCACCGGTAATGGAACGTCCGCCTTTTTTGGTGATATTCGTAATAACAGGTGTAGCGTCTTCAGGAACACCGAACGTGAATACAGCCGCAGGTAACGCAGGCTCTCCCGGTTTTCCAAGAATAGCTGTAGCTTCGCTAAATGAGAGCTCTATCCTTCCCGACATATCTTGATTTTGTATGAAATCAGGTCTGAGAGTGATGGAAATTCCGTTATCCGTGGATACAATGTTCACACGTTTTAATCCCGATTTTGGAGCAGTGAACGACTCAAAGCCGGTTTTTGGACTAATTTGCAACAGGGTAAGAAGTAGGAGGGATATAATCATACTTTACCTGTGTAGAAACAATAAGTTAAATAATAAACCGAACATACGATTCGCCGTTCGGCAGTCTCCGAATAACGTAACAGAAACATCTAATCCTCCAATTTTAATTCTTTGTTTAGATTATATTCTGTAGCGTTTTTTCGGTGTACCCTCAATTTTGTTCCTTTAATATATCTTAAGGGTTCAACTTTGTCAAGTTCATTTAGTACCACAGCTACTCCCATGCCTGAAGTAAGATACTCGAAATGTAAATATTAGACTTTCAAATTTATGTAAGGTGGTTTACATTTAACCGCTGAATAATATTGTTTTTAAGACAAATAATGTGAAGGGTTTTTAAATTGTGGAAGATTTAATAAAAGAATTGCTTAAGAAATTAGGTGAAAATACCGATAGAGAAGGGCTGCTGAATACTCCATCAAGAGTGGCAAACTCATTAAAATTTCTGACTAAAGGATATGGCGAAAGCGTAGAGGATGTAGTCAATGGAGCGCTGTTTGATGAGGAATTCGACGAAATGATTATAATCCGGGATATAGATCTATTCAGCATGTGTGAGCACCATATGCTTCCATTTTTCGGGAAATGTCATGTGGCGTATCTGCCGGATAAAAAAATTATCGGTCTAAGCAAAATCCCGCGGATAGTGGAGATCTTCGCCCGCAGGTTACAGGTACAGGAGCGTTTGACTACCCAGATAGCAGAGGCGATAAATTCTGCTGTGGAACCGCACGGAGTCGCTGTTACAATAGAGGCAACTCATCTTTGTACGGTTATGCGGGGAGTTGAAAAACAGAATTCTGTGGCGATAACGAATGCTATGCTGGGAAAATTCAAAACTGATTCAAAGTCGAGATCAGAATACCTTTCAATGATTAAATGAACCGATTGAGCATTCACATTGGTTTCTGAACTTAAAACGCAGGGAGCTTGGACTGTTTTTGACTTGACAGCGGAGCTGCGTATTCTGTTCAGCGGAGGGATTGAGAGCGCAGTTCTCATGGGAGAGGCTGTCCTGGCGGGTTTAAAACCAATTCCGGTATACGTTTCAACCGGTACCCGATGGGAAAACAGAGAGTTGGAATCGGCAAAACTTTATCTCGAGTCCTTACAGGTCGGATTATCAGATAAAATGGTGATTCGTGAATCAATTCCGGGTAAGATTAAAGAACATTGGGCATACAACGGAATGAGCTACCCTCTCGCGGAAGAAGACGTTCAAACGTTAAAAATTCCCGGAAGAAATGAAACTCTGCTGAGGGAAGCTGTGAGTTTCGGCAGAGATGACCATGAACTGATTCTCACTATCGGAACCACATCGGATAATCCCTTTAAGGACGGGAACCGTCAGTTTTTTGATAAGATGGAGACTGCTCTAACAATGGAAAGGGGTGAACACGTGACTATATTGACTCCGTTGACGGGGCTTAAAAAGAGCGATGTAATCAACAGAGGAAAAGGTTTCCCGCTCGGTTTGACGCTGTCATGTATAGCACCGGATGACGGAGGAGCGTGCGGCGATTGTATAAAATGCGGTTCAAGAGCTGCTGCATTCTCAGAGGCAGGAGTGATTGATAATTATGTAAAGGAGGAAGTTAATGAGTTTAAAGGTTGGAGATAATGCTCCTAATTTCAGTTTAAGAGATCAAAATGGGAACAGTGTTTCCCTTGACAGCTTTTTAGGAAAGAAAGTTATAGTTTTTTTCTATCCAAAGGATGATACGCCCGGATGTACAGTCGAAGCATGCAATTTTCGGGATGATTTTGAAATGTACGAAGAAAAGAATGCCGTACTCTTAGGAATAAGCAAAGATGGGGAAGAGTCTCATAAAAAATTCATAAGTAAATTCGATCTGCCTTTCAGACTTTTATGCGATGAAGACCATGCGGTTGCAGAGGCATATGGCGCATGGGGTGAGAAAAGTATGTACGGGAGAAAATATATGGGGATCATACGCAGTACGGTTGTGGTGGATGCCGATGGCAAGGTAGAGAAAGTCTTTGAAAAAGTTAAGCCGAAGGATCATAGTAAAGAGCTGCTCGAAATGCTTTAAATTATTGCGGAACAACAAAAAAAACTTGCAAGAGTTTAAGAAAGATGGTAAGCTTCTAAGCTTAAAATGAGATGAGGAAATGTTTGAACAGCTAAGCGGCAGATTCGCGGAAATAACTAAAAATCTTCGAGGAATGGGGAAGATAACGGAGAAAAACGTCTCCGACACTCTGAGGTCAGTACGCCGTACTCTGCTTGAGGCAGATGTGAATTACAAGATTGTAAAAGAATTCACTGAATCTATTAAGTTAAAGGCTATGGGGGATAAAGTTCTCAGGTCTGTTTCACCGGGTCAGCAAATCGTTAAAATTATTCATGATGAACTTGTTGAGCTTATGGGAGGCGCCTCGGTGAAGGAACCGGAATTAAAGGGCAAGACGCCTCATATAGTTATGGTAGTAGGGTTGCAAGGCTCAGGGAAAACAACTTTTGTGGCTAAATATGCGAATCGATTGATGAAATCAGGCAGGAAGCCTCTGTTGGTAGCAGCTGACGTATATCGACCCGCAGCGGTGGAACAGCTCAGTCAACTCGGTAAACAAATCGGAGCGGAACTGTTTTCTAGTAAAGGTGATTCACCGCTAAAAATATCTAAAGATGCCGTTAAACAAGCGGTAAGAGATAATCGGGATGTCGTAATTATTGATACGGCAGGAAGGCTTCAAATCGATTCTTCGATGATGGAAGAACTTCGTCAAATTAAAGATAGCGTTAAGCCCGAACTGATTTTATTTGTGGCTGACGGGATGAGTGGACAGGATGCCGTAAATGCGGCAAGCGAGTTCGCCGCTCAGGTTGATTTTGATGGAGTGGTTCTCACAAAACTTGACGGTGATGCCCGTGGCGGAGCGGCGCTGTCGATCCGCGCGGCAACGAACAAACCGATAGTTTACGCCAGCATGGGCGAGTCAATAGACAGACTCGAACTCTTCCATCCTGACAGGATGGCGGGCAGAATTCTCGGAATGGGTGATGTGGTAACTCTTGTTGAAAAGGCTCAGTCTGTTGTTGATGATAAAACCGCAAAAAAAATGGAAGACAAATTCCGAAAGCAAACTTTCACACTTGAAGATTTTCTCGAACAGCTCAACAGTATCAAGAAAATGGGTCCGATGCAGGATTTATTGGGTATGATTCCGGGAATAGGAAATAAGATGAAAGATATCCAGATTGATGACAGGGCATTGGCGAGAACAGAAGCGATAATCTTATCTATGACACCTTCTGAAAGGAACAAGCCCGGTCTGATAGATGGAAGCAGAAGAAAAAGAATTTCAAAGGGAAGCGGTACATCGTTGAATGAAGTGAATAATGTTCTGAAACAATTTAGACAGATGCAAAAAATGATGAAAGCGGTCGGGTCAGGGAAAATACCTCACGGTATGGGCATCCCGGGTCATGCGATGTTTTCGAAATAATGTTAACAAGGAGAAGATAATTGGCAGTTAGGTTGCGTTTAAGAAGAACCGGAAAGAAAAAACAAGCACACTACCGTTTGGTAGCGGCGGATGCCAGATCGAAAAGGGATGGCAGATTTTTAGAGACACTCGGGCATTATAACCCTCGTTTGGATCCTCCTGTGGCAGTGGTCAAAGAGGATAGAATCTATTACTGGATCGATAAGGGCGCCGAAATGACTGAGGCTTTCCGTGGAATTATGAAGAATCAGGGACTTCTTCTTAAATTCAATCTGATGAAAAAGGGCGCTTCAGAGACGGAAATAAACGAAGAGATGCAAAAATGGACCATGTCTCATGAGATACGAGTACAGAAGAGGAAGAGCAGAATCTCCAAGAAGAAGAAACAAAAAGCCAAGATGGAAGCTGAGGCAGTTGAAGCGCCATCAGAGGAAACGACAGTTGTAGATGAGGGGGCAGAGAAAATCGCTAAGGAGGATACCGGCGTTGAGGTTGCATCAGAAGCAGCTCCGGTAGACGAAGCTCCTATAGCGGAGAAGGCTGAAGAAGCTCCCGCTGAAGAAGAAACTCCTGTAGAGGAGAAGGCTGAAGAAGCAGCCACTGAAGAAGAAATTCCTGCAGAGGAGAAGGCTGAAGAAGCAGCCGCGGAAGAAACTCCTGTAGAGGAGAAGGCCGAAGAAGCTCCCGCTGAAGAAGAAATTCCTGCAGAGGAGAAGGCTGAAGAAGCAGCTCCGGTAGACGAAGCTCCTATAGCGGAGAAGGCTGAAGAAGCTCCCGCTGAAGAGGCTCCTGTAGAGGAGAAAGCTGAAGAAGCACCCGCAGAGGAGAAGAAACCTAAACCTAAGAAAGCAGCTGCAAAGAAAGAACCGGCTGCTAAAAAGAAGACCGAACCCAAGAAAGTAGCAGAGAAGAAACCAAAGAAGAAAACCGCGGCTAAACCAAAAAAGGCAGCAGCTAAGAAGACTAAAAAGAAAGATGATATTGAAGAATAGAATATGACGGCTGAACTGATAAAAGATGCAAATAATTTCAGCTATGATCCCGACATGAAATATGTAGGTTCGATTCAGGGAGCTAAAGGTATGAAAGGAGAAATGAAGGTAAGTCTTACTACAGCGCATCCTTCGCATCTCGTGAGTCTCGAAAGCATCTATTTGAAGATTGATGATTCCGAATCGATACTTTATACTATAGATAAAGCAGAATGGAATGGCTCAAAGTTCACATTGAAGTTGCACGGCGTAGATGATCGAAACACTGCAGAAGCTTTGCGTGACGCTAAGATTATGATCCCGGAGGAAGCGGCATATAAAGTAGGAGAAGATGAATACTTTATAGAAGACCTTATAGGAATGAACGTAGTGGATAAGAGCGGTACGAATCTTGGCAGGATAACAGAGGTGCTCAACTATCCGGCTCATGACGTATACGTTGTATCAAAGGGCGATAATGAGATTCTAATTCCGGCGGTTCACGAATATGTACAGGAAGTCAATATGAACACCGGAACAGTAATGATAACCACGATAGAAGATTTTAATAACTGATTAGCCATGAAGATCAGCATTATAACACCGTTTCCGGAAATTATTGAAGGGGCTTTGTCCGCGAGTATACTCGGAAGGGCTGAAAAAAACGGTATAGTAGAATATAATATCATCAATCTTCGCGAGTTCGGGGAGGGTACGCATAAGAAATTAGATGATCATCCATTTAGCGGTGGTCCGGGTATGGTAATGATGGCAGGCCCCATTTTTGAAGCATTTGAAAAAGAGCTGTCCGATAGCGAAACGACAAAGCGAGTAATCCTTCCTACACCGGTTGGTGTCAAATACGATCAGAAAATGGCATCCGAGCTATCTAAAGAGAAGGAATTGGTATTCATCTGCGGACATTATAAGGGTGTCGATGAAAGGGTGATCGATTCACTTGTAACCGATGAAATTTCAATTGGTGATTATGTAGTGACCGGAGGAGAGATCCCGACCCTCGCAATAATTGATTCCGTTGTCAGGCTTCTTGAGGGAGCGATTAGCGATCCCGAGTCGGCAGAGACCGATTCATTTTCGCATCCGTTATTGGATGTTCCTCATTATACACGCCCCGCGAACTTCAGGGGAATGGAAGTTCCGGAGATACTACTGTCGGGCGATCATAAAAAAATAGAAGATTGGAAGAACGAAATAAGACTTAAAAGAACCAAAGAGCGAAGAGCAGATCTTTTAACTGAGAATAAAGGTTAAAGCGATTCAGAACTGGAGAATTTAGAAATGAATAAAGTTCAAGAGTATAGCAAGACGCAAATGAAGGATGATATATTGGATTTTCGGGCGGGTGACACGCTATCCGTAGATGTGAGGATACGAGAAGCAGGCAAGGAACGGATTCAGAAATTCGAGGGCGTTGTAATTCAGATCAAAGGTACAGGAGCGGATAAAACATTCACTATTCGTAAGGTTTCGCAGGGTATCGGCGTGGAAAGGATATTTCCCATACACTCTCCAAGTATATTGGGTATGAAAAGGATCAAAGTAGGTAAAGTCAGAAGATCAAAGATCTTTTATTTGAGGAAATTACGCGGAAAAGCAGCCCGTATAGCAGAAAAACGCGAAAATTGATCTAAGAAAGAAAATAGCTCATCAAAAAGCGATCAGTGTTAAATTCGCCGTCCGGTATAAACGAGTATAGGACGGCGGTTTCTTTTGCATAACCGAACTAATGAAAAATATCAGATTAGGATGAAGGCATGAGCGAGAATAAACTAAACAGAGAAGAGCGTAGAGCGCTTTTATTTGCCTCCATTGCACATGCGCTTGTTCATTCGTTCATGCTGATATTGCCTGCCGTATTGATACCTATCATGAACGAATTCGATATCAGCGTAACACAAGTCGGATTCCTCGGCACGCTCTCCTACCTCATGTTTGGTCTGGGAGCGATTCCCTCGGGGTGGCTCACCGATAAATACGGTTCCCGGGGGCTTGTGATAATTTGCCTTATCGGTTCGGGAGCATCATCTCTATTTATCGGATTATCAACTGATTTGGTAATGCTTTATGCAGGGTTGATACTATTAGGTCTTTTCACAAGCATCTATCATCCTGCCGGACTTGCGATGATCTCAAGAAGAATTAGAAATATACCCAGAGCGCTTGGATATCATGGTATTTTCGGGAATATAGGACTTGCGGGAGCGCCGCTGATATCGGGTCTGATTGCGGGCTATGGCGATTGGCGGGATGCCTATCTGCTGTTCGGCTTACTCTCGCTTCTGATTGGAATTTACTTTTATCTAAAGCCGTTGACTAAAGGAAAATTGGATGGAAATGAGGCTAACCACAAAGAAGGAAAAACTCTTTTTCCCGAGCTGATTATCTTCTATCTCTCATCAATCATTTTCGGGTTTGTATACAGAGGTACGCTTACATTCATGCCTTATCTTTTTACTCACAAGGTGATGCTGTGGGAAGGTTTGGACCCGATAGCCGTAGGGGGAGTGGTAACAACCGCCGCTCTTCTCACGGGGATGTTCGGGCAGTGGTTAGGAGGAAGAGCAGCGGAGAAATATTCTCTGACACTGATTCTCATTCCACTCTGGACGATAGTCTCAATTTCACTTATGTTCATGGGTATGACAGCTCAATATTCGCTCGTAATATGGGCGTTCATATTTACCATATTCATCTTTGCCGGTCAACCGGTAGGCAACACACTGTTGGCAAGCTACAACTCCCTGAAAAGTAGGGGGAAGGGGTATGGACTGAACATCGCCATCGGATTCGGTATAGGTTCGTTCTCTTCAACGTTGAGCGGATACGTGGCGGAAAAATATGGTATAGGTGAAGTTTTCGTATTTCTGAGTATAGTTATGATTCCCGGTATCTTATTGGCGATCTGGTTATACCTGCTCGGCAGGAGAAGAGCAGTAAGTCAGCGTTGATTCTATAAAAAAATCCAGGTAAATCCGCAATCGGCTTTATAAGAACTTACATTTAGAACTCTTTACACACCCCGCCCTATGGGCACCTCTCTTATTAGAGAGGAGAATTATTGAGTGCGAGTCGGGGCTTGTCTCGAAGACACTCCTTTTGGAACCCAAAGATGCAACGTATTTGTTCACTATGTGTAGTGAAAACGCAGGTGAGAAGAAAATAAATCTAAGATTTTATAAATCTGACGGAATGCTTCACTTACAGGAATGGCAAGAGTATGATGTGGAGAAAAACACTTGGAGAATATAAAATATTTTCCGAGATAGTCAGGGCTTATCCTGCAGCACCGAGAACAACCACCCCTGCCTCTTCGAGGCTTCCCCTCCTTAAAAAGGAGGGGATAAAAAATTCCCCTCTATCAAGAGGGGTGGATTCGAGACATTTAAGTGTCGAGAAGACGGGGTGTGTCATGTCTACACACAATATCCGTCAGTCAGCCGGACTCGGAAGGGACATCAGATAAAAGATTTTAAGATCTAAATCGAATATCGGAATTAGTTCACATCCCTTGACTAATCTCAAGTTTCTCCATATCTTAAAAGCTCGACAAAACTTTATAAGACTCATATGACGCAGAAAAAAGAGATTCAAGAGGAACTAAAATCGCTGCCATCAGTGGACGCGCTGCTGATACGCCCTGAATTGAAGAATATCGCTCTTCCGCATGAATTGATACTGTCGGAATTACGAGCCTCATTGGAGGAAGAGCGGCAGTTGATATTAAAGGGAAAGAGGAATGGAGATTCTACAAAAGAGAAAACAGTTCAAAGATTGGCTGAATCAGTTTCCAAGAAACTCCGTCAGGATTTCCTGCCGAGCATGAAAAAAGTAATAAACGCCACAGGTATAATTCTGCACACCAATTTAGGTAGAGCGCCTCTATCCAAGGCTGCGCTTAAAAAAGTGTATGAAGTTTCAGGAGGTTATACGAATCTTGAAATTAGCTTAGAAAACGGAAAACGTTCGGACCGAAATCAGCACATCGAGGAACTGTTGAAAGCGCTGACGGGGGCAGAGTCTGCCGCTATCGTCAATAACAACGCAGCCGCTGTGCTTCTTGCCATTAACACTTTAGCATATAAAAAAGAGTGTATCGTCTCACGGGGGCAGTTGGTGGAGATCGGCGGTTCATTCCGAATGCCCGATGTGATGGAACGAGCGGGAACAATAATGGTAGAAATAGGCACCACGAACCGCACTCATCTTAAAGATTTCGAGAATGCGATCAACGAAAACAGCGGCGCCATTATACTTGTGCATACGAGTAACTACAAAATATCGGGATTCACAAAATTCCCGGAACACAAAGAGATAGTGGAGTTAGCGCATAAACATTCTATCCCTGTTATATTCGATTTAGGAAGCGGAGCGTTGACAGATTTGACAAAATTCGGACTTCCGGGAGAAGAATTAGTGTCTGAGATAGTGAAGACCGGAATAGATTTAGTGACATTTTCGGGTGATAAGCTTTTAGGCGGTCCGCAAGCCGGTCTGCTTATAGGTTCCAAGACCGTTATAGACAAGTGCAAAGAGAATCCTCTGATGCGCGTTTTGCGTTGCGACAAAGCGACATTGACTGCGATGGAAGAAACCCTGAAACTCTTTGCGGAACCGGAGAAACTTTCAGAAACACATGCGGCATATTCTCTCTTCTCTACTCCATTAGAAGAGTTGAAAAAGAGAGCGGAAAAGGCTATTGCCGGCTTAAACAAAAACAGTGATGAATATTCAGTTGAAATTAGAGAGGTAACAGGCGAAGCGGGAAGCGGTTCGCTGCCCGTCGCGGAACTTCCCAGCATTGCGGTTTGCATCACTTCCGAAAAGCACACTGTCGAAACCGTTTCCGCAAAATTCAGAAAATTAGAAGTGCCTGTTATCGGTTACATAAATAACGACGCTTTTTTCATTGACTTGAGAGCGATAAATGAAAACGATATTGAATTACTCTCTGAATCCATATTAGAGGTTATCGGTTCGGTATGAGTCATGTGGTTATAGGCACCGCTGGGCATATCGATCATGGTAAAACCGCTCTCGTAAAGGCTCTCACAGGAAAAGACACCGATAGTCTGCCCGAAGAGAAATCAAGAGGGGTAACTATCGATATCGGTTTTGCGTTTTTCGGTGAAAACGCCACAATTATCGACGTGCCGGGGCATGAACGATTTATAAAGAACATGGTTACCGGTGTCTCTACAATTTCATATGTGATTCTCGTTATCGCAGCTGATGACGGAGTAATGCCTCAGACGAGAGAGCATCTGGATATCCTGAGCTTGCTCGGGGTAGAGGACGGTATGATCGTTATCAACAAAATTGATCTTGTTGAAGAGAGCTGGCTCGATATGGTAGTCGAGGATGCCAAGAAATTAACAACAGGAACTTTTTTGGAAAACGCTTCTATCTTCAAAGCATCCGCCACAAATGGAGACGGGATAGAAAAAATAAAAGAGACCTTGAATAAGGTAATCGATGATAAAAAAGAGAGGGATGACAAAGGATATTTTCGACTTCCTGTAGACCGCTCATTTTCGGTAAAAGGATTCGGAACTGTCGTAACGGGAACCGTAGTTTCTGGATCGGTTCAGAAAGGCGATAGTGTTGAAATTCTACCCGGCAGGATTGCAGCTAAAGTTCGTGGAATACAGCAGCACAATGAAGAAACGGAAAATGCAAAATTGGGAGAAAGAGCCGCCCTGAATTTAAGTGGAGTAAGCACGGAAGATGTCGTTCGGGGAAGTCATATAGCGGTAAAAAATTACCTTAATCCGACCATGATATTTGAAGGAAATTTGAATCTTCTCGACAGCGCTCCGAAGCCGCTTTTGAATCGTACCAGAGTTCGTCTTCATCTCGGAACGGGAGAGGTAATGGGCAGAATATCCATCTTAGGTTCAGCCGAAATTGAAGCCGGTGGAAACGGATTTGTGCAGGTTTTTCTCGAAAAAGAGGTTCCTGTGGCGGTCAAGGATAAATTCATAATACGGAGATATTCGCCTCCGCTGACTATAGGTGGCGGGGTAGTATTAAAGCTGTCAAATTCGAGATATAAGCGTAAAGACAGAGAGATATATGATTTACTTAAAGTAATAAATGAAGGAACCGATCTTGATATATCAGCAGTGCTTGTTTTGAAGCGGAATGGCAGCGGAATAAGCGAACAGGAGTTAGGTGTTGAACTCGGAATAGCATCGGATAGAGCCTTGAAATTGCTCAAGGAGCTCGAAAAATCTTCGCTTATATTGTCGATTGGCAAAGGGAGTAACAGGCGATGGTACAGCGCTGAATCATTGAGCAGGTCGAGGGAACTTATCCTCCTCAGATTGGAAAAATTCTTTACGGAAAACCGATCCACAGCGGGGATAAAACTATCGGAAATTCGGGAGTGGCTGAGCATCTCTTCGCAAGCATTTGAACAGCTGATTGAACTACTGATTGAAAGTAAAAAGATAGTTAAGAAGGACGAACTGATTTCGATCAAAGGTGTCGGACAGGGCGACGAGGAGAGCACATTGAAACTGTTAGAAGACACACTCTTATCGAATAGGTTTAACGCTTCGACTTCAAAAGAATTGGCAGCTGAACTTGGAAGAGAAAACAAGGAGATCTACCAGCTTATTAAACGTTTTATTCAGGATGAAAAAGTGATCAGACTTGATGGAGATTTTTTTATTCACGCGGCGCTGATGGAAGAATTACGGGGTAAAATCGATGGGCATTTTTCTAAGAAGGATGAGCTCAGCGTGTCTGACCTGAAAGAAATGACGGGTGTATCCAGAAAATACGCGATACCGCTGCTGCTCTATCTCGATGATAACAACATCACACGCAGAGAGGGAAATGTGAGGGTCAAAGCCTGAGATGACGACCAAAGTGAAAGATGAGCTGACACCTCTCATGAAACAATATTGGAAGATAAAAGCGGCGAACCCCGATTCAATTCTTCTATACAGAATGGGTGATTTTTATGAGACTTTCGCCGAAGACGCGAAGATTACGTCAAAGATTTTAGGAATAACTCTCACTGCTCGCGGGAAAGACGAAAAAGGTTCGAAAATTGCCTTGGCTGGTTTCCCCTGGCATTCTCTCGACACGTACCTGCATAAATTAGTAAATAGCGGCTACAAGGTGGCTATATGTGAACAGGTGGAAGAGGCTTCTCTGTCAAAAGGCATAGTAAAACGGGAAGTAGTCGAGACTGTCACACCCGGAACGACGCTTTCCGATAAGATGCTTGAGGACGGAAAGAATAATTTCATAGCCTCAATATGCATATATGATAACGAGGTCGGACTTTCATGGGCGGATGCATCTACGGGCGCATTTTCTGTTTCTGAAATAGACAAGATGGCTTTGAAAGAACGGTTGAGGTCGATCGAGCCTTCGGAGATTCTGATACAACAATCGGGGGAGAACGGAGAGGAGAATCTTCTGAACGGGATCTCCGCGATGGTTACATCATTGGAAGATTGGATATTTTCCAAAGATTATGCATATGAGCAGCTCACAGAGCAATTTAAGACGAAGAATCTTAAAGGATTCGGAATAGAAGACTTAACGGTGGGTGTGAAGAGCGCCGGCGCGCTGCTTCATTACCTCGAACAGAATCATAAAGAGAGCTTGAGGCACTTCACGACTATTTCCGTTCACAAAGAAGATTCCTTCATGGGATTGGACCAAACGACGGTAAGGAATCTTGAGCTTTTCGAACCGATGATGAGCGGCGCGCAGCAAAGTTCTTTATTAGATGTTATAAACAGAACTAAAACTGCAATGGGTTCACGGCTGTTACGAAATTGGCTCCGCAATCCGCTAACTGAAATCAGCGATATCGAGAAACGGTTGGAAGTAGTGAGTTTTTTCTCCTCGGAAAGTAATCTGAGAGATGAAGTAAGAGAGCGCCTCGGAAGTATGAATGACATAGAACGTCTGCTTTCAAGGCTATCCTCCGGACGAGCAATGCCAAGGGACCTTGTAGCCTTAAAACATAGCCTGGTTCATATTCCGGATCTTAAACTGCTGTTGAATTCTATTAAGAACAAGGAACTCAAATCTCTGATCTCTCAATCGACAGATCTTAGCAAACTGACGGAGCTGATAAAATCCGCTTTGAATGATGAACCTCCGGCTACGAAAACAGATGGCGGATATATCAGAGACGGTTATAACGAAGAATTGGATGAACTCCGTTCGATCTCCTCCTCAGGGAAGGATTGGATAGCCTCAATGCAGGCAAAGGAGAGGGAACGACTCCGAATTCCCTCACTGAAGATAGGTTATAATAAGGTCTTCGGTTACTATCTCGAAGTAACGAAAACTCACATAAACAAGGTGCCTGAGGATTTTATAAGGAAGCAGACTCTTGTAAACAGTGAACGATATATAACACCCGAATTAAAAGAATATGAAGAAAAGGTTCTCGGCGCTGAAGAGAAGATAAAAGCGTTAGAGCTAAAACTTTTCGATGAGGTTCTTGATAAGGTATTGGACTCGGCAGGCGAGATACAGTGGAACGCCGATGTGATAGCGAGGCTCGATGTTCTGTCCACATTCGGTCTGACGGCGGAAAGCGAACAGTGGACCCGTCCTGTTCTTGAGGATTCAACTCGTATCAGCATCAAAGACGGAAGGCATCCTGTCGTAGAGGAACTGTTACCGCCGGGAGAGTCGTTCGTCCCGAATGACTTGGAAGCTGACTGTCACGACCGACAGATCCAAATCGTTACAGGACCTAACATGGCAGGTAAATCGACTTACCTACGTCAGATAGCAATGATAGTTCTGCTCGCTCAGATAGGGAGTTATGTTCCCGCGAGTGAAGTGAAAATGGGCATTGTAGACAAGCTTTTCACGAGAGTGGGAGCGTCGGATAACCTCGCCGGAGGTGAGAGCACGTTTTTAGTGGAGATGAATGAAACGGCGAACATACTCAATAACGCAACAGAGAGAAGCCTGATCTTGTTGGATGAAATCGGGAGGGGAACAAGTACGTATGACGGTCTTTCGATAGCATGGTCGGTGACCGAATATCTGCATAACAATCCGACGGTAGCTGCCAAGACGCTTTTTGCCACTCATTATCACGAATTAGCGGAACTTGCGGAATTGCTTCCGAGGGTTCATAATCTCAATGTAGCGGTTAAGGAATACGGAGATAAGATAGTTTTTCTACGAAAAATAATTCCGGGAAGCGCTGACCATAGTTACGGAATTCAGGTTGCTCAATTAGCAGGACTTCCACGCTCCGTGATAGAGAGAGCCAAAGAGGTACTTTGGTCACTGGAAACGCAGTACTCATCGCTGCAAAAACGGCGTGTGAAAAAAGAGAGTGTTTCTGAATATCAAATCGGTATATTTGATGAGAAAGAAGCCAAGCTCAAAGAGGAACTTAAGGAGCTCGATTTGAACAGCATGACACCTTTAGAGGCTATGGCGAAACTTGACGAGCTCAAAAAGAAATGGGGATTGGAGAAATAGTCGGGAACCTGTATGGGGTTTGATTCGTAAAAATGGCAACAAATATGAATATGTTTAAAAAGAAATTTCAATTGGTCACACTGCTTTTATTGGCAGTTCTCGTCTCTCAAGAGGCATTTGCTCAAAGCATTGCAAAATATGCCGGTGAATTTATATCTACCGGTGTGGGCGCGCGAGCGCTTGGTATGGGCAGCGCATTCGTAAGTGTTGCGGATGACGTTACAGCCGGATATTGGAACGCCGCTGGTTTGGCTTCTATAGAGAATCAACAGGCTTCCGCCATGCATTCTGAACGTTTCGGTGGAATAGTCAGCTATGATTACGCCGCATATGCCCGTCCGTATGCCAGTGACAGAGCCATCAGTTTCAGCATGATACGGCTTGGTGTCGAGGGGATCCCGAACACAACTAACGCTCTTTTGGATTACGGAACGGACGGTATCCCCGGAACAGATGATCCTGACGGCACAGAAGGGAACGGCCAACTTGATTTTGGAGAGCGATTAGATGAAGATGCGATAACCAAATTCAGTGATTCCGAATGGGCGTTCTATCTTTCTTACGGAAGACAATTTAACGAACGGTTCGCCTACGGTGGTAGCGTAAAATTCATACGAAAAGCGTTTGCGAACCACTCCGCCAACGGACTTGGATTCGATATTGCCATGAAATATCGTTTAAGGGATAAGATTTTCATCGGCGCAAACTTGCAGGACGTTACTACAACTCTACTTGCATGGGACACGGGAACCAAAGAACTCATATCTCCAACCTTGCGTTCGGGGATCTCCACTATAGTCGAACTTCCCTTTTCTGAGGCGTGGTTGATGCCGAGCATAGAATTTGTGACCCGGACGGACGGTGACAGGTCATTTTCTTCTGACGGCATCGGTCTCGGAGGATCGTTTACTTCACTTACTTTCGGCGGAGAACTCCATGTGAATGACCGCTTGATACTGCGAGCGGGTAGGGGGGAAGTTGAACCGTTTAGCGCTGGTATCGGTATCAAGGTCAGGGGAGCGACGGTAGATTATTCTTTCGGCTCCGTCGGCTCGCAGGAAAATTTAGGAGATACGCACCGAGTTTCTCTCCTTGTGGATTTCAATTCGGGGCTTTGGATAGAGTAAACGGGTTTTCTTTTTAAATTTCTAATTCTTTCTAATTTTAATTTCGGTCAGCAAAATTCCTTACTTGCACATTTTTCCTCTCCCCTTGAGGGGAATGCCTCGCAGAGGCGAGGGACGTGATCATTCGGTGGAGATAGCTTTGTAAGACGATTACAATCACACCCTCCGTCACAAAGTGACACCTCCCTCAAGGGAGGAGGTTTGGACACCCTCCGTCTCCCAGCCATAATTGGCTGGGCTAAATAGAATTACTTTAGAAGAAAAATTCCTAACCCGTACTCGGCTGTCATTGCGAACACTGATTCATCAGAATGAAGCAATCTCAGTCGTAGATCAGTGGCGCGAGATTGGCTTACGCCTGTCTTCGGCTGCCGCGTCGTCCCGAAGTTTCGGGACTCCTCGCAATGACCGTATACTTATGGTACGATCAGAAAAATTCCTGACCCGCACTTCCAATTCTCCGGGTTAGGCTTGACAGTTGCTGTTGATTTAAATAACTTAAGAGAAGTAAAAATCAATAACGCAGCATTTAGTTCAGAGGGAAAAGTCATGAAAAAGTTTAAAGTAGTTGTGATGTTATTAATTGCGGGGGCGACACTGACAGCAGGATGTTCTAAGAAGGATTCGGGTGATATAAATACAGAAGGCGAGAGAAAATATTTCTTAGAGAAGGTTCGTAACGTAATGGTGGTACAGGTTTATGCGGATGGATTTAAGGATCTTACGCTAAAGGAAAAGATGTTAGCCTGGCATCTGTATCGGTCGGCGATAGCGGGTCGAGATATCTATTACGACCAAAATCACAAGTACGCATTGAAGATCCGGAATATTCTTGAAGCGATTGTCGAAAATCCCGAAGGGATAGATGAAGATGTGCAGAGCGAAATTCTCGAATACACAAAACTTTTTTGGATAAATAACAGCCAATATGACGAGGACAATTCGAGAAAGTTTATACCTGATATCAGCTTTATCAGTTTCTCAAAAGCGGCGTCTATCGCTGAGGCAAACGGAGCTGATTTCGGCTTAAAAAAAGATGAAGACCTTGACGAAGTCTTGAGCCATCTAAGACCATATATATTTGACAAAGAGTTTGAACCCGTAAAGACCAATAAGAATCCCGAAGAGGGAAAAGATATGTTGGCTACGAGCGCTGTAAATTTTTACGATGGTGTTACTTTAGCGGACCTTGAGGGATTTATTGAGAAGAACTCTTTGAATTCCAAAATCGTCGTACAAAATGGAGAGTTGATTGAACTCGTTTACAGGGCAGGAGGTGACGGGATAGAGCCGGGAATGTACGCCAAAGAGCTCGAATTGGCTGCGAAAGAATTGGGAGAAGCGGCTGAGTATGCAGAACCGGATCAAGCGAATGTTCTTAGGCTGCTTGCCAATTATTTCCGAACGGGTGATTTAGAGGATTTCCGTGCGTATAACATCGCATGGGTTCAGAACAGCGTAAAAATTGATATTATAAACGGCTTTATAGAAGTCTACGATGACCCGCGCGCACAGAAGGGTTCCTATGAAGCAACACTTGAATTAGTGGATGAAGAAAATACGAGTATGCTGAGAGCGTTTGCAGAAAACGCTCTGTACTTTGAACAAAAGGCACCCTGGGCGGATGAATACAAGCGTTCTGAAATAGACGCTCCTGTGGCGAATGTAGTGTATAATCTGTTGGGAACGGGTGATTCGGGTCCAAAGAGTCCCCGCGGAATCAATCTCCCTAATGAGCAGGCGATAAGGGAAGAGTACGGTTCCAAAAGCGTTGTGTTGGGGAATGTCGTTATAGCAAGGCATGTCGCCCATGCCACTGTGGAGATGGAAGAGTTTGCCGTTTCGGAGGAAATGAAGTCAAGAGCCAAAAAATTCGGAGGTTTGATCTATGACCTGAAAATTGCCATGCACGAGGTGGTGGGTCATGCTTCAGGCAGGAAAGCCGCTGATCTTGAAGGCGATCCAAAAGATTACATCAAGGAATATTATTCTACATTGGAAGAAGCGCGAGCTGAACTCGTTGCGTTATGGAATTTTTTCGATCCTAAATTAGTTGAAATGGGAGTCGCTCCCTCAACGGATGTAGGAAAAGCCGGCTATGATAAGATTGCGATGGAGGCTCTCACCAAACTCAGAAAAGTTCCGGAGGGCGATCAGATCGAGCAGGACCATGATCGCGCGAGGCAGATGATAATCGAATACATCAGGCGGAATACAAACGGCATCGAGGTGAAAAAGATAGACGGAAAGACTTATTACGAAGTCGTTGATTATGATGAGATGCGTAAAGGAATCGGAGAACTTCTTTCCAAACTGATGGAGATAAAGGCAACAGGCGACTACGAAGGCGCGAAAGCTATAATTTCTGAATATGGAATAAAGATAGATACACTGCTCAGAGATGAAATACTCGAACGCTCGCTTGCAATAGGTATGTCAGATTTCGATGTGGTGGTGTTTCCACGCTTGACGCCCGTATATGGAGATGACGGCAGCATAACGGATATAGAAATTTCGTACCCGATGGATCTAAAGACTCAGATGCTTGATTTTAAGCATTTCTTTGATGAAGAGAAAGAGGATGTTGAAGCTGATCCCGAAGAGGTAGTGGTGAATTAGATTTTCGTGGCAGTCAGGGCTTCGTATGAGTTTAGGCTGCAAGTTCCTAACCCGCACGGAAAATAACCACCCCTGCCTCTTCGAGGCGTCCCCTCCTTATGAAGGAGGGGAGAAATTATGTGGCGGGTCAGTCTGAATCCTGATTCGCACATATCCTATCGAAGATGGAACTAAAGTTCCCCTCTAAAAAGAGGGGTGCCCGCAGGGCGGGGTGTGTCAAGAGTGACATAATTCGGGCTGTCGAGGAGTGTAACGACTAAGTAATCTCGGATTAGTTTCTTCAGTATGAGATTGCCACGTCGTGACGTTGCCACTCCTCGCAATGACGAAGCCTTTCCCCTTGAGGAAAGTGCCTCGCAGAGGCGAGGGGTGTTATCGTTCGGTATGTAATATTTTGTAGAAAAAATTGTAATCATTCCCCATGACTCGCAATGGTGGCAGTGCCACCCTCAAGGGCAGGAGTAATCCTGCTCGTTTCTATAATCCCGGCTTCACCATAATTGTTTTTTCATTCTTGATATGCACGGTTCCGGGCGGTCCCCCTTTTTTCTTCCAAACGTATTTACACTGTGTATATATAACCGGCACCATACCGGAGTGTTTTTGCTTACTGTTTCTTGCTGCAAGTTGAGCCGCGAACACGATAACATCACGAGGAAAAGGGATGCCTTTTTTCAACGCGGGAACTACTACATGGGAACCTTGCGCTCCCTGTACGTGCAACCACAAATCGTTTTTCTTTCCTACCTTAAAAGTTAACTTATCGTTGTCTTTAGCGCTTTTACCCACATAAACGGCGTAGCCTTCAGGCGCTTCGAATGTTTTGTAAGGTAAAGACGGCGCATCTTGTTTTTGCCGATTAGAACGAATTGCCGGAAGCCGTTTTTTAAGAGAATTCTTCTCAAACATGTCCCACTCTTTGAGAGTGCTGACAGATTCGAGCTTCACTACCAATTTGGCAAGGTCCGGAATCATTTTTTCTCCCTCTCTAATAGCCCGCAGAAGTTTCTTTTCTCCCGAACGCGCAGCTTTTGCTTTTTTATAATAGCGCTGGGCATTTGAAGCAGG